>JAOAGA010000009.1 GCA_026415985.1 Pseudomonadota bacterium | reverse complement strand
TTTTAATGTAGCTTATTAAAACTAAAAAAAGCCCCGCTCATAAGGCGGGGCTTTTTTTTTACCTATAGTAAGATAGTTTGTTTAAATTACAATACTTTTTTTAAGATTTCTTCCAAATCCGATTTTAGTTCTTTTATGTCTTTTCTTGTATCAATTACAAAATCACTCTTTTTAACCTTCTCCTCTAAGGGTATCTGATTTTTTAGTCTTGATAAAAACTCTTCTTTGGTTATTCCGTCTCTTTTTTTAACCCTTTCATAAAGGGTCTCTTTGTCTGCATAGGCAAGTATTACATAGTCAACTAAGTTCTCCATGCCCGCCTCAAACAAGAGGGGGATATCAAAAATTACTGCCTCTTTCCCCTCTCTCTCTAATTTTTCAGCCTTTTCTGAAAAAAATTTTTTAACTTCCGGATGAATTATGTCTTCCAGTAATTTTTTCTTTTCTCTATCATTAAAAACTATTTCTGCAAGTAACCTTCTGTCTATCTGGCCATCTTTCTTTAATATTTTCTCACCAAAAACCCTTATAATTTCCCTATAAACAGAAGTTCCCTTCTTCGTCAGATCCCTGCTTACCTCGTCAGCGTCTAAGACATCATAGCCCATATCCTTAAATATTTTTGCAATTGTTGATTTACCACTGCCGATTACGCCGGTTATCGCTATCTTAAGCATATTTAAAGATGGTAACCCCTTCTTGTAATAAGTCTGCCTTTTATAATATCAGTAAACTCATTGCCAATTATAATCAGGGTGTTCATATCAAACTTATCTGCAGGCAGATCAAAGACTCTGCCTAACCCCCATTCCTGTCCCTCTTTTCCGCCCCTTTTTACATATCCGCCAAAGTTTGTCTCTCTCTCTTCCAGTATAATATCCCATAGCCTGTCAAAAAGCTCTTTTCTCCCTTTGCTTACGGGATTATAAATAACAACAACAAGCCCGCCATCTAAGAGAGCCCTTAATCTCTTCTCTATCAGTCTTTCGTTCGTTAGTAAATTAGAAAAGCTTATAACACCAAAATCATTCATAAGCGGTGCACCTAATACAGCAGAACAAATAACAAGGGCGGGAAGTCCGGGGATTATTTCATACTCAATATCAATCTCATTTTTATCGAGCAACTCTAACAGTAGTCCTGCCATTCCGTAAATACCTGCATCTCCTGAGCAGATAAGGCTTACACTCTTTCCACCCAACGCAAAATTAATAGCCTCTGTAACTCTTTCCACCTCTTTTTTCATGCCCGTTTGATAATATTCCTTTTCAGGCAGTATCTTTTTTATCTCATCAACATAACTTTTATATCCTACAATAATTTGAGACCTTTCCAATGCAGATACCGCATCGCCCGTTAAGGTTCCTCTCGTTAAGGCACCACAGCCAACTACAAATATCTTTCCTTTGATACGCATATTGTTATATTACCCCCTCTGATTTTCGGCACTAAAATCTTACCACCATTACCTGCAAGATAGGCACAGGTTTCAGATATATTACCAACATTGTGATATTTAAGGACCTTCTTACTCTCTTCGAATAATTTTACTTCCTTTAACTCCCCTTCTGAAAAATAAAAAACCTCAGCCTTTAGTTTCTTTGCAAACCTTTCAAAGCCTGCCTCTCCTTTTCTTTTGTCAATTGTAGCAATCTTTGAAACCGCAGACAACCATAGACTATGGGCTGTAAAAACCCCTGAAGTGAATTCGAATAAACTCTTTTCATCAATACCTCTGTGAAAACCCATACCTAACACAAGTTTCTTAGAGATAAGATGAAGTGTTTGGCTATCTGTTTTTCTCACCCCTACATAAATTTTAGGGCTACGTCTTTTCTTGAACTCATTGATATCTTTTAAGATTTTAAAGGGATTATTTTGAAAAAAGCTATCATCCTCATCATCTTCAAGATAAACAGGGATTTTCTTGCCATCGAGCATTTCCATTACGAGTTTTTTATAGAGATTCTTGTCAGATATTATGTATCCGGACCTTTTTGCATATACATCGATTGCTGGATAATTATTTAAATCTGATGACGTTGTAATAACAGGAAGTGCTTTAATCCTTTTTGAAATAAACTCTGTTATCTCATTGGCACCACCTAAATGACCTGATAACAGGCTAATTACAAACTTACCTTTCTCATCTATTACAATAACAGCGGGATCAGTTGTTTTATCCTTTAGGTACTTTGAAATCCCTCTGACGACTATTCCAACCGCCATAATGGCGATAACTGCATCATAATTTCTGAAGGCTTCTTCAAAAAAAACCTCATGTTGTCCTGATCCTAATTTTTTTAGAGTAGCATTTTTAAAAACTCTATCCTTAATTATTTTGGCAAGCTTTTCACCTGATTTGGTTATATAGGTTATAATAATTTTTTTGTCAAGCATTTCAGGCATCAAAGTAATAGTATATCCTATACCTTAAGTTAAATGAAAGTTTTTTACATATTTATATCTTTAAATCAGCCATTCTCTAAGACATGTTACTAATTTAATGTGAATATCCTTGACTTAAGGCTTATTATAAATTAATCTTTTATTTATCTATGGAGCTGGAAAAAAAGATAGAAGAGATTTTAAAGAGAGAAGCATCAGTTTCTGCTGCCCTGATTATCGATAAAGACGGTATTGTAATTGCCGATAAGGCAAAGGAAGAACGTTCACGCGTTCACGAGCTTGCCATTGAGTATGTTACCGCTATGAAACAAATACTTAAGGTAACAGATATCTTAAAGTTAGGGAGTTTAGAAGAGGTGCTTATTTCTACAGAAAGCAGTGTTATAGTTATCAGACTTATAACTCGTGAGTATTATTTAATTCTAATTACTCAAACCGATGGCAATATAGGAAAGGCAAAATATTTAGCCAAGCTTGTCTCAGAGAAACTGGGGGAAGAGTTTAAATGAAAGTTCTGATAATCAACGGACCCAATTTAAATATGCTCGGAAAAAGGGAAAATACACATTATGGTTCTCAAGCTTTGTCAGAAATAAATGAAATCCTTAAAAAAGAGGCAAAAAGATTAAATATTAAACTTGGATTTTTTCAGAGCAATACAGAAGGTGAGATTGTATCTGCCATTCATAAAGCGGTTGAAGAAAATATTGATGGGATAATAATTAATGCGGGTGCATATACTCATACAAGTATCGCCATCAGGGATGCCCTTCTTATCTTTAACAAACCTTTTATAGAGGTACACCTTTCCAACGTTTTTGCGAGAGAAGAGTTTAGACATATATCTATGATTAGTGATATTGCCCTTGGTGTAATCAGTGGTTTTAAGGAAGACTCCTACTATTTAGCCCTGTTAGCAATTTACCGTCATCTACAAAAAACAAAAGCCTGAAATGAACTTTAAGAAGAGAGAAGAAACTTTTAGAAAAAATTTGAAAAGTGATGAGGCTTTTCTTGTTTTGAACAAGGAAGATATATATTACCTTTCAGGCTTTTATGGCTCCTTTGGGGTCTTCTTAATCACAAAGGGAGGAAGTGTCCTCTTTGTAGACGGAAGGTATTATGAAAAGGCTAAAAAGGAAACAGATTTAAAGGAACTTGTCCTTACCACCGACTTCTGGAATGATTTAAAAACTTATTTAAAAGGTTTAAGAATAAAAAGAATTTGCTTCGATGGAGAAACTCTGGCTTTTGCCTTTTACAGGAAACTAATTGAAGAGTTTAGTGATCTTACTTTTTATGAAGATAAAGAGAGATTGATTAAAAAGATGAGAGAGATTAAAGATGAAGATGAGATTGAACTTATAAAATCAGCTATAAAAAAATCTCAGAGTGCCTATAAGGATTTTGTTACTAACATTAATCTAATAGGTCTCAAAGAAACAGAATGTGTTAACGAGTTAGATTACAGATTAAAAAGAAAGGGGGAAGGAATAAGCTTTGAAACGTTGGTTTTAAGCGGAAAAAACTCTTCTCTACCTCATGGCAGTCCGGGTTCAAAAAAAGTCAAAAAAGGTGATTCTGTAATTATTGACTTTGGATTAAGGTTTAAAAATTATTGCACAGATCATACAAGAACTATAATTTTTGATAATCCGGAAATGGAAAACTGTCTGAAAATTGTTAAATCAGCCTTTACCGCAGGGCTAAGTAAAATCGGCCATGGAAAAGAAATTAAAGATGTTGATATGGCAGTGAGAAATATCTTTGAAAAGTATGGGGTTTTAAAAAATTTTCTTCATTCATCAGGTCATGGTATAGGACTTTCTGTCCATGAGTCACCTGCAATTAGTTATAAAACGAAAGGGGTTTTCAAAAAAGGGATGATTGTTACACTTGAGCCCGGCCTTTACTTTGAAGGAATTGGCGGTGTCAGATACGAAGAGATGATTTTAGTTACAAAAAGTGGTTGTGAAATATTATAATATTTATTTTATGGGTAATGGGTTTGGATGTGACACCTGGGATGTTATACTTGATAAGGGTCTGACATTTAAGATAATTATTAACCTTGACTTTTTACAGATTAAACTTTATTTGGAGGATTGTTATGTATTCAACCGCAGATTTTAAGAAGGGGCTTAAGATAGTTTTTAATAATGACCCCTACGAAATTGTCGATTTTCAGCATGTTAAAATGGGCAGAGGTGGGGCAATTGTTAGAACTAAAATGAAAAACTTAAAAACAGGCTATATTATCGAAAATACCTTTAGGTCTGGGGAAAAGGTGGAAAAACCCGAATTAGAAGACAGAAACATGCAATATCTTTATTCATCGGAGGATGGTTATATTTTTATGGATAATGAAAGTTATGAACAGATAGTTGTCTCAGAAGAGCTAATGGGTGACGCCAAAAACTGGATTGTTGAAAATATGAATGTAGTGGTTAACTTCTTCGAAGGTAAGGTAATAGGCGTTGAAGTTCCAACCTTTGTTGAACTAAAGGTTGTGGAAACAGTTCCCGGTATTAAGGGCGATACCGTAAGCGGTGGCGGAAAGCCTGCAAAGGTCGAAACAGGAGCAACCATTAACGTTCCTCTTTTTGTAAATGAAGGGGATATTATAAAGATAGATACAAGAACGGGCACTTATATAGAGCGAGTAAAATAGGAGGATTTTATGCTACCTCAGGGGCTCAAGTATTCTAAAGAAAATATGTGGGTTTTCATAAAAGGTGAGAGAGCCAAGATTGGGATAACGGAGTTCTTTCTGGAAAAGGCAAAGGAGATCGTTGGTGTATCCCTTCCAAAGAAGGGTGAAGATGTTGACAAAGATGAGGTCTTCGGTGGTTTGGATACAAGTGAACAGGTAATTGACCTCATATCACCACTAAGTGGTGAAGTGATCAGAGTTAATAATCTTGTTTTAAATGAGCCTGAGGTTATAGTTGAAGACCCCTATGGGGATGGTTGGTTAATTGAAATAGACTTATATGAGCCGGAAGAGACAGAAGAACTTCTTGATATTGACGAATATGAGAGGTTGATTGAATAACCGATGAGCTTCAATAAGGCAAAAGTATTAGAAGATATTCAAAAGTATATCCAAAAAGGGCAGATTGATAAAGCCATTGAGGAATATGAGAAGATACTGCGTATCGATCCTAAAGATTTTAAATTACGCCAGAAGTTGGGGGATTTATATCTAAGGAAAGGCAAGAAAAACGAGGCAATAAATCAATATCTTAATGTAGCTGATATCTATATAAAAGATGGCTTTTATTTAAAGGCTATTGCCATATACAGACAGGTATTGAGAACAGATCCTACCAAATATGATATTTACGAAAAATTAGCAGATCTATATAAAAAGCAGGGTCTTACAGGAGATGCCCTCACTCAGTTAAGAAGTCTGGCAGAAATACAGGAAAAACAAAAGAATCTGTCAGAGGCAATAAATACGTGGGAAAAGATTATATCCTATGATCCTGATAATGTTTTTTACAGAGGAAAGATCGTTGAGTTTTACCTCAAGCAGGGACTTTCTTCCCGTGCAGCAGAAAAATTACAACAAAGCATAGATTATCTCAAAAGCAAAGGTAAGATGGAAGAGGTGGAAAAACTTCTGTCCCATTTCCCCGGCATAATTCAGGAAGACAAGGATTTATCTTTTAAGGTTGCCCTTTCTCTTTTTGAATCGGGAAAGTATAACGATGCGATTAACAAATTAGATACCATTATAAAACAAAACCCGAAAAACCCCGATTTTTATTCTCTTAAAGGTTATTGCTATCTTAATACAGGAAATTATGCAGTTGCCCGCTCATGCTTTGAGAACGCCATTAAGCTGAAAAATGACCATATAGATGCAAGAAAAGGGCTTGCCAAGCTTCTGGTCAAACAGAAGGATTTTGTCTCATTAATTATCGCCCTTGAAGAGATATACAAAATTCTTAAAGATAAAAAGGAGTATGACCATATAAAAATTTTTCTCGATAACTACTTCCCCTATTTACCTGAGGAAGAAAAGATAATCAACCTGTATATCGATCTGGCAAGGGAGACAAAAAACCAGCCCCTTTTAATTGAATATCTAAAGAAATTAGGTAAGCTTTATCATAAAGCGAAAGACATATCTAAAGCCGAAACAGTTTACAGAGAAATTATCAAAATAGACCCCTATGAAGAGTCAGCGGTAAGATTCTTTGAAGAAAGAGAGATTGAAAGCCATAAAAAAGCCTCCAAGGCACAAACGGAGGATACCGAGCATAAGGTTCTTGAGATTAAAGAACCTGCCAACATTGAAAAGGAGGTAGAAGAAGCAAGCTTTCTGCTTAAATACGGTCTTTTAAAAAATGCAAAGGAAAAGCTTGAAGATCTTAACGTAAGATTCCCTGACAGTCCGCTCGTTAAGGAAAAGTGGGCAGAATATTTCGAGAATACAAAAGATTACGAAGCACTGCAGATGGTCTATAAAGAACTCCTGAACATATACAGATCCACAGAAAATTCAGAAAAAATATCCTTTTATCAAGACAAACTGAACTCCCTTAAGAAAGACGAAGAAAAAGCTGTAAAAGAAGAAATTACAGAAACTATTGAAGAACCAGAGATAATAGAAGAGATTGAAGAGATAGAGACAGAGAGCTTTAAGCCTAATCTTGAAGATTTAATAATAGAAGCTCAGTTTAAATTAAAGAATAATGATTCAGAAGGTGCTAAAGATATCTGCTACCGGATACTTGAAATTTATCCCGATAATGTTAAGGCAAGGGAGATCCTTTCATCTTTAAAGGTAGAGGAAAAGGAAGAATTAGCTGAAACGTCGGTTAAGAAAGAAGAAGGAGCTGAATATTTTGATCTGACATCGGAAATAATGAAAGAGTTAGAAAGTGAGCCTGAGATAAAATATCCCTTCAAGGATGATGCCGAGAGGATAACCTTTGAAAGTCTCTTTAAAGAGTTTAAAGATAAGCTGTCACAGCAGATAGGGAAAGAAGATGTAGAAACTCATTATAATCTGGGAATTGCCTACAAAGAAATGGGGCTTTATGATGATGCCATAGGAGAGTTTCTCCTTACCTCTGAGTTTGAAGAAAAGGTCTATGACTCCTATATAATGATTGCAAACTGTTTTGTGGAGAAAGGAGAGCTTGAAAAGGCAACTATCTTCTACAAAAGAGCTCTCGGAGTTAGTAATATTTCGGAAGACAAAAAGGCGGGGATCTACTTCGAGTTAGGAAACATCTATGAAAAAGAAAAAAATTACGACAAGGCCTATATCTGTTTTAAAAAGGCAAATAATCTTGATTTAAGTTTAAAGATAGCTCAAAATAAGATAGATGAGTTACTCAAAAAGAAGCCAGAACTTTCAAAAATAAATGAAGCAGAAATCTAAAAAAAACATCATACCCTCACCAATCAAAAGAAAATAAATATGGACAACCCTCTCAATAATTTCAAAAAAAATTTTTCTTATATTTTATCCCTTCTGCCGGAGAAACTCACCTGCTTTATGAAGGAAGATGGAAATTATTTTGTCGGTGGTTTCGTAAGAGATATCTATCTGAATAAAGAGAAGAATTTTGATATTGATATTGCAGTTAAAGATATTAATGGCGCACTTAACTATTTTAAAAGAGAGATGAAAGGTAATATTATAACCCTTGACGAAGACTTCGGGGTATACAGGGTATTTATCAAAGGTTTTGAAAGATATCTTGATATATCAAAACTACAGGGAGCTGATATTATTGAGGATTTACAACGAAGGGATTTTTCCGTAAACGCAACAGCAATAAAAATCAGAAATCGTGAGATTGAGATAATAGACCCCCTGGAAGGGTTTCCAGATATAGAAAAAAAGATTATCAGGGCTATCTCAAGAGAAAACCTTGTTTCAGACCCTTTAAGATTACTAAGAGCTTACAGATTTAAAGCTCAGCTTAATTTTGAAATAGAAGATAAAACAAAAGGGTATATTAAGGAGCTGTCATTTCTCACAGGAGATGTCGCAAAGGAAAGACTCAAGGCTGAACTTTTTAAAATATTATCCTTTCGAAATACTGAAAAAATTTTCAGAGATATGGATGAATCTAATCTTTTAAAGACACTTTTTCCTTTTATGGAGTCCTATAAAAATTTTTACAGCGGGAAACTACATAAATATGACCTGTTTAACCATAGCCTGGAAACGCTCAGGATAATAGAAACCTTCAACGATGCAGGGTTCCCCTTAGAGTTCGATAAAAATATCCTTTCAGAAGAGTTAGAGCATGGTTTTTCCGCCCTTTCTGCCCTAAAACTCACCGCTCTTCTTCATGATACAGGAAAGATTTTGACTAAAAAGGTAATTAATAATAAAATTACTTTTTATAAACACGATGAAGAAGGTAGTAATTTTTTGAAAAATTTCTTGATAAAGGAAAAGTTTTCCTCAAAATCAGTTAACTTTATAGAAAAGCTAATAAAATTACATTTATATCCCTTCCATATTATTCAGTCTTCCAAAGAAAATCTAAAGCTCTCTCCTAAGGCATACTTTAGATTAAATAAAGAAGTAGGACCTTTTACAGCCTTACTTTTTGTTCTTTTTATTGCCGATAACCTCGCTAAGGATAATGAAAACAGCTCTTATTTAATAACCGGTGCAAAAAAACTTTACGAAGATTATTTAAACTTTGACAAAAAAAATAAAGAAAAGCAACCACTGCTCAACGGATCAGACATAATGGAAATATTGAAATTAGAGGAGGGGCCCCTTGTTGGTAAAATTATTACTGATATTAAAGAGTTAGAACTGGAAGGCAGGTTTAAAGACAAAAGGGACGCAATAGATTACATAAGAGAAGCTTATGGCAAAAAGATTTAAAAAGGAAGATTTTTTAAAAAAGCCGTTAATAAAAGATTACGATAAGCTCAGGCTTATCTATCTTTCCCTGATCTTTTCTTTAATACTTACCGCCCTTTCACTTCCCTATGAGGTTTTCTTCTATTTTAAAGATATAAAGGCAGGACATAAGTCAGATAAAAATATAGTAGCCTTAAAAAATTATTTTCTTCCCGATTATTACACCCTTGACAAGAAAAAAATTCAGGCAAGGAAAACCTCTCCTCAGATTATAGATTATGATCCTTCCCTTACGGAAAAATATCTTGAAGAGCTAAGCTCTAATTTTGCCCAGATGAGGGGATGGACAAAACTTTTCCCTTACGAAAATTATAAGAATAACAACGAGATAGCAAACGACGGCTATGAGAAGTTTAAGTTAATCTTTAAAATATCAAGCTTCCCCTATGATAGCTTTATTAACTTATGGTCTCTTTCCTTTTCCAAAGAAGTGGAAAGTAAAATAGCCCAAATACTCTCAAAAATATATGAGAAGGGATATCTAAGGGAAGAATCCTTTCAGCAGGAAAGACGGGTTATCAAAAGAGTGTTACCCTCCTATGAAGAGATATTTATAAAAGATCCCGACTTTATTTTTAATAAGAATGACTTAAAAAGCTATATAAAAAGCCTGTTAGAAAGTGATAAAAGTGAGCTTGCCACTAAACATCAGAAAACTATTGGAGATGCAATTTTTTATCTTATTCAGCCTAATATTTCCTATAATATTGCTGAGACTGAGATTAGGGAAAATGTTGCCATAAGAAAGATCGAGCCAAACTTCATCGTAATAAGAAGCGGAGAGCTACTCGTATCAAAGGGAGAAATAGTTTCACCCCAGATTTACGATAAGATAACAGCCATTAAAAAAGAGGAGCTGAAAAAAATCAGTCTCATTAATATTCTTATAACCTTCCTGATTTATTTTTTCTTTAGTGTTCTTTTCTATAATCTATCGGTAGCGTCTATTAAAAAATTCCGCTATGACTATAAAAGTATCCTCTTCAATCTAACGGTAATATCTCTGACTTTTCTTTCTTTAGGTGTCTTTTATCTCTTCGGGATATTAATCAGTTATGACTATAATATCCATCCGGAACTTTTTGTTCTCTTTGTTCCCTTTGCGCTTTCAGGAATGTTACTGAGACTCTTCCTTAATTCAGAAACTGCCATTATCTCTCTTTTTTATGCAGTGATAATTATAGGAAACATATTTCCGCAAAACTACTATATTATCTTATACTTTCTTGGCTCTTCACTGGTTGGTATAAATATTATCGGAAGAAACTACACAAGAACAGATATACTAAGATCGAGTTTTAAAATCTCTCTTTTTAATATTCTCTTTGTGCTGGTTATGTTTTACTTTACTGAAAGAAAGATAAGCTTAGATGCCACAAAGATGATAGTTATTGGCAGTGTTATTATAAGTGGTTTTCTTTCAACGACACTTCTTATAATGCTAACCCCCATATTTGAGTATATTTTTAAATATACAACAACTATTAAATTAATAGAACTGAGTAATCTTGACCATCCGCTTCTTAAAGAGCTTATGATGAAGGCGCCGGGCACCTACAATCATAGTATGCTTATAGCTAATATGGTTGAATCGGCAGCGAGTGCCATAAAGGTTAATCCTATTCTTGCAAGAGTCTCAGCTTATTATCACGATATAGGTAAGATAAAGATGCCTGAATTTTTTATTGAAAACCAGTTTTCCGGATACAACAAACACGAAGAGCTATCACCATCAATGAGTTATCTCATAGTAACCTCTCATGTAAAAGAAGGCATTGAAATAGCCAGGCAATATAACTTGGGAGACCAGATAATCGATGCCATTTCTCAGCATCACGGCACAAGAGTTGTAACCTTTTTTTACGCAAAGGCACTTAAGGCAGATCCGAACGTATCGGAAGAAAACTTTCGCTACCCCGGGCCTAAACCCAAAACAAGAGAGGTTGCCCTGATTATGATGGCAGATGCGGTTGAAGCAGCCAGCAGAGTTCTCGATGAACCAACCGCAGGTAGAATAAAAGGGCTTGTAAGAAAGATAATCAACGATATCTTTCTTGACGGGCAACTTGATGAATGCGAACTTACATTGAAAGACCTTACATTGGTCACGGAGAGCTTTACAAGAACATTAATGGGAGTCTATCATCAAAGGATTGACTACCCCGATATAAAAACAAAAAAGGAAAATGGTAAAAAATAGCTATTTACAGGAGTAAGGGCGTGAGTCTGGAAAAGAAGGAAACAAATAAGCTAATACTTATCAAGAATCTCTATGGGGAAAAAATAGATTTTAAAATCGGAGACCTAAAAGAGATTATAATTAAGATATTAAAAGAGAAAAAAATCAAGAAGACTGTAACACTATTTCTTTTAAACAACGAAGAAATCAGAAAGCTTAACAAAGAGTTTCTTAAGAAAGACAAGCCTACTAATGTATTATCCTTCCCCTCCGATGAGAAAAACAAGTTGGGTGACATTTATATATCCGTTGACTACTGTATATATGAATCTAAGGAAACAGGGCTGACCCCCTTTGAGTTGATTGTTTTTTATTTCATTCATTCGCTTCTACACCTAACGGGCTATGACCACACCATCAGTAAAAAGGATGAAAAGTTAATGCGTAAGGAAGAATTGAGGATTTTCAAGAAAATTTTTCCTGAAATCGATCTCGAAGATGAAGCCTAAAAACTTTTTTAACTCTGTAAATTGTGCCTGCGAAGGCATTATCTACACATTAAAAACTCAGAAGCACATGAGAGTTCACTTTGCTTCTGCAATACTGGTCATTTTTTCTGCAATGATCCTGAACGTTTCTGTCATCGATTTCCTAATATTATCTATCCTCATCACCTTTGTAATAATAACGGAACTTATAAATACCGCTGTAGAAATTACCCTCGATGAGTTTAAAAAGGATTTTCACATATCTGTTAAACACGCAAAGGATATCTCTGCGGGTGCTGTTCTTTTATCCTCTGTGACAGCCCTTTTTGGTGGTATCTATATCTTCTCCAAATATATTTTCAGAGATGTTCCGCAAAGATTAACCGAAAGCGGGTTATATTTAGGTTCTATTTCATTGTTAATGGTTGTTATATCTGTAATACTGCTTAAGGCTTATTACAGGAGGGGGAGACCCCTTAGAGGCGGTATGCCATCGGGACATTCCGCCTGTGCCTTCTCTTTTATGTTATCAGTATTGTTCTCACAAAAAAATATTTATATTAATATAGCGGTTATTTTTTTCGCCCTTATTGTCAGTTTGAGCAGATATTACTTGGGCATCCATAAAAAAGAAGAAGTTTTGTACGGAGCATTCGTAGGCACCGGAATAACATATTTAATTTTTGTAATCTTTAGTAGGTAGGATATGAACTGCATTAAATACTTAAAAATTTTTTTCAGGTTTCTGATAGACTGTCTTTTGAAAAAAAAGGATATAAAGACCCTTGAGAAGGAGCTTCTTTTATCTTTAAGTTATGAAGATATAAACTATAGTTCCGAGGAAGCGGAAATTATTGAAGGCATATTTAAGTTCAGAGATACAGAGGTAAGAGAGATATTAATTCCCCTACCTTCCATGTCCTTAATCTCAATTAATTTAGACAAAGATAGCGTTATCAGGGTAATATCCGAAAAAGGTTTTTCACGCTATCCCGTCTATGAAGAGGAAACAAGAAATATAATAGGTATCCTAAATGTTAAAGATCTTCTCATTCACATAAGCAAATCGGAGCAATTTAATTTAAAGGACATCCTTAAACCTCCCTACTTTATACCCCAATCCAAAAAGATCTCGGAACTACTGCCTGAACTGAAACAAAAAAAGGAAAGAATGGCTATAGTTGTAGATGAGTTTGGTGAGGTATCGGGGCTTGTTACCCAGACTGATATTATTGAAGAGATATTAGGTGATTTAGGTGAAGATGATGACAGCAACACCAAAGGTATTAAGAAGGATAAGTTTGGCTGGTACGAGGTTTCAGGAACCTATCCCTTAGACGAACTTTCAGGCAAGTTCGAGATAGATTTTTATACAGAGGAGAAGGTCGAGACAATAGCGGGCTACATAATTTATAAAACTGGCAGAATACCTGAAAAGTCAGAGTCTCTCAAAATAGACGATAAAATCGAGGTAAAAATTCTTGATGCCGATGACAGAAGAATCAAAAAAATTCAGTTTCGTAAAATATAGAGATTATTTCTTTATATTCTTTGGTGCCTTCCTGCTTTTTCTGGCAAGCCCACCCTATGACCTTTTTTTCTTGGCTTATTTTGCTGTTTTCTTAGCATTAATCAAAACCAGATCCACCTCAGATAGCTTCAAAAAGGGTTTTGTCTTTGGTTTAACATATAACATTCTGACAATGTACTGGATCACTTATGTGCTTAACAATTACGGAAATATTATGCTACCGATCTCCGTTTCCCTTATGATAATACTCTGTATGTATTTAGCCCTTTACTACGGTGTCTTTTTTAAATTATTTTTCTTGCTTAGGAATAAAATACCAAAGGCTATTCTACCTTTAATAATGGCGGTAATTTTTATCTTTCTTGAGTTTATCAGGTCAAAAATTCTTTCCGGTTTTCCCTGGATGCTTTTGGGATACACCCAACATAAATTTACACCACTAATTCAGATTGCTAACCTATCAGGGGTTTATGGAGTTAGCTTTATTGTCATATTCTTTAATCTTGCCCTATCAAATCTGTTTTTAGAGAGGAATAAAAAATCATTATTTAATTTTGCTGTTGCAGTTAGTATTATAATTATTGCTGGATTTTACGGTATCTACAGGATTCAGTTTGTTAAAAGACAACTGGAAAACAAAAAACCATTAACTGTTTCGGTAATTCAGGGCAATATTGATCAATCTCAGAAGTGGGAAAAGAGCCTTCAAAAAAATATCATTGATAAATATATATTGCTGACCGAAAAGGAGCTTGTTAAGAAACCATCAATTGTGGTCTGGCCTGAAACTGCTCTGCCTTTCATCTACGGAAATAATATAGAGCTCACTGAGTATCTAAAAAACTTTCTTTCAAATAAAAATTTTTATCTTTTCACTGGTTTTCCCTATTACGATTTTGGTGAAGATGGAAAGATATATTACACAAATAGTGCAGGTATATTCTACAAAGGTGAGTTACTGGACAAATATCATAAAACTCATCTGGTCCCCTTTGGAGAGTATGTCCCAATGAAAAAAATACTTTTTTTTGTGGAAAAGCTGGTTACTGCTGCCGGTGACTTTCTGGCTGGTAATGAGCTGAAAACTCTGTCGGTAAAGGATCTTAAAATAGGTTCCCTGATCTGCTATGAGTCAATCTTTCCCGAGATATCAAAGGAATACAAACTTAAAGGTGCCAATATACTTATAAATGTTACAAATGACGCATGGTTTGGTAAATCCTCAGCACCTTACCAACATTTTGCCATGAGTAAGTTCAGGGCCATTGAAAACAATCTTTTTCTCATAAGGTCTGCCAATACAGGAATATCCGGTATAATATCACCTGCCGGTGAAGTCCTTTTCTCGACACCAATTTTTTCTGATTACAGTTTTTCCTACGAGATATTATATTGATCTGACTTTGTTTCTTAATACACCAACTTTTTCTATAACAACTTCTACCGTATCACCATCTTTCAAGGGTCCAACTCCTGATGGTGTACCCGTAGGAATAATATCGCCGGGCAAGAGTGTTATATATTTACTTATAAAACTAACAAGAAAAAAGGGGGAGAATATCTGATCTTTTGTATTGCTATGCTGGACAGTCCTGCCGTTAAGAAGAGTCTTAATCTCAAGGGAGGATGGATCAATGTTTGTAGCTATATATGGTCCATAGGGAGCAAAGGTATCAATGCCCTTCGCCCTGGAATACTGTCCATCCTTTTTTTGTATAACCCTTTCTGTCACATCGTTAAAACAGCTGTATCCAAGTACGTATTCCCTTGCAGACTCCTCTGAGACATTCTTGCAGGTTTTACCAATAACAATAGCAAGCTCTCCCTCATAATCTACTCTTTTGGTAAAGGTCGGTATCAGTATCTCCTCACCATGGGCTATCAAGGCAGAAGGGGGCTTAAAAAAGATCAACGGCTCATCAGGAACTTCCTTGCCGAACTCTTTGGCATGCTCCCTATAGTTTAACCCAATTGCGACAATCTTGGAAGGAACTGTGGGAGTAAGTATTTTCAGCTCAGTTATACTGATCGCCTTTTTTGAGATCTTTATTCCCTCAAGGCTATGATGTTTTTCAAAATATGAGATTAAGCTTTCTTCGAAGGGATAAAAACTATTATCTTCGAAAATACCTTCCAATATTTCACCGCTTTTTAGATGACTGACTCTGCCAATTTTCATTTATAATAACAGCCTCTGCTAATTTATACCCAATACATCCTTCATCGTATAGAAGCCATTTTCTCTGTTATAAACCCATTTCACCGCCCTTATGGCACCTCTTGCAAAGTTTTCTCTGCTGTGGGCTCTATGGGTAAGCTCTATCCTTTCCCCCATGCCACCGAATATTACCGTATGCTCTCCAACTACATCTCCCGCCCTGAGCGTTTGCATACCAATCTCTTTCTTCTTTCTTTCGCCAACCATCCCTTTTCTTTCATAAACGGCAGTTTCATCATAGTCCCACCCTAAGGCTTCGGCTACAACCTGACCTAATTTAACCGCAGTTCCGCTTGGTGCATCCTTCTTTTTGTTATGATGTATCTCTACTATCTCAACATTATACTCATCGGTTAAAAGTTTTGCTGTCTCATATACCAGTTTAAAAAGCACGTTAACCCCCAAACTCATATTGGGAGACAAAACACAGGGAAAACTTTTTTTTGCCATATCTGCTATGAGCTTTGTTTCATCAGAGCTAAAACCGGTTGTCCCTATAACCATAGGCGACCCCTTATCGCTTGCTATCTTAATATTCTCCCGGGTAGCATCTATGTGAGTAAAATCTACAATAACCGTATCTTTACCTGCTATATCCTTCAAAGAACTTGTAATCTTAATATCCTTAGCACCACCAAAACGTTCGGCGGACTCTCCTATAAAAGGAGAATCTGGTCTTTCTATCGCTCCGAACAAAACAAGATCCTTATCTTCTTCGACAAGACGCATTATGGTGCTTCCCATTCTGCCACAGGCACCCAAAACTATAACCTTTATCACCTTACTACTCCTTTATAATTTTATATTTAACCAAAACCTTTCTTAATCTCTCTTTGTTTTGCGGAGACATCTCACATAGAGGTAATCTGAACTCTTCTTTAATCATTCCCATCAGACTCAGGGCAGATTTGACAGGTATCGGATTTGTTTCAATAAAAAGTGTTTTCATTAACTCGTAAAGATCTAAGTGAGCCTTCATAGCCAATTCTGTCTTTCCATCCAGATAGTCTTTTACCATTTTTGATATCTTTTTAGGGATTATATTTGATGCCACTGATATGACACCTTTTGCCCCTACTGACATCATAGGTAGCGTCAGAGAATCATCACCTGAAAGGACAGTAAAGTTTTTTTTCTTAACCCCTTTTATGATTTCTGTTACCTGGTCAAGACTACCGCTTGCCTCTTTTATCGCTACAATATTTGGTATTTCAGATAATCTTATGATGGTATCAGGTTGCATATTGATTCCTGTCCTGCCGGGAATATTGTAAAGGACTATGGGAATATCTACGGTCTCGGCAATCTTTTTGAAATGTCTGTACAGCCCCTCCTGTGTTGGTTTATTGTAGTAGGGACAAACCTGCAAAGACGCGGATGCACCAGCCTTTTTCGCATGTTCTGTTAACTCTATTGCCTCCTCCGTGCTATTAGCCCCGGTACCCGCTATAACGGGAACTCTTTTTTTGACCTTTTTCACAGTAAACTCTATTACCTTGTTATGTTCCTCGTAAGAAAGTGTGGCAGACTCACCTGTCGTACCACAGGGAACAATACCATTAATCCCTTCCTTAATCTGAAACTCAATAAGTTTTTCAAAAGATTTCCAGTCTACCTCTCCTTCTTTAAAAGGTGTAACTATTGCGGTTATTGCACCTTTAAACATAATTATCTCCTGTTTTTAGTTGTTAGCCTTTACCCCTTAAACTTTAGTTAAGTTCCTTCAGAAAAATATCTCCTTCACATATCAGTCTGACCCTGCCCTCTAAATATACATTAGAAAACTTCTCTCCTTCTATCTTAAAATAGACCGACAATCTCTCACCACCAGAAGTAATTATATTAGCCCTGTCAGCAATGAGCCCTCTTTTCCCAAAAACAAGGGCAGATGCACAGGCTCCTGTTCCGCAGGCAAGGGTCTCGTCTTCCACACCTCTTTCATAAGTTCTGACTTTTATTGTGTCATTACCAAGATATTTCACAAAGTTTACATTAGTTCCTCTTGGCGAGAATACATTATGAAATCTTATCTTATTACCAATCTCCTTTACGGGAAAACTCTCTATATCTTCTACCTCAACGACAAAATGGGGAACACCCGTATTGATAAAGCTACCTCTGCAAAACTTGCCATCTATCTCTAATTTTATCTCTTCGGAATAATCGGTTGGATCAGGTAACCTTACTTTCACAATGTCACCATTGATTTGAGCATCTATCCTGCCAGCAATAGTTTTAAATACAATACTGTTTTTTCCGGAAATAATAGAGTATATTCTGCCTGCACATCTTGCGCCATTACCACACATCTCAGCAACACTTCCATCGGAGTTAAAAAAATCCCACCTGAAGTCCACTTCATCATCTTTGTTCAGGATTATTAAACCGTCAGCACCGACACCGTTATTTCTGCTGGTTACTTTCGTAACAATACCTCTGAAAAAATCAAAGGGATACTCACCATTCAGGTTATCTATAATAATAAAATCATTACCAGAGCCACTTAGTTTATAAAAATGCATCTTTTCCATAGCTATTCCTTACTGAGGAATTTTTTCTTTGGCGATCAAATCTTCAAAAGTGTCTCTTTCCCTGATCAGATAATATTTATCGCCCATTACAAGTACTTCTGCCGATTTCCTGCGTGAATTATAGTTAGAAGACATTGAAAACCCGTAGGCACCTGCGCTAAAAATACAAAGATAATCGTCTCTTTCAAGTTTTGGCAGGCTCCTGTCTTTGGCAAAAAAGTCAGTAGATTCACAAACAGGTCCTACAACATCATAGACATCATTTTCTCCGTCCTTCTTATTCATAGGAAGAATTGAGTGATAGGAACCATATAGAGCAGGCCTTGCTAAATCATTCATTGCGGAATCGACAATTACAAACTTTTTCTCTGTATTTTCCTTTGTATAAAGAACCCTTGTAACATGAATACCCGCATTACCTACTATAACCCTTCCGGGCTCAAAAATAAGGGTTTTATCAATCTTTTCAAACCTTTTCAAGACCGCCTCTCCATACTCATTGGGGTGAGGTGGATCTTCATCCTTGTAGCTGATACCAAGCCCTCCACCCAAATCAATATACTTAACCTCTATACCATTTCTTTCAAGCTCCTTCATTAAAGCCTTAATCTTATCAATTGCTTCAAGAAAGGGCGAAAGCTGGGTAATCTGCGAGCCTATGTGACAGTCAATACCAACAATCTCTATATTTTTTAGTTTTTTTGCCTTCAGATAAGTTTCCAAGGCACTCTCATAGGGGATACCAAACTTGTTTTTCTTAAGCCCCGTTGATATATAGGGGTGTGTAAGGGGGTTAACATCCGGGTTAATTCTTAAAGATATAGGGGCTTTTTTGTTTAATCTATCTGCAACACTATTAATGGCATATAACTCCGATTCAGACTCCACATTAAACATGAGAATATCTTTTGAGAGGGCCATTTCTATCTCTTCATCGGTTTTCCCAACCCCTGAGAAAACAATTTTCTGAGGATCCCCTCCCGCCTTTATCGCCCTATACAACTCTCCGCCTGAAACAATATCAAAACCAGATCCTTCTTTTGCAAAAAGGTTTAAAATGGCAATATTGCTATTAGCCTTTACGGAATAACAAATTATATGTTTATGGGGCTTAAAAGATTCATCAAAGGCCTTATAGTGTCTTAAAAGAGTCTTGCCGCTGTAAACATAAAGTGGTGTTCCAAACTTTTTTACAAGCTTACTAATAGGTACATCTTCACAATACATCTCATTATTGTTATAGTTAAAATAATGCAAACCAGACCTCCTGTAAAAAATTATTTTTAAATTTTAGATAGATATGCTTTAAAAATCAACAAAAATGAGTTACCAAATAACCATTGCCTGTTGCCTGAGAATTTTTTAGTCAACCGCCATTAAATCTGAGTTAAAATATTATGTCTTGATAGATCATATTCTAATCTTGCAGTCTTCGGGGGATCATATAAAACTTCAATGCCTTCAGAAGAAAGCCTTTTTCTAAGATAGTTTATTTTTTCTGAGAGAACTTTAACCTCTTCCATAGGGTAACAGGAAAAGGCTGTATTCCTTTTAGGAACAAAGGGACTGATTGTAAAGGACCTTTTTATAAATCTTTTCTTCATATGACTCTCTATCAGTTTTATTCTTTTTCCTATATTAACTATTGCCACTATATCTTCTTCTGTCTCTTCAGGAAGACCAATCATAAAATATAACCTAATCCCGGAAAACCCCTTTTTTAGAGATAACTCTATCGTTTTCTCAATATCTTCTTCGCTTATGCCCTTTTCTATTAATTTTCTCAACCTCTCGGTACCTGCTTCCGGTGCTATCGTAATTGTTCTGTTCCCACCTCTGTATAAAAGCTCTAAAAAATCATTATCAACCTTATCTGCTCTGAGAGAAGATATGGAAAAAATTCTCCCTTCTTTTATTATGAACTCCATAATCTCTTTAATATCAGGATGATAGGATACACTTGCCCCTAATAACCCTATTTTATTAATTTTGCTTTCTTTTACGACATCCTTAACTAAATCTTTATCGGCAAATCTCGGTGGGCTATAAAGTGTTCTCGATATGCAGAATTTACATTTTGCAGGACATCCTCTTGTAAGCTCTATTAACTTGCATTCCCCAAACTCCCCTCTTGGTGTAAAAAATACACTTTCAGAAAAATCTTCGGGGAAATTTTTGTAATAAACTTTTTTATAAACGGAGCTTATTGTGGGAACAAAGACCCCTTTAATCTTAGCTGAAGTTTCTAATATTTTTTCTTTCTTTTTTTCTGCAAGAACAAGATTCAGAAAACTAATATAACTCTCTTCTGCCTCACCTGTGAAAATCACATCAAGAACATCTCTGAAAGTTTCCGGGTTTCCGGTTATGGCGGTACCCCCGCCTATTATCAAAGGATGGGAACTTTTTCGTTCAGCCGATATTAAAGGGATAGAAAGGAGTTTAAGGGTTTTTATTACATTGAGATAATCAAGCTCATAGGAAAAGAAGAAGGCAATTATTTGTGAATCATTAATACCGAAAAAATTATCTAACGAAAAGACCTTTTTATCCTTATTACCTTCTAAAAAAAACCGGGTAACTCCTGTTTCTGCAACCCTTTTTGTTAGCTCAAAAATCCTGTGAAAAGCTAAAGTACTTATTCCAACGTTGTAAGTATTGGGATAAAAAAGAGCTACGTTAAGTAACCCCCTCCTTCCCTTTTCTCCTTTTTCCTGACTTAAAATCTCTTTTCTTAGGTTAAAAAAGTCTGGTGATAAAACTTTATTTATTTTTTAAACCCCACATAAGAAATTCTATGAAGACCGAGGTGATTAAATCTAAATATCCCCTTTTTATCTGAAACAAATTAGGGACTAATCAACATTCCATCTCACATAGGCTGGTATATCAAGGACTTCATCGGGAACGTCTTCATTAATAACTATTGGTCTTTTAGTCCTACCCTTATATGAATAATACTCTTTTTTTTCAGCGCCATCAAAACCAGTTGCCACAACTGTTATTCTTATTGATTCATTCATATTTTCATCAATAATGGCACCAAACCTGATGTTTGCATCTTCTCTTGCCGTTGCCTTTATGATATTTGCAGCCTCTTCAACCTCAGCAAGAGTTAAGTCATAGCCACCTGTAATATTAAGCAGTAATCCCTTAGATCCATGCAGGCTGACTTCTTCAAGTAGCGGGTTTGATATGGCCTTTTCCGCTGCTTCTCTCGCCCTGCTTTCTCCGCCTGCAACACCGATACCTATTCTGGCAACTCCAGTCTCCTGCATTACAGATCGAACATCGGCAAAATCAATATTTATAAGACCGTTTATGGTTATCAGGTCTGAAATACCTCTTACCGCCTGATATAATACATCATCTGCTATTCCAAAAGCCTTTAACAGGGGGGTTGACTTGTCCACCAGCGCCAATAATCTGTTATTGGGAATGGTAATGAGGGCATCGACATTTTTTTTCAGCTCCTCAAGCCCACTTTCAGCCCTGTTCATTCTCAGTTTTCCCTCAAAATCAAAAGGTTTAGTAACAACCGCAACGGTTAAAATATTAAGTTCTCTTGCCACCTTTGCAATGATAGGAGATGCCCCCGTTCCGGTTCCGCCACCCATTCCTGCGGTTATAAAAAGCATGTCTGTGCCTATAAGGGCATTTTTTATGTCTTCCATACTCTCAAGGGCCGCTTCCTTACCTCTCTCAGGATCTCCGCCCGCTCCCAAACCCTTATTGCTGACACCCAACTTAAGCTTAAAGGTAGCGAGGGACTTTTCTATATCCTGTGCATCGGTATTGGCTACCCAGAACTCAACGCCCTCTATTCCCTGCTTAACCATATTATTAATAGCGTTACCTCCCGCTCCGCCAACACCAAATATCTTAATCTTGGCTTCAAAAACTTCTTCTCTTTGGACCTCGATCATCTATGCCCCCCTCTGATTTTTATTCAAAAAAATCTTTTAAAATAGTTTTAAGCCTTTCCACTATTTTGCCAAAGCTCCAGCCTCCGTTGTCGCCCTTTGAGCTTTTCATCCTTTTATAATAGTGTTTACTCCCGTAAATTACAAGACCAACTCCAGTTGCAAGTTGTGGTGAAGACACAAGATCTACAACACCAGATACCTTGGGAATTCCAACTCTCACGGGCATCCCAAAAACCTGCTCCCCCAACTCAAGTGTTCCATACATAAGAGCGCCACCACCTGTTAATACCATTCCTGAGGTGATGTAATTGCTAACCTCCGATTTCATTATCTCTCTGTTTACAAGGGCAAAAATCTCTTCCATTCTTGGTTCTATAATATCTGCAAGGGTTGTTCTTGGTATTATCTTATTTTTCCGGGTCCCTACAGAGGGAACTTCTACCATCTCACCTTTATCTACCAAAGCCCCCATGGCAGATCCGTATTTTATCTTTAACATCTCCGCTTCATGAGTGGCAGTTCTCAGTCCTATTGCTATATCATTGGTGATATGATTTCCCCCCATAGCTAAAACTGATGTATATTTTATGCTTCCATTGTGGAAAACAGCAATATCTGTCGTTCCACCTCCCATATCAACGAGAGCTACCCCTAAATCTTTCTCATCCTCTGTAAGAACTGATTCACTTGCTGCTAACTGCTCAAGAACAATATCCTGAACTTCAAGCCCGGCTTTTTTGCAACATTTTATAACATTTTCAACTGCGGTCACTGCAGCAGTTACGATATGAACCTTAACTTCAAGCCTTACCCCACTCATTCCCAGTGGCTCTTTTATCCCGTCCTGAT
Source organism: Pseudomonadota bacterium (assembly GCA_026415985.1). Lineage (GTDB taxonomy): Bacteria > CALINM01 > CALINM01 > CALINM01 > CALINM01 > JAOAGA01. Next base: position 10,385 of record JAOAGA010000009.1, on the reverse strand, counting down.
TATCAACAATATACTCCTGAGGCAGAACATGCAATATCTCTCTATCGAGAGGAATATTCAGAGCCTGTGCTGCATCAATAGCCCTCCTTTTATCTGCCTCTGTAACAGTTCTGCTTTTTATTGCTATTACACCATTACTGTTATAACTTTTTATGTGACCACCCGCTATACCTACATAGACGTTTTGTATTTTGTTGCCAGCCATAACTTCTGCTTCATGAATAGCCTTTCTGATTGAGTCTACTGTTTCATCTATATTTATTACAACACCTCTTTTTATGCCCTTTGAGGGTGCGATCCCTACCCCGACAATCTCCAAGGATGAATCAACCAACTCACCCACGATGGCACAAACCTTGGTTGTGCCAATATCAAGTCCCACTATCATTCTATCGCTACTGCCTTTTGCCATCTTTTACCTCTGAAATATTTTTTTGTTTAACAGATATTCCCTTACTATATCTTGCATCAATATACTCAATATTTTCCTTTTTATTAACTATATCTGTCCAGAGTTTTTTTAGGTTTAATATCTTTTTTTCCAACTCATCATAACTGATATAAACCGAGGGTATGTAATTATTAGCAGTCTTGAGCTCCAAACTCTTTATCTCAATATAATTTCTGTTCAATCTAACCTCCGAAGGCAAGATATAGGGAGTTGACTGATTATCAAGAAGAATAAAGTAACATCCCATCTTTAGTAAATTAGCTTTCATTTCATCTTCAACACCATCGACGCTTATAACGGGAACATCAATGTTTTCACCTACTGACATCGGTCTTATAATCTCCCCGTTTTCGTCAAGGAATTTTAACTCTCCATCGAAAAAAATCGCTACCGGTTTCTTCTCTTTAATATCCAAAACAATTCTGTCAGGTAGCTCTTTTCTTATCACTGCTTTGCTTATATAAGGTCTTGTAGCAAGAAATAGCTTAATGTTTTCAACTGGAAAAGTTAAAATGTTTGGATTTACATCAATAATCGGCTTGACAAAACTTCTGATCTCTCTGTCTGCATAATCACTAACCCCAACTATTGCCAACTCCTTTATCATTAAAAAATCCCTTGTAAAATAAGATAACTCTTTGGAAAACATCGGTTTTGTAAGGCTATAGGTCTGCGTAGCAAAGAGTATCAGCAAACCAAAAACAAAGAAAAACAAAACAAACCTCTTCAAAAACCTTTTAAAAGTTTTTTTCTTTCTGTCTTTTTCAAGAAGGGCTCTAACGTTTTTTCTTCCCATAGATTAATCTTTATACGAGTTGTGCAATCTTGCCTTTTTCAAAATAATCTCAACCAATTCCTGAAAGGGTATACCATGATAGTCTGCCGATTTTGGTAGCAAACTCGTCTCTGTCATTCCCGGTATGGTATTTATCTCAAGGGCATAGGACTCATCATTTTCTGTAAGTATAAAATCAACCCTTGCTGAACCTGAACATTTAATTGCTTTGTATGCTTTGCGGGCGGTATCTTTCATCTTTTCTATTACCTCGTCTTTGCACTGAGGCGGTATTAGATACTCTGTCTCTCCCTTGGTATATTTTGAATGAAAATCATAAAAACCTTTTTTTGGCCTTATCTCAATGGGAGTTAGTACCATATCGTCAATAACCGATACGGTAATCTCTGCACCTTTGACATACTCTTCTAACAAGACTTCATCGTCAAGTTTGAAAACCTCTGAGAGAGCCCTTTTATATTCTTCCTCATCATTTACTATATATACTCCTATGGTGGAGCCTTCCCTCGGAGATTTAACAACCAAGGGGAAATGAATATTCCTTTCATCTTTCATGTCTCTTATTACCTGAAATTTTGGTGTTAATATACCATAATACTGCCATATAATTTTTGTCATTATCTTGTCTATACCAATGGCGGAAGCCAAAACGGATGCACCGGTATAGGGAATTTTAAGAAGTTCAAGTAACCCCTGAACTGTTCCATCCTCACCATACCTGCCATGAAGAGCAATAAAGGCCACATCAATCTTTGCTTTTAAAATATCTTCTACCATATTCTCCTTAACAAGTAAATCAACTACCTCGTAGCCTTTTTCTTTTAATGCCTTTGAAATGGCAGTACCAGTCTTTATGGATATCTCTCTTTCTTTTGAAATTCCGCCGTAAATAACGCCTACTCTCATAAAACCATCGCCCTTACCTTTTTATTGATGTTAAAATAATAAACCTCTTCTTTAAGAACAATACCCTTTTTTAAATAGGCTTTCTGTTTGATAAGCTCTATTAATGTTAACACATCCTTAGCGGAAGCAGAACCGGTATTGACAATAAAATTTGCATGTTTTTCCGAAATCTTTGCACCACCAACCTGATAACCCTTTAATCCTAACTCTTCAATAATTTTACCTGCATATGAGCCCTCCGGATTCTTGAATACAGATCCGCAACTGGGCAGATCGAGGGGTTGTTTTTCTTTTCTTCTGCCTATAAAGGAGCTTATCTTTTCCTTAATTTCATCTCTCTTCCCGTTTTTTAAGATCATGCTTGCTCCCAGAATAACTGTTCCATCATCAATCTCTAACCTTCTATAGCCAAACCTGACCTGTTCCTTTGGAAGGCTGTAAAAACCCCTCTGGGGGTTATAGAAATTTATTTTTTTTACAAACTTCATTATCTCATCATCAAAGGCACCTGCATTCATTCTCAGAAGCCCGCCAAGGGTTGCGGGGATCCCTGCTAGGAACTCCAAACCAGTAAGTTCCTCCCTAATAAGAAATTTAATAATCTCCGGCACAAGATTTCCTGCTCCCAAATATATCTCAATCTCATCTTCAAAAAAATTTACTACTGTCTTTTCCTTTAAACCTTCCTTCAAATTTATAATAACTCCATCAAAAAATTGATCTCCTGCGAGGATATTACTTCCGTTCCCCATTACAAAATAGGGAAGACTCTCCCTTTTTGCATAGGAAACAGCTATCTCAACATCTTTCCTGTCAATGGGGAAAAAAACATACCTTGCCTCTCCACCTATCTTCCAAGTAGTTAAATCTTTTAAAGAAAAATTTTTTTCTATCCTGCCGGTAAAGTTTTCCAAAAATCTCTCCTAAAATATCATCAGCCTTTTTTTTCCAAAATCATCTCACCAACTTTATAGACATCACCTGCACCAAGTGTAATGAGCAAATCACCTTCTTTAAGAAAGGACTTTAAAAAGTTATAGGACGACTCCTTATCGCCGGTAAAGTATACTTCCTTATGGCCGTGTTTTTTTATTCCTTCGGCCAACAACCTTCCGGAAACACCGGGTATCTCATCTTCCTGAGCACTGTATATTTCCATAACCGCTACTACATCGGCATCATAAAAAGATGTAAGAAAATCATCAAAAAGATCTTTTGTCCTCGAATATCTGTGGGGCTGAAACAATACAACTATTCTGCCATCCCAATACTTTCTTGCAGTATCAAGAGTTGCTTTAATCTCTGTGGGATGATGTCCGTAATCATCTATAACCCTTATACCGTTTACAGAGCCTTTGAACTGAAATCTTCTTTGAATACCGTTAAAGGTACTAAACCCTTCTCTAACCTTCTCTAAAGGAATATCTAACTCAAGGGCAACGCCTATTACCGCCAGAGAGTTTAATACGTTATGAGAACCTAAAACATTTGTCTTAAATCTCCCCAGGTTCTCTCCGGAAAATATAACATCAAACTCACTTCCATCCTTTCCTGTTTTTATATTATATGCCTGAATGTCTGCCTGTTTTGAAAACCCATAGGTAATAACCCTGCGATTTAGTCGAGATATTATCTTTTGAACACCGGGATCGTCAAGACAAACAATATTTAATCCGTAAAAGGGAACCTTGTTTAAAAAGTCGACAAAAGCCTTTTCTAATTCTTCATAGTCTCCGTAATGTTCCATGTGTTCTCTTTCAATATTCGTAACCACCGCTATAGTTGGAGACAGCAAAAGGAAGCTTCCGTCGCTTTCATCTGCTTCCGCTACAACAAAGTTGCCCTGACCTAATTTTGCGTTACTGCCAAAATTATTTAGCTTACCTCCAACAACCATTGTAGGATCCATATCTGCGCAATATAGTACGTGAGAAATTAATGAAGTAGTTGTGGTTTTGCCGTGAGTGCCCGCTACAAGAACACTATATTTCATTCTCAAAAGCTCTGCCAGCATCTCTGCCCTTAAAATTACCGGTATATTGATATCATAAGCCTTTAACAGTTCCGGGTTATCCTTTTTAATGGCGCTTGAAATGACAACACACCCCACATCTTTTATATTATTCTCATTATGCCCGTAATAAATCTCGGCACCTAACCTCTGAAGTCTTTTTGTAATGTCTGTTTCCTTTAAATCTGAGCCTGATACTTTATATCCCAGATTAATTAATACCTCAGCGATTCCGCTCATACCAATACCGCCAATACCGACAAAATGTATCTTAAAGTCCTTTTTATACACCTGCATCCTCCAAAATATAATCAACTATTATTTCCGACGAGTTCTTAATATCTATCTTTTCATAATTTTTTGCCATCAGCTCTAATTTTTCAGGATGATTATGGAAGTCATCTATTAACTCTGCCAGTTTTTTTCCATCTATCTCATTTTCTCTGTATAGTAATGCTGATCCTGTTTTTTTGAGAAACTCTCCGTTCTTTGCCTGATGGTCATAAATTGCATGGGGAAAGGGAATAAGTATTGCGGGTCTTTTCACCGCTATCAATTCGGACAAACTCATTGCCCCTGCCCTGCCAATAACTAAATGAGATCTTTTGTAATAATCAAAAATCTTATCGGTAAAGGCAAAAATTTCTGCCTCAACATTTCTTTTTCTATACTCTTCAATAGCGGTATCCTTATATCTCTCGCCGGTCTGATGAAAAATTTTTATTTTTTTGGAATCTATATATTTTATTGCCGAAAATAAAAGCTCGTTTATAAATTTAGAGCCCTGAGAGCCTCCTATTACCAGTATACATAACTTTTCATCTTCTTTTAATTTATTATACCCTATCTCCTGAGAAAAAAAGATACTCTTTATAGGATTACCGGTTACCATGACCTTATCCGTCGGGAAAAAATTTTTACAATCTTCAAAACCCACGAAAACCTTTCTTGCTAACTTAGATAAATATTTTACAGAGGCACCGGGAACCGCATTCTGCTCCTGCAGGTATATCTTTGCACCGGTGAAATAACCACCAATCACTGCGGGTATACAGACGAATCCTCCGGTCCCGACGACTATTGATGGCTTAAGTTTTATAAAAAGAAATATTACCTTAAACACCGCAATTATTGTTAAAATAACCCCCTTTAACGCACCTGATAAACCTTTACCCTTTATTCCTGCTAAATTAAGAAAAACTTTATTTACATTTAAATTAAAAATTTTTCTTTCTATCCCTCTCTCACTTCCTATATACAAAACCTTTTGCCCTCTTTTAATAAAGGTTTCAGCTAAGCTCATTGCAGGTACTATATGCCCGCCGGTTCCTCCACCGGTAATTACTATCAATCTTCTGCCCTCCTGCTAAGATTCAATAGCAATCCTACTGCAAACATATAACAAATTGTAGCGGTCCCACCATAACTGACAAAAGGCAGAGGCAACCCCTTAGGAGGTGCAAGAGAAAGAGTAACAAGCATATTAATTACCGCTTCCAGAGAAATAAATAATGTAATACCACAGGCAAGAAGAGCAAAATAATTATTTTTATCACATAGCTTAATGGATATTATTAAGCCTCTGATGGTTATAAATAAAAAAGCAGTAAGGACCGTTAAACAACCAACAAAACCCATTTCTTCACCAACGACCGCAAAGATAAAATCAGTATGTGCCTCCGGAAGGAAGCTGATTTTCTGCCTGCCCATTCCTATCCCCATACCTGTTATACCACCTGCAGCAAATGAATATAGTGATTGAACTATCTGATAGGATGCACCTTCCTGATGTCTCCATATATCCAAGAAGGCTTTTATCCTTGCCGCTCTGTAGCTCTGACTGTTGGCAAGATATATAAGTCCGGGTATCATCAAGCCTGAAATCATTGTAAACCAATACCTAAAGGGAGTTCCGCCAATTATTAGCATAAGAAATGATATGGTAAGGACTACAAAAAACCCCCCAAAGTCCGGCTCCCCCATGAACAAGAGACCCAGAATAAAGATTATGATTATATAGGGAAGAACGCCTTTTTTAAAACTTGTAAGTTTTTCAGGTGTTTTTTTGCTTAAAGAGGAAGCCATAAACATAATTAATACCAGTTTGCATATAAAAGATGGTTGTAACCTAACACCAAAGGGGGTATTAATCCATCTCTTGGCACCTTTTACAGCAACGCCAATCCCCGGAAACAGGACGAGTATCATAAGAAATATTGCCAGCAAAAGTAGCCAGTAAATATTATCCTGCCACTTTTCAAGCGGTATCAGAAGTGCTAAAAGTAAGGCAAAAAAACCAAGCATTATCATTGCTAAGTGTCTGATAAATAATGCAGAAAACTGATTATCACCCTTTAGGCTTGTTCCTGCAGAAAGAACCATTATTGCACCAATGGACAAAAGAAAGACAAAGGGGAATAAGATATATTTATCTATCTTTTCCAGAAACTTCCTCCTTTATTTTTCGCACTATATCGACAAATCTATTACCTCTCTCCGCATAAGAGGAAAACATATCAAAACTTGAACAGGCGGGAGAGAGTAGAACTATTTCTCCTTTTTCAGCATTTTTAAAGGCGGTTCTTATAGCTGATTCGAACTCTTCAACCTTAAAAACAGGCACCAGATCTTTCAACTGCTGATATATCTTTTCTTTTGCCTCACCTATGGCGATGACAGCCTTAACTATCCTTTTTATCTCGTCATTCAGGAAGGTATAATCTCCGCCTTTATCTCTTCCGCCCAATATCAAAACTACCTTATTATTGAAACCTGCCAGAGCCTTCTCTGTTGCCCCTACATTGGTTCCTTTTGAATCATTGTAAAACTTAACTCCGTCAATCTCATCAACAAACTCTACCCTGTGATGAAGTCCTGTAAATCTAACCAAAGTATCTCTGATAGGGTCTAAATGAACCCCCAACTCAATGGCGGTGATAACACTTGCCATAACATTTTCCATATTGTGCAAACCTTTCAGAGCTATATTGTCCGAGAAAATTATCTCCTCATTTTTAAGAAGGGGGTGCCTCAGAAATATCTTGCCATCTCTGTAATAAGCTCCCCGCTTAACTTCTTTTTTTGTGGAAAAGGTAAATATTTCTGAAAGTATTCCGTATCTGTATTTCATAATCCACTGATCGTCTTCATTTATTACTGCAAAATCAAAGGATTCCTGATTTTCAAATATTCTCATCTTGGCTTCCGTATATCCTTCCATGCCATTATATCTGTCAAGATGATCGGGAGTAATATTTAATAGAACAGCGCCATAGGGATGAAAATGGCTTATCGTCTCCAGCTGAAAGCTTGAAACTTCGAGAACCACGAGATCTTTGCTGTCGTCATCTGCATATTCTATTAAAGGTGTTCCTATATTTCCACCTACAAAAACCTTTTTTCCTGCAGACTTTAAAATCTCTCCTATTAGTGTTGTTGTGGTTGTTTTTCCATTTGTGCCAGTTATTGCTATTATAGGGGTAGAGATAAATCTGCTTGCAAGCTCCATTTCTCCCATTATCTCAATGCCTTTCTCTCCTGCCTTTTTAAACAAATCTGTGTTGTGGGGGACACCGGGGCTCACAATAATATAGTCCTGATTCAGGAAAAACTCCTCTCTGTGTTCTCCGAAATAATATGGTATGTCTTTTTGCTGTAAGATTTTACTCTCTTCTGAAAGGTCCTTAGGAGGTTTTATATCATTAACAAAAACGTTACCGCCTCTGTTTTTTAAAAAAAGGGCACTTTTTATACCGCTTATTCCTGCCCCCACTATAAGAAACCTTTTACCTTTTATCTGCATATTCTTACCTCAGTTTGAGTGTTGACAAAGTTAATAACGCAAGCATAATTGATACTATCCAGAACCTGATTACTATATGGGTTTCATAGCCACCTTTTTTCTCAAAATGATGATGAATTGGTGCCATCCGAAAAATTCTTTTTCCGGTAAGTCTGAATGAAATCACCTGAATTATAACCGATACCGCCTCTATTACAAAAATCCCGCCTGCAATAATTAATAAAAAGGGATGCTTTGAGAGAAGGGCAATTATCCCTAAGGCACCGCCAAGCGACAATGAACCCGTATCTCCCATAAAAACAATGGCGGGGTAGGCATTAAACCATAAAAATCCTAATCCCGCTCCGACGATAGCAGCACAGAAAACTGCCAGTTCACCTATACCTGCCACATAGGGAACCTGAAGATAATTGGCAATCTTAATATTTCCGGTTATATAGGAAAGTAGCATAAAAACAAAGGCAGTTGTCATTACCGGGACTATTGCAAGTCCATCGAGACCATCTGTTAAATTCACTGCATTAGATGTTCCTGATATTACAAGTATTACAAAGGGTATCATCAAGAAACCCAAACTCCAGTATCTTTCTGCAAACTTTAGAAAGGGAACTGCAAATCCATCTTTAAAGGCGGGATCATAATAGATAAACAAACCTATAACAAACCCGATGATAAACTGCGCAAGGAGTTTTATCTTACCCCGTACACCTTTACTTGAGCCTTCTTTCACCTTCTTGTAATCATCTATAAAACCCAGTATCCCTAAAGACATTGTCCCCAAAAGGGTTATATATATATATTTGTTTGTAAGATCGCCCCAGAGGATTACCGATACGAAAAGAGATATTAATATCATTATACCACCCATTGTAGGTGTTCCCTTTTTTTCAAAATGGGTTTCAGGACCGTCTTCTCTTATCACCTGTTTAACCTGCTTTTTTTCAAGCCATTTAATTATTTTAGGACCAATTATCAGGGTTATTAAAAAGGCGGTTACTATTGCCCAGATTGATCTGAAGGTTATGTATCTTAAAACATTCAAGGGGCTGAAATACTCTTTTAAAGGATAGAGGAGATTATAAAGCATAAAGATCCTCTCCCAATATCTTCTCTAACTGAACTGCACGGGAACCTTTTATTAAAACAACATCTGAGTTATGTAAAATTTTTTCAAAACTCTTGCTTGCAGAAAAAACGTCTTTAAAATAGTAGTGTTTGATATTTTTATCTCTCAGATAAATATGACAATTTTCCATCTCATCTCCTATTAATACTATATTTTTTAAGGAAAGTGTGGCTAACTGTTTTGCCAGGACAACATGATAGTATTTGCTATATTTACCAAGCTCCTTAATATCTCCCAGCACAACGGTTTTTCTCTCTCCTGTTAGCTCTAAAAGGGTCTTTAAAGCATATTTTACCGAGACGGGATTGGCATTATAGGCATCGAGTATAACTTTTTTGCCGTTTATATCCAGGATTTCCATTCTTAGTTTAGGTAGTTTGACACTTTCCAAAGCCGATTTTATATCTTCATCATTAATATTAAAATATTTTCCAACTGCTACTGCCGATGACAAAAGAACGGGCAACCCAAGATTGATATACGGAAAATCTATATTTAATATTTTATCCTTGACCATCAGGGACACTTGCATTTTACTAAAGTTTATTATGCTATGCCCCCCATAGCTAAATGGAGACCCCTTTCCGAAAAATATTCTTTTTACACCCTTTTTTTTATAGTTTTTGAGAAACTTGTCTTCTTTGTTTACGAAAATTGCCTCTCTGGCGTAATCAAAAATAACTTTTTTCTCCTCAAAGACATTTCTCAGACTCTTCAGCCCTTCAAGATGAACCGGAGCTATATTGGTAATGATGCCTATATCGGGCTCCGCTATCTTGCAAAGTTCCTGCATCTCGCCAACATTATTTATCCCCATTTCGAGTACGACCATTTTCTGATCCCGAATGGAAAGTAACATTCTTGATACACCAATGATATTGTTAAGATTTGCTTCCGTTTTAAGGACCTTGGTTTTCTTTGAAAGAACCCCCGCAATTAGCTCCTTAGTAGTAGTCTTTCCTAAACTTCCTGTAACTCCAATAACCTTTGGATTAATCTTTCTTCTCCAGAAATTGGCAATTTCACCATAGGCTTTTAATGTATCGTCAACTTTTATTACAAAAAAATCTTTGCCCCCACTGAGGTGAAAATCTCTGTTGACTATGAACCCCTTTATTTTTCCTTTAAGAGTATCAATAAAGTTATGGCCATCATATTTAGGGCCTTTCAGGGCTAAAAAAATCTCTTTTTCTTTGATAGTCCTTGTGTCCGTAGATATGCCATCAAAGAAAATATCTGTATTTCCCGAGATATCACAGTTAATAGCTTGTTTTATATCTATACCTTTACCAA
>JAOAGA010000099.1 GCA_026415985.1 Pseudomonadota bacterium | reverse complement strand
TGCTAAGGCAAAAGAGTATATCTGTAACGGCGATATTATTCAGGTTGTGCTGTCTCAGAGATTTAGTGCCAAAGCAGAGGTAAACTCCCTCGATTTATACAGGGCTTTAAGGGTTATAAACCCTTCGCCTTATATGTTTTTTCTTGATTATAATGATTACGCTCTTATCGGCTCTTCTCCGGAAATTTTAGTGAGGCTTGAAAATAACCTTGTAGAAGTAAGACCAATCGCAGGAACGAGAAAACGAGGCGAAACGGAAGAGGAAGACAAAAGACTTGAAGAAGATTTGCTTTCCGATACAAAAGAGATTGCGGAACATATTATGCTTGTTGATTTAGGCAGAAATGATGTTGGCAGAATCGCAAAGGTAGGAACTGTTTCTGTGCCGGATTTTATGACCATAGAGAGATATTCTCACGTTATGCATATAGTCTCATCGGTAAAAGGGGTTATCAAAGATAATCTTGACGCCTTTGATGTTTTTAAGGCTACCTTCCCTGCGGGAACGGTAACAGGGGCACCAAAGATAAGGGCAATGGAGATTATTGAAGAGTTGGAGCCAGAAAAAAGGGAGTTTTATGCGGGCGGTGTCGGCTATTTTGGCTATAACGGTAATATGGATTTTTGCATTACCATAAGGACTATGCTAAAGAAAAAAAACAAAATTTTCATTCAGGCGGGAGCTGGAATCGTTGCCGATTCGGTTCCGGAAAATGAGTATTTTGAGACGATAAACAAGGCTAAGGCACTTTTCAAAGCTTTAACAGATCTTAAAGAGATTATCGAGTAGAGGCATTTATGCTATTGATGATTGATAATTACGATTCTTTTACCTATAACCTGGTTCAGTACTTCGGAGAGCTGGGAGAGGATGTGAAAGTTTTCAGAAATGATGAGATTACCATAAAAGAGATAGAAAGATTAAAGCCCAGAAAGCTCGTTATCTCTCCCGGACCCTGTAGCCCTAAAGAGGCAGGGATTTCAGTTGAGGCTATTAGGTTTTTTGCAGGCAAAATACCTATTCTTGGCGTTTGTTTGGGCCATCAATCCATTGGATACGCCTTCGGTGGAGAGATCGTTAAGGCCAAATGCCTTATGCATGGCAAGACTTCTCTTATATTCCACGATGGGAAGACCATTTTCAGGAATGTGGAAAACCCTTTTGAGGCAACCAGGTATCATTCTCTTGCAATAAGTAAAGAGAGTCTTGCAAAAGAGTTTGAGATATCAGCATGGACAGTAGACGGTGAGATTATGGGTGTTCGTCATAAAAAACTGCTTATAGAAGGTGTTCAGTTTCACCCCGAATCGATTCTCACAAAAGAAGGTAAGAAAATCCTGAGAAATTTTCTTGAACTTGCCAATAAATTCTGGGAGGGAAAAGGTGATTAGAGAGGCTATACATAAGGTTGTTGATAAAATTGATCTGGAAGAGTCTGAAATGATAGAGGTAATGGATGAGATAATGAGTGGTTCTGCCACCCCTGCACAGATCGGTGCTTTTATTACCGCTTTAAGAATGAAAGGAGAAACAGTTGATGAGATAGTTGGCTCAGCAAAGGTCATGAGAGAGAAGGCTTTAAAGATACCTGTAGATGACGTAGATGTTGATATTGACAGAGATGATATTAATATCGACAGAGAAACCATTCTTGATACCTGCGGAACAGGTGGGGATGGAACTCTAACATTTAATGTATCTACCGCAACAGCCTTTGTAGTAGCCAGTGCGGGAATTAGGGTCGCAAAGCATGGCAACAGATCGGTATCAAGTGTTTGCGGGAGTGCTGATGTTTTAAAAGAGTTAGGCGTGAATATAGATGCAAGTCCTGAAGTTGTTGCAAGGTGCATTAAAAAGGTGGGAATTGGTTTTCTCTTTGCGCCGACCTTTCACGGGGCCATGAAGTATGCCATCGGTCCACGAAGAGAGATTGGGATAAGAACGATATTTAATATATTAGGACCACTTACAAACCCTGCTGGAGCAAAATATCAGTTATTAGGCGTTTACAGAGAGGAGCTCTGTGAAGTGCTTGCCAATGTTTTGCTCAGGCTCGGCGTAAAAAGGGCTATGGTCGTCCACGGTCTTGACGGAATGGATGAGATTACCGTTACAAAAGATACTAAGGTTTCAGAACTATCAGATAATAAGATAAAAAACTATTATATCAACCCCACACATTTTGGACTGCCTATTTATGATTTTAAAGAGCTTAAAGGTGGTTCTGCAGAAGATAATGCAAGAATAATCCGAGAGATTTTTGAGGGTAAGGAAAGAGGAGCCAAAAGGGCTATTGTTTTAATTAATGCAGGAGCGGGTATTTATATAGCAGGAAAGGCAAAAAACATAAAAGAAGGTATATCCTTAGCAGAAGATATAATCGATTCTAAAAAGGCTTTAAAGACCCTTGAAAATCTTGTCAAGGAAAGTAACAGATGAGTTTTCTCAAAGAAGTTGTGAGGGAAAAAAAAGAGAGGGTTGCTGAAAAAAAAAGAGAATCTCCTCTTTCAGAGTTAAAAAAAAGACTTTCTGATGAGAAAAGAAGTTTTTTTGATATTTTCAGTAAAATTGAGCCTTATAAAACAAGGATTATCGCTGAGGTAAAAAGGGCATCTCCTTCTAAGGGCTTATTAAGGGCTGATTTTAATCCTCTCGAGATAGCAAAAATCTATGAAAATAACGGTGCTTCTGCTTTATCGGTTATTACTGAGGAAAAATTTTTTTTAGGTTCCCTCGACTACATACAAGAAATAAGAAAAATTGTTAAACTCCCCCTTTTAAGAAAAGATTTTTTAGTAGATGAGTATGAGATATATGAGGCTAAGGCATACTCAGCAGATGCAATTCTTCTTATATCGGAGATACTTGAAAAAAATCAGATAAAAGATTATCTTGAGCTTGCCAAAGAGCTTGATTTAGATGTTCTCATAGAGGTTCACAGCATCAACTCCTATGAAAAGATATCAGATCTTAAAGGGTATCTCTTGGGTATTAATAACCGCAACTTAGAAACACTAAAGATAGATGTAAATACCGCCTTTGATATTATAAGAAACCTGCCTGTGGAGCTACCTGTTATTGTTGAGAGTGGTATTGATGACAGAAAGATTATTGAAAGGTATTTGTTAAACGGTGTCAGAGGCTTTCTTATCGGATCATCTTTAGTAAAGGCAGATGATATAGGTAAAAAATTAAGAGAGCTTTTAGGTAGTTATGATCAGGGTTAAGGTTTGCGGGATTACAAATTCTAATGATGCACTACTTGCATCAGAAATGGGAGCCTATGCTTTAGGTTTTATATTTTTTCAGGGAAGTAAAAGATATATAGAACCCAAAAAGGCAAAAGAGATAATAGCCAAGCTACCACCTTTTATCGTTAAGGTTGGGGTTTTTGTCAGTGAACCTGTAGAAAATGTGTTAAAGATTATTGAGGTCTGCGGGCTTGACAGGGTACAAGTTATAGATGATGATTTTAAAAAATACAAAAAGATCAGAAGCGATAAAATAATAAGAACCATAAGGGTAAAGGATTTAAAAGATATAGAAAGAGCAAACAAAAGTATTTATTTTCCTTTGCTTGATACGCATTCAGCGGGTGCTTACGGGGGGACAGGCGAGACTTTTGATTGGAACTTACTTACAC
>JAOAGA010000098.1 GCA_026415985.1 Pseudomonadota bacterium | reverse complement strand
GTTGTTCTTGCTCTAACTCTTGCGGTCTATTATTTTTATGGCTATACCCTGAACAGGGTTACTTTGTTTGCCCTTATCTTCAGCATAGGTATTCTTGTAGATGACCCCATTGTTGATGTAGAAAATATAGTAAGACATTTTCATCTTCCGGAAAACAAAGACAAATCAGTAATAGATACCGTAGTGGGAGCGGTAAGCGAGGTAAGAAGTCCGCTTATTCTTGCAACATTAACCGTTATAGCAGCAATCTTACCCATGGCGTTTGTGAGAGGGCTCATGGGTCCTTATATGAGACCTATACCTGTTGGTGCTTCTGTTGCCATGCTTCTTTCTATGGTAGTTGCATTTATTGTGACACCATGGGCATCTGCAAAGATACTCGGGCCTATAAGAGAAAAAAGTGCTCATCATGAAAGTGAGGATAAACTTACAAAACTCTACAGACATTACATGGGGCTACTTATTAACTCAAAGAGACACAGAGCATTCTTTCTGATATTTGTTTCCCTGCTTCTGCTTATATCTGTTTCTTTTATTTATTTTAAGATTGTCAAGGTTAAGATGCTTCCTTTTGATAACAAATCGGAGTTTCAGATAGTAGTAGACATGCCGGAGGGAACGACTCTTGAAAAAACTTATGAGGTAACCAAGGCTCTGGGAGATTACCTGAAAAACGTTCCCGAGGTCGTAAACTATCAGATTTATGTTGGTTCCTCTTCACCCTATAACTTTAACGGGCTCGTGAGACATTATTTTCTAAGAAATAAGCCCAATCAAGCAGATATTCAGGTCAATCTGAAGCCAAAACACGATAGGAAGGCTCAAAGCCATGATATAGCAAAAAGAATCAGACCTGATATAGAAAAAATTGCCAGCAGATTTAGTGGTGCAAACGTTAAGATAGTTGAGATCCCGCCGGGCCCACCTGTTTTGCAGACACTCGTTGCGGAAATTTACGGTCCGGACTACAAAAGACAGATTGAGATTGCAGAGGAGATAAAAAATATTTTCAAATCAACAGAAGGTGTTGTTGATGTGGACTGGTATGTAGAGGATGACCAGCAAAAAATACACCTTGTTGTGGACAAAGAAAAGGCGGGCAGGTTAGGGGTCACAAATTATGCGGTAGTTGAGGTAGTCAACACAGCCTTTAACGGAGCAGTTGCAGGGCTTATGCATAATCCCTATGAAAAAGAGGATGCAGAAATATTTGTAAAAGTGCCGAAGGAGTACAGAACCAGTTTGAATAATATTTTATCTCTCAGGGTCAGGTCATCGAACGGTACATTGATTCCATTAAGAGAGCTTGTTACCATAGAGAATAAGATAGTTGATAAATCAATTTACAGAAAAAATCTGAAAAGGGTCGTGTATGTAACCGCAGATGTTTCCGGAAAAGAAGAAAGCCCCGTTTATGCAATTATGAAACTAAACGAGAAGATAGATAAGATTAAACTGAAAGAAGGGTATGGATTAAAAAAATATGTACTTTCTATGCCCTTTACTTCTGAAGAGTTTTCAATGAAGTGGGACGGCGAATGGCATATAACTTATGAAGTTTTCAGAGACTTGGGATTGGCATTCTCTGCGGTTTTAATAGTAATTTATGTCCTTGTGGTAGGCTGGTTTGGCGATTACCGTGTACCACTGGTTATTATGGCTCCAATTCCTTTAAGCTTGGTTGGAATAATCCCTGCCCATGCCTTAATGTCAGCCTTTTTTACCGCAACCTCGATGATTGGTTTTATCGCGGGAGCGGGTATTGTTGTCAGAAATTCAATTATATTGGGTGACTTTATTGAGCTGAGAATAAAAGAAGGTATGCCTTTGGAAGAGGCGGTTATTGATGCGGGAGCGGTCCGTTTCAGGCCAATGCTACTTACTGCATCAGCTGTGGTTGTCGGTTCATCGGTAATACTCTTTGACCCCATATTTCAGGGACTTGCCATATCATTAATGGCGGGGGAGATTGCTGCAACACTACTTTCAAGAATGGTTGTTCCTGTATTATACTATTTACACAGGAAAAATCAGTTAAGGAGGGCATAGATGGGATTAAAAGATTTAACACAGGATAAAATTGTAAGAATTTTCGCCGGTTCTTTTGTAATCATTTCTGTAGCCTTAGGGTATTTTCATAGCCCCTACTGGTTTTTGTTTACCGTATTTGTTGGCTTGAATCTTATCCAATCAGCGATAACGGGTTTTTGCCCATTATGTAAGATATTGTCAGCTTTGGGAATAAAGAAGTGTAATTAAATTATCTCATCTGTCAGGTTGCAATGTCGCTAAAAGATCAGAGAATCTTTCTCCCTGAATGATAATATGATGTCTTGCCAGCTGAGATGCTGAATCTGCATCACCATTAGTTATGGCATTAATAATCTCTTCATGTTCTCTGAGAGAAGAGAGGATTCTTCCCCTGACTCTTAACTGAAGTCTTCTGAAGGAGCTTAATCTTTTATGAAGGTTTGTTGTTTGCTCAATTAAAAAATCGTTATGGCTTGCCTTATAGAGTGCTAAGTGAAACTCCTCGTTTTTATAGTAGTAGAGGTCTGGATTTTCAATAATCTCAGTTTTTTTGCATTCTTCGTGAATTTTTTTCATATTGATTAGTTCTTCATCTGTGATTCTTCTTGAGGCAAGTTTTGCACAGAGGGCTTCTAATTCCGCCATCACCTCGAACATCTCGTATAATTTTTTGGGGTCTATAGGGGTTACTACAGCTCCCCTTCTTGGTCTTATTTCAACCAGTCCCGATGATGCAAGCTGTATTAATGCCTCACGAATAGGGGTTCTCGAGACACCAAATTTATTAGCAAGATCAATTTCATCTAACTTCATTCCCGGTGAGAAGACGCCCGTTGCTATTGCTTCTTCAATTTTTTCTTTTAGATATTCGGAAAGTTTAGAGGGTTTTATCTTCTTTCTCATAATTTAAGTGAATAATATAAACAATTTTAACAAATGTGTAAATAAATATTGACTTAGTATTCAGAATTTTATAAATTGTATACACAAACACCGTTTTAAAGGAGGGAGAGTATGCATAGTAAAAGTTTTAAAGTTTTTGTTTTATTGACCTTGATTTTTATAATTGGCATTTTAAAAGTAAACACTGTTTCTTCTCAACAACCAAAGGTAATAAAGATTTCCCACCAATTTCCTGCAAGTTCAGGTAATGAAGGAGATTTCAGAGATAGGTTGTGCAGAAAGTTTGCCGAAGAAGTGGAAAAGAGAACTAAAGGACAGATAAAGTTTGAAATCTACCCGTCAAGCTCCCTTTTTAAAGCAACTGCTCAGGTATCCGCTATGCGAAAGGGTGCCCTTGATATGGGATTAATCCCCATATCCTATGGTAGTGGTGAGATACCAGAAGCAAATTTAGGACTTATGCCTGCATTGGTTACAAGTTATGAACAGGGGCTCAGATGGAAAGATGCGCCCATAGGTAAAAAATTCTCTGAAATATTGGAAAAACACAATATAAAGATCCTAACTTGGGTATGGCAGGGCGGTGGTATAGCCTCAACCAAGGGGAAACTCGTTGATCCCGAAGATTTTAAGGGGATAAAAATTCGTGGTGGCAGTAAGGAGATGGATATGATGTTAAAGGAAGCGGGGGCTTCAGTTGTAAATATGCCATCAAGCGAGATTTATAATGCTATGCAGTCAGGTGTAATT
>JAOAGA010000097.1 GCA_026415985.1 Pseudomonadota bacterium | reverse complement strand
ATGTATGGGAAGCTTAAAACATTATTTAGGACTAATTTTAATAATTTTTGCCTTAACTATACCCAAAGGGAGTTATTCAGAGCAAAGAAACATTTTGTTAATCAGAGTAGCCTCTACCATTAACCCCACAACTAAAGACTTTATAAAAGAAGCAATCAATAAGGCTGAAAGAATTAAATCAGAAGCGCTGATTATCGAACTTGATACACCCGGTGGTTTAGAAACATCAATGAGATCAATAGTAAAAGAGATATTAGCAAGTGAAGTTCCCGTGGTAGTCTATGTGAGCCCAAAGGGTGCAAGGGCAGGCTCAGCAGGAGTATTTATTACCCTTGCAAGCCATATTGCTGTAATGGCACCGGGAACAAATATAGGTTCAGCCCATCCTGTATCAATCGGCGGAGGGGGAGAAAAAGACTCCGTTATGTCTCAGAAAGTAACAGAAGATGCAAAGGCATTCATAAGATCTATTGCAGAGTTAAGGGGTAGAAATATTGGCTGGGCAGAGGAGGCAGTTGCAAAAAGTGTTTCAATAACAGAAAAAGAGGCTTTAGAAAAAAAGGTTATTGATTTTATTTCAGATAATTTAAAGGACCTTTTGAAAAGTATTGATGGAAAAACTGTAAAAACCTCAGGCGGTAATAAAACCATTAATACAAAAGAGGCTGTTATCATTGAACATAAAATGTCTTTTAGACATAAAATTCTCGATATTGTCGCCAACCCGACCATTGCCTATCTTTTAATGATATTAGGGATTTATGCCCTTATCTATGAGTTTGCAAGTCCCGGTGGATATGTATCAGGTATAGTGGGAATAATGCTTTTGATTCTCAGTCTTTACGCTCTGCAGATACTGGAGGTTAATTTTGCAGGTTTGATTATGGTTTTTATCGGTGTAATATTGATAATACTGGAAGCATTTATTGTCTCTTACGGCTTACTTGCCATAGGAGGTATCATATCATTAATTATTGGATTTGTTATGCTTTTTGACATAAGAGAGATTGATCTGAGAAATGTAATTTTTATATTAGTTCCTATTATAATTATTCTTACCCTTCTATTTTTCTTTGCCTTTAAAAGTGTTAGAAAAGTCTTTAATAGAAAAAGTCCCCTTGGCATGGAAGGGCTCATAGGAGAGGAAGGCATTGCGAAATCTGAGATAAACGAAAAGGGCGGATGGTTGTTAATACAGGGAGAGCTATGGTCTGCCTACTCAGATGAGATAATACCTGAGGGAGAAACAGCAGAAGTTGAGTCCTACAAAGGGTTGAAACTGAAAGTGAGAAAAAAAACTAATAGATGATATCTCTTATATTCCCTTCAACAACATCCTTAAGCTTCAGATATTTTGCTTTCATAGCTTTTGCAAGATCTTTTGCATAGGGGTAGTTTATCCATGTCGGATCAGTATCTATTACAAAGGTTTTAACTTCTTTCTCTAATATCTTTTTTCCAATAAGAACCGCCTCTTCAAAGGGGTCCATACCCGAAAGGGATATATTTGCCCTTCCATCAGAAAATATCAGTAATATTAACTCAGAATCCCGTTCTCTAAGTAATTCCCTCTTTATCTCTTCCAAAGCCTTTCTTAAGGCAAGAGATAGCGGGGTTTTTCCACCGGTCTTAATATTTTTAAGCTCCCTTTGAGCTAATATTATACTTCTTGTAAAAGGCAATATAAGTTCTGCTTTGGTCCCTCTGAAAGTTATAAAGCCAACCCTTTCTCGCCTGATGTAGGCATCTTTCAGAAGGGAAAAAACAAGCCCTTTTGTTTTACTCATCAAGTTTTCAACTCCCATGGAGCCGGAGGCATCGACAACAAAGAGGATGGAAGTTTGCCTTTTTTTAGAAAATACCTTTGCCATCAGATCTTCCTTTTTTACAACAAAGAAACCTCTATCTATCTGATTAACTGCCGATTTTACAAGAGTAGGAACAGGAGCAATTTTGTTAAACTTGCTGTTTAGTGGAAATGATTTTAGAAATCTACCCTTTAAATGACCGGTTTTTTTTGACCTTCTTTTTCCTAAATTATTTGCGGAGGATAAAAATTTCAGATCTAATCTGCTTTCTAAAGAAAGTATATCGGAAGGTTTCCCCCCCCTTATATCCTCTAACTGTGATGGAATAATTTTAGACTTTTTTTTTCCCTAAACTCCATAGGTGCCTTAAGATCTTTTTTTTCTTCATACTCCTTTAACAAAACTTGAATATTATCAAATACATCCTCTACCTTTTTTTCATCCTCGAAGGGTAACTTTTTCAGTCTATGTAAAAGGGCTAATCTCGCAGCAGTCTCGACGTCTCCTATCTCTATAGAAGTTTTTCCCATAAGAGCAGAATAAGCCTTTGCTGATCTTAATATAACCGTATCTGCTCTATGTCCACTGATATTTGCTGAGATACATATCTTTGCTATTACATCATAAACCCATTCTTCTTCCTTTATTTTTTTAAGGAGAGACTTTGCCTTTACAACTCTTTTAGCTATCTCCTTATCTTCCTTCTGCCACTTTTTGGCAAATGCTTCAGGATTATTCTCAAAGGAAAGTCTTCTTTTAATAATCTCTTTTCTTACTAACTCATCCTTTAGAGTCTCTACATTTACAGAAAGGCCGAATCTATCCAAAAGCTGGGGTCTTAACTCCCCTTCCTCCGGGTTCATTGTTCCGACAAGTATGAATCTACTTGGATGAGAATAGGAAATCCCTTCCCTTTCCACAATATTAACACCCATTGCAGATACATCAAGAAGCTCATCTACAATATGGTCTTCTAAAAGATTAACTTCATCAATATAGAGAATATTTCTGTTTGCCTGTGCAAGTATACCCGGTTCAAAATATTTTTTACCGTCTTTTAAAACCTTTTCAATATTTATAGTCCCTAAAAGCCTGTCTTCTGTAACGCCTAATGGGACATTAATAACCTTTACAGAAACCTTATGAATATCAAAAGTGAGCTCCTTTTCATACTTTTCCCTGCAGTTCTCACACATACAGGAAAAGTCATCGGGATCACAATGGAAAGGACAATCAGCAACTACCTCAATTAAAGGAAGTAACCCCGCTAAAGACCTTACCGCTGTTGATTTAGCTGTCCCCTTCTCGCCTCTTATGAGGACTCCACCTATTTTAGGGTCAATTACATTCAGAAGAAGGGCGGTCTTCATAAGATCTTGACCGACTATAGCGGAGAAAGGATAAATGGAAAGATTATATGTAGCCATAAACTTAGAAAATGCCGAAGGCGGGACTCGAACCCGCACGGTTCATCACCACTACCCCCTCAAGATAGCGTGTCTGCCAATTCCACCACTTCGGCAATATATTAGTTAAAACTCTGCCTTAAAAAGCGGAAGTTTATAGACTATGTCTTTACCTTTTACCTCAACTTCCGGTTTTGGAACAGAGACGTAAGCCCTATTATTCCTGATCTCGACAAAGCTTCTTGTCTCATAAACTCCGTAAGCAAGTCCAAGAATAGTTCCTACAATAACGCCTGCACCAACCTTGTTGCCAAACTCATCATTGTCTACCGCATAGGCTGCAACTCCTATAAGTCCGCCTATAGCAGCACCGTAGAGAGCGTCAGTAAAAACAACCTCTCCCTGAGTTTGCCTACCGAAACTTCTTGCAGATGCCACACCAGAAAAAACAGAGGTAAAGATAAGAGACAAAACAACAAAAATTGCAATTTTCTTAACCATAGTATAAATAATCTATTAGATAGCACCATATTTTGTCAAGACTTTTTTAGGAAGTGTGTGGTTACTATAATAAAATGTCACATTTAATTACTAAAGAGAGATGTCACATATATGATAACCTACCTCTTATATA
>JAOAGA010000096.1 GCA_026415985.1 Pseudomonadota bacterium | reverse complement strand
TACAAAGGCAGGATTTTCAGACATTCCACCAATCAACATAACGTCTTTTTCTAAGTTAATCCTTTTTACAAGACCTGCTACCCTCATAGCAACGGAGTCTATGATAGCCCTTACAATATCGTTCTTATTAACGCCGGAATGAATTAAAGATATAATTTCCGATTCAGCAAAGATGGTGCATTGAGTATTAACAGATATTTTTTTTTCAGAAGATAAATAGTTTTCACTTATTTTAGCAAGAGGAATATCTAATACCTTTGCCACCGTTTCCAGAAAAAAACCGCTACCCGCAGAACATTTATCATTAATATTAGTGGAAATAATATTTCCGGAACTGTCTAACTTAACAACAAGAGTAGATTCTGCACCTACATCGATGATTGTTCTTACAGATGTATAAAGATTTTTAACGCCCTCAGCTATTGCGGTGCTGTCAGAGAGCATTTCAGAATCGGGGGGAAGAGAAAATCTCCCGTAACCTGTTATACAGAAGGGGATATTGGGATTATAGTCAATATTTGCAACAAGACAGGTTTCTTTGATTATATTTTCAAAAGAAACGGCAAGCTCAGATGCAGATAAAAAAATTTTCTTTGCCAATATCCTTTTACTGCAATCGACCAGAACGGTTTTTATAAAACGTGAGCCAGAATCTATGCCACAAAAGATCATCTTTTTACCCCTTTTCTTAAAAGCAATGAGTATGCCCATTATAAAAAAGAGGTTGGGTCTCCAGTTTAAGCATTTATTGCTTTATTTATTAGAACTTAGTTGATATAAAAATTACCATATATGGTTAAAAATGACCAAACAGTTTTGTGCTACTATAGTGAGTTGATACCGGAAAAAAATCTTATTCTTTTAACAAAATCATCATAATCAACATATTGAATCACTCTTATGCCGAAACTTTTTGCTCTCTTTACATTTTCCGGATCATCGTCAATAAAAACCACTTCATCTGCGTTGACTTTTAGATTATTAATGACGTCTGAAAAAACAGAAGGGTCTCTTTTGGTTTTATTCAATCTGTAGGAGTTAAAAATATAGTCGAAGAAGATAAAGAAGGTGTTTCTCTCGTTTATTTCATACAGCCAGTTTGTCTGATCGCTTAGTATGCCGGTTTTAAACCCCTTTTCCCTAAGCTTCATCACCCATTCGATTATATAATCTCTTATCTCAAACTTCGATAAGATTGTTTCTCTGAACTCTTCTAATGTATCGGATAAATTATAGAGCTTCTTTAACTCGTTGAAATAATCTAACTCTTTTGTCTTGCCCTCTACATAGCCTGTTTGATAGATAAGCTCCTTAGCCCTTTGGTAAAAGTCTTCTTGGTCAATAAAGTTTCGTTTGGCTATGACATAAAGGCCATTTTTAAAACCTTCCTCTGCTATAACACCACCAAAATCGAAAAGAAATACTTTGATCATAAACCATAATCTCCTAACCTAAAGCGGTATCAAGAATCATCATTATTGTAAAACCAATAAGTGTCCCCATAGTTGCAATATCAGTATTTCCGCTTCGTTGCGATTCCGGAATAACCTCTTCAACCACAACAAAGATCATAGCACCTGCTGCAAAACTCAAAGCGTATGGTAAAAGTGGTTTTGAGTAATAGACAGCAAAGGCACCAATAACCCCTGCTATAGGTTCAACGATAGCGGAAAGTTGTCCCCAGAAAAAGCTTTTGAAAGGAGATAGTCCTTCCCTTCTTAAAGGAACTGAGACCGCTAATCCTTCAGGAAAATTTTGAAGGCCGATACCAATGGCAAGGGATATGGCTCCCGCAAGAGAGGCCGATTCCAACCCACTTGAGACCGCACCAAAGGCAACACCTACCGCAAGCCCTTCCGGAAAATTATGTATTGTAATTGCAAGAATTAAAAGGGTTGTTCGCCTCAAATTGGTTTTCGGACCTTCGGCGTCTTCTGTAGCAAGACCTTTATGAAGATGAGGGAGTATTTTATCTATTACTCTAAGAAAGACACCCCCTAACATAAACCCAACACCTGCAGGTATCCATCCCGGGGTGCCACTTTTCTCTGACATCTCAATAGCAGGGGAAAGCAAAGACCAGTAACTTGCCGCAATCATAACCCCCGCTGCGAATCCAAGCATTAGCTCAAGAGTTTTTCTGCTTATATCCCTTTTTAAAAAAACGCCCGCTGCCCCTAAGGCAGTAAGTAGCCATGTAAATATTGTGGCTATAAGAGCCTGAATGACCGGATGTAAGTCTTTTAAAAAAAGTATTAAATCAGCTTCCATACTATTTGCCATAAATTTTACACATTAAGGGATCTTTCTTATCTATATCACCCGCTCTGTATCTACAACCGCCTCTACATAAGCAGATGTGCTCGCATGAAAAACATTCGGTAATATCAGAAAGTCTGAAAAAACTCCTGTTTTTAAGAGCCTTTTCTAAGCCCTCATTAATATTACCAAAAATTTTATCAGGATAAAAGCCACAGGGAACAAAATTGCCGTTGGGAAGTAGTGTCATAGTATGGACTCCGCAGGCATAATCATTTTCTTCATCTGTTGAATGGTAACTGGCACCGAACTTATATTTAATAACCTTAAGGGCAGAATCAATGTCAGGATATATATCTTTATTTTTCTCAAAAAAACCTGTCAAGACAGGGTAATCAATCCCCCATTCTTTTGCACCGAACGATTTAATTAGTTTTTTCAACTCTTTAAACTCCTTTAAGTTTTTTTTGTGAACCATAGTGGCAAAGGAGATATATTTATTTGTCTTTTCTTTTAGCCTTTTTACCGCCCTTATAACCTTTTCAAAAGTTCCATCACCTCTTAAATAATTGTGTCCCTCTTTCATACCATCAATACTTATCTGGATCTCGTCAACGTTTTTTATATAAGAGAGAGGCATCTCGTTTAATAAAAGTCCGTTGGTAATTAATACGACATAGGCAGGATATCTTTTGAGATAATCGTTTAATTCTTTAAATCTTGAGTATAAAAGAGGTTCTCCACCAGAAAGGAGTATCCTTAAACCCTGAAACTTAACAAACTCATCTAATACCTTTTTCAGATTATCAATAGGTAGTTCAAAATCATTTTTTTCATCTTGATAACAATGTCTGCATCGGAGATTACACTTTGCTGTTAATTGAATCTCAAGATATCTTAAAGAAGGCAGTGGTGGCTTTTCTAAAATAAATTTTTTTTTAACTCTTTTTGATGTTTCTTTAAGTATTGAAAGTCTGATTAGGCTTTTTATAAACCTTTTATTTGTTTTTATATTTGAGATGTCTTTTCCGTCTCTGAAAGATAGTATGAAACTGAAGGACTCTTCGGTAAGTTCATAAAGTTCATCATTTTTCTTGTCAAGAAAATAAAAATTTTCAAGTATCTTTGGGTAAAAATTATCAGAAATTATCAGATACCTTTTTGATCCAGTCAATATCAACTAAGCCCCTTTCAAGCAGAAGTTGAGTATATATATAACCACCACAGGGAAGACAATCACTGCCGTTATTAAAATCACAATCATCTGGATAGAACTCACATTTTTTACAAAAGACATCTCTCAGCTCGCTATAACTATCTTTAAACTCATAAAATGATGGGAATGGCCAATCACCTTTAAGGCCATTAAAAAACTTTGCAGGAAAGCAAAGACCTATATCTACCTTCTCCGGTTTGTAGTAAGGACAGTATTTTTTACAAATTTCCTTTGACATAAGAACAGGGAGGACTTTGTCCTCCCTTAATCCTTTTTAGCAGGAGCTTTTACACTTACAAAGACCTTTTGATACCTTTGTTACTTTTTTAACCTTCATGGCCAATACCTCCTTCATAGAGATTTTATGAGTTTTTCAAAACCCATAT
>JAOAGA010000095.1 GCA_026415985.1 Pseudomonadota bacterium | reverse complement strand
AGGTCTGCCTTTCCGGAGTCTTCAATGCCCTTTTTCATTGATTTGAGTAAAGAAGTGGCTAAAACATTCAACAGGGCTAAAAAGTTTTCATTTTTAAAAGAACTTTCCATAATTGATGAGCTTACAGGTCTATATAACAGAAGATTTTTTTATGAGATACTTGAAAAGGAGTTCAAAAGAGCAAAAAGATATGGTAGCTCTTTCACCCTTGTTCTTGCCGATTTAAATAATTTTAAGAAAATAAATGATAATTATGGTCATATTAAAGGTGATGAAGTTTTAAAGGTTGTTGCACAAACAATAAGAAACAGGTTAAGAATCAGTGATTATCCTATAAGATATGGAGGAGATGAGTTCGCTATTATTTTGCTACAAAGTGGGTATATTGATACAGAAAAGATTATGAAAGACATTAATAAAAAGCTTGTAGGGATAAATTTTTCGATGGCTGAAAAGGTTTCTCTGAGTTTTGGTATCTGCCAGTATAACGAAAGTTTTAACAGTTGCTATGAAATGATTGATTGTGCAGATAAGGATTTATATAGAAATAAGTCAATCAGAGCTTGTGAATAATTCACACCAAGAGTTCTTTAAAGAATGATAATCAAAAAATTTGTTTTAGTTTCCCTTATCTTTTCAGCTCTTCTGATGGGATGTTTTTCTGGTAATAAAACAGTTATCTTAGCAACTACAACAAGTGTCGAAAACAGCGGGATTTTAGATGAGCTAATACCCCTTTTTGAGAGAGATACTGGTTATAAGGTAAAGGTAATCTCAGTAGGGTCGGGGCAGGCAATTATGATGGGCAGAAGAGGAGAAGCAGATATACTTTTAGCCCATTCGGAAAAAGATGAGGAAAGCTTTATGAAAGATGGTTTTGGTATTGAAAGAAAGCCTATGATGTATAACGATTTTCTATTAGTGGGTCCCTATGATGATCCCGCGGGCATTAAAAACTCAGCAGATATCCTTTCAGCCTTCAGAAAAATAGCGCATAAAGAGACACTCTTTATATCAAGGGGAGATAACTCGGGGACACATCTTAAGGAACTGGAAGTCTGGAAACATTTGAATATAGACGTTTCAAAAAAAAGATGGTATCACGAGACGGGGCTTGGAATGGGTGAGACCTTGAATATTGCTGACGAGAAGAACGGTTATGCGCTAACTGACAGGGCTACCTATCTTACATTGAAAAAAAATCTAAAACTCATTCCTCTTTTTGAGGACCGCAAAAATCTTAAAAATCCCTATCATATAATAATTGTTAACCCTGATAAGTTTAAAAAGATGAACTATGAAGGTGCCAGAGCATTAACAAATTTTTTTATATCAGAGGATGTAAAAAAAATTATCAGAAACTTTCGTCAGGGGCAGTATCAGGAACCATTATTTATTCCCTTCTGAACTATTAAATCTTTACAGTCACCCTCAAAGGTCTTAAAATAAAAACCTGATGGAAGTTTTGTTTAAAGCAGTAAAAAATGCCCTTTTTTTACTTTTTACCTTTGACAGAGATGTTTATGAAATTATATTCCTGACCATCAAAGTTTGCCTAACTTCCACCATCATTAGTGCTGTTTTAGGTATTACTACCGCCTATCTTGTATCAGTAAAAAAAACAAGACAAAGCAGTTTATTAATAACCTCAATAAATACCGGTATGGCTATACCACCGGTCTTGGCAGGCTTGATTATTACAGTAATTTTCTGGAGAAGCGGGATTTTTGGTCATTTTGAGATATTATATACACCACTTGCAATGATTATTGCTCAGGTTTTGATTGCCTATCCTGTGGTTACCGCCATAAGTCTGTCTGCCATAAATAGTTTACCTGAAAAGTTTATTATTCAGATGATCGGGTTAGGGGCTAATAAAATTCAGCTTTTTTTTGTGGTAATCAGAGAATTAAAGGGTCAGATTTTTTGTGCCATTGTCGCAGGCTTTGGTTCCGTAATATCAGAGGTCGGTGCATCTATGATGGTTGGTGGCAATATAAAGGGTTATACAAGAGTTATTACTACTGCAACCGTAACAGAGACAAGCAGAGGTAATCTTGAATTAGCCTTTGCTTACGGAATTATATTACTTCTTATGACCTTTGTTATAAATTTACTTTTTGTCAGATTCCAACAGAGGAAAAAATAACTTGAAGATTATATCTGTTTCCGCTCTAAGATTTTTTTCAGGTAAAAGACATGTATTAAATATTGACGAACTATCAATTTACAAAGGAGAAAGAGTTTGTGTTATTGGAGAAAACGGAGCAGGAAAGACATCATTAATTCTTGCCATGTCGGGACTTTTAAACTTTGAAGAGGGTGATATATTTTTTTACGATAAAAAAATAGGCAAAGATATTTCAAAGTCTCATTATTTAAAGAGGATTGCAATAGTTTTTCAGGATCCCCTTCTTGTTAATGACAGTGTTTATAATAACATTGCAATGGTTTTAAGGTTCAGGAAAATTAGTAATAATCAGATTAAGGAGAGGGTAAATAATGTTCTCTCAAGGCTTAAGATAGAGCATCTTTT
Source organism: Pseudomonadota bacterium (assembly GCA_026415985.1). Lineage (GTDB taxonomy): Bacteria > CALINM01 > CALINM01 > CALINM01 > CALINM01 > JAOAGA01. Next base: position 1,358 of record JAOAGA010000095.1, on the reverse strand, counting down.
AAACAGAAATGTCAACTCCTTAAGCGGAGGGGAGGCTCAGAGAGTCAACCTTGCGAGGGCAATTGTATTAGAGCCGGAGATACTTTTTATGGACGAACCCTTTTCGGCGATTGACAGCTCCTATAAAGACAACCTTATTTCTGATTTGTCTGAGATTATAAGAGAAAAAAATATAACCCTGATATTGTCAACTCACGACAGATATGAGGCATTCAGAATTTGTGAAAGATTTATAGTTCTTGAGAAAGGTCAGATAGTAAGTGATACTGATCAGGAACTATTGCTTAGTTCACCATGCAATGAGTTTTCAGCATCTTTTATCGGCTATGAAACGATACTTAATGGTATTGTTGAGAGTTGTGAAGAGGGAACATATATAGCTAAGGTTGGAAATAACAAGATATTTGGGGTGGGTGAGTTTAAAGGGGGTGATAGATTAATAATCTGTATAAATCCTGAGAATGTTGCCCTTTCGGTAAAACCGATTAAGGAAGATTCGAGTATAAGAAACTGTCTTAAGGGGGTTGTAACAGAGATAAATAATTTAGGTTACTATTTCCGCGTAAAGGTTAATTGTGGATTTGAGATTGTATCAAATATAACCAAGAAGTCTTTCGATGAGTTAAAGATAGAAAAAAACTCCCCCATATATGTTGAGTTTAAAGCAGTATCAGTCCATTCATTTAAAAAATAGAAAGTTTTTAGACCTAATTTCCGGAAATAATCTCACCTATCCCTGTTCTTATCAGTTTGACAGCAATACCTGCAAGTAAGAGTGAGACTATCTTGCCTAAGCCTCTCAAGCCGTCTAACCCGATCAGTCTTTTAATCTTTTCCGAGTGTGTAAATATTAACCAGACTATTAAAAGATTAATAACAAGAGATATAACTACAGGTATGTAACCGTAATTACCCACCAAGATAAGAGAGGTTGTAAGAGTTGCAGGTCCTGTTATCAAAGGAGTTCCAATAGGGACAACGCCGATAGAGGAAGAGACAAAACCCTTATATTCCTGAATTCTTATTATGTCAGATATGGCAATTATTAAAAGCAATACTCCACCTGCAATCTTAAAGTCTGTTACGGTTATTCCGAGTGTTTTGAAGATTAACTCTCCTAAGAAAATAAAGACAATGGCCACTAAAAAGGCGGTTAAGATCGAATTGGAGACTATCTCTTTTCTGCTTTTGTCGTCTAATTCAGCAGTCATAGAGAGGAAAATAGGGAGAAGTCCCACTCCGTCAATGGCTACAAAAAGGGGGATAAAGACAAGTAGAAAATCTTTTAGCATCTTTAATTCCTATGGAGGACATTTACCACAAACTGATGTAAAAAGAGATGTTGACAGGTATCTGTC
>JAOAGA010000094.1 GCA_026415985.1 Pseudomonadota bacterium | reverse complement strand
GGGTGAGCTTATTGATGATATTTCTAAGATATCTTTTTAAAAACCTGACAAGACATAAGTTAAGAACCACCCTCACCATCCTTGGTATTGCAACTGCCATACTGTCCTTTGGTCTTCTCAGAACCATAGTTAACGCATGGTATGCAGGGGTGTCTTCTGCTTCAACAAAAAGGCTTATTACAAGAAACGCCATCTCTCTTGCCTTTTTTCTCCCCATATCTTACAAGGACAAGATAAAACAAGTTGATGGGGTTACAAAGGTTACCTATGCCAACTGGTTTGGCGGAGTCTACATATCGGAGAAAAATTTTTTCTTTAATGCAGGCGTTGATGCAAATACCTATCTTGATTTAATACCTGAATTTATCATCTCTGAAGAAGAGCTAATAAACTTTAAAAAAGACAGAAAGTCCGCAATAGTTGGGAAAAAGTTAGCCCAGAGATTTGGCTGGAAGCTCGGCGATAATGTTACCCTAAAAGGGACCATATATCCCGGCAACTGGGATTTTGTAATAAAAGGTATTTATAAAGGCAGGGACAAAAATACAGATGAAACACAGTTTTTATTTCATTTTGATTATCTGAATGAGTTTATGAAAAAAAAGTTTCCCCATAGGGCTGATCTGGTTGGCTGGTTTATAGTAGAGATAGAAAAGCCTGAGATTTCAGCCGAGGTATCTCTAAACATAGATAAACTTTTTAAAAACTCCCTTGCGGAAACACTTACGGAAACAGAAAAGGCTTTTCAGCTGGGTTTTGTTAGTATGACAGAAGCCATAGTCTCTGCAATTGAAGTTATCTCATATCTTGTAATATTTATTATTCTTGCCATAACCGCCAACACAATGGTTATGTCCGCAAGGGAAAGATCTAAAGAATACGCGGTAATGTTAACGCTTGGCTTTAATATAAAAAAGATAGGTTTATTTATTTTTCTTGAGGCCCTTATAATTTCATTTTTAGGAGTGATGGTGGGGATTTTTTTTACTTATCCTTCCGCCTATTACTTCGGAAAAATTATGGAAGCATACTTTCCCATTTTTAATGTTCCACCAAAGATTATATATGTAGATATAATATTAGCAGTTTTGGTGAGTCTCTTTGCTTCTTTTTTCCCTATCCTGAGAATCAGAAAAATTAAAGTTTACGATGCCCTGAGGTGGGTTGGCTAATGAGACTTATGTTGCTATATTCTCTGAGGAATCTCTTTCGAAGAAGATTGACAACCTTTTTTTCTGTCCTTGGTATGGCATTGGTCATATTTGTTTTTTCAGCTGTAACTATGTTAACGGAGGGACTTAGGCAAACCCTTGTAAAGACAGGAGACTATGATAACGTAATAATTTTACGAAAGTCTTCTCAGGCGGAGATGCAAAGCGTAATAGATAGAGAGCAGGCAAATGTTGTTGAAACCTTAAGCGAGATAAAAATAGGTTCTGAAGGGAGAAGATTAATTTCTAAAGAAGTCGTAACATTAATAAGTCTTATTAAAAAATCTACCGGTAAGCCATCTAACGTCACAATAAGAGGTATAGATGAAAACTCTTTTAATTTAAGAAGAGGACTTAAAGTCATATCAGGCAGATTACCTGTTAGCGGTTCAAATGAAATTATTATAGGAAAAAGCATTTCAAAAAATTTTACCGATGCTGAGATAGGAAAGCCCCTTTTCTTTGGCAGTAGAAGCTGGCTTGTCGTGGGTATATTTGACGCAGGCAATACGGGTTTCAGCTCAGAGGTCTGGTGTGATGTTAATCAGCTTATGCAGGCATTCAGAAGAAGTGCATACTCATCAATAACATTTAAACTGAACGATAACATTAATTTTAATATAGTAAAAGAAAAAATAGAAACGGATCCGCGATTAACCCTTGAGGTTAAGAGGGAGGTAAGATATTACGAAGAACAGTCAGAGGTAATGGCTACTTTTATATCCTATTTAGGTATATCAATGACAGTCATATTCTCCGTCGGGGCAGTACTTGGAGCAATGATAACAATGTACACCGCAGTTGCCAACCGTGAAAACGAGATAGGGACTCTTAGAGCCATAGGATTTTCAAGAAGACAGATTCTCTGGGCATTTCTGTCAGAGTCTCTTTTAATAAGTATCTTGGGATTTATTTTCGGACTGTTTTTTTCATCTTTCCTGCAATTTTACACCATTTCCACATTAAACTGGCAAACCTTTTCCGAGTTGGCATTCTCTTTTAAATTATCACCAAAGATATTCTCCTATTCACTGTTATTTGCCATTGCTATGGGTGTAAGTGGAGGGTTATTTCCCGCTATTAGGGCTTCGAGAAAAAATATAATAGAGGTTTTGCGAACGGGATAATATTTTGTGAAAAATACAAAAATTAGGGAGATTTAACTATGAGATTATTAAAATTTATCAAAAAAATAAATATAGGGTTACTTATTTGTCTTCAAATCACCATATTGTTTGTAAGCACAGTATCAGGACAAAGGTTGGATAAGTTCAAGGCAATGAAAATTAAAGCAGATGGAAGAGAACTTAATGTTTTTGTTGCCGATACTCAAGATAAAAGGCAACAAGGTCTTTCTGGAACAGATCTTGTTGATTTAAAAAGAAAAAATATTGACGGAATGTTGTTTATGTTTGAGGATGATAGTGAAAAAACCTTTCAGGCCTGGTATATGAAATACGATTTAATGTTATTGATATTAGAAAGGGTGGGTAAAAATGATTTTATAGTCAAAAAAAGAGTTCCTCTGAGAATCGGGACAACCGTAATGGTAAAGGGAATGTGGGTTTTAGAGATACCCCTCAAGAAAGATTAAAAAAAATTATTTTTTTCTATTGACCTTTATAGGGATAAATGTTATCCTTTTAATAAAATAGCTGTCATAGTTTTATGAAAGCAGTAAGGTATCAGTATTTTGGCATAAAAGTTGAAAGATATAGTAATAAAGATAATGCAGAAATAAATGGGGGTAAAAGATGCTAACACAAAAATTATTGAAATTACAAAAGAGCAAAACAATAACCCTCCTTTTAACGATATTTTTAATATTGTTATTTAGCAGTGGGGCTTACGCCATTTCGCTGGGTAATCCAACAATAGTATCGGACAGCAGATTTCAATCTCTGGGCGGTATAACTACTGATGGTACTAATATATATGTTGCAGATTATGGTGCAGGTAAGATTTGGAAGCTCGATGCAAGCAGGGTGGTTACTCCCCTTGTTAGTGTTAGTAAGCCCATATCGGTAGCCCATGATGGTGGCAAGCTATATGTTATTACTGAAAATGGCGGATTTACCTATACAACTGCCGGTGCCAACTCAACCCCCAATTTCGGCTCCGGTATAGTGAGGGCTTCTGATATCATAGTTGATGCTACATATATATATGTTTCAGATATCTCTGCAAAAAATGTTAAAAGATATAATAAAACTACCGGTGCCTATGTTGACGCCATAGGTGGTCCCGTGGATGTAAATGCTACCGATGCTCAAAGCGGTAAGTTCTATATGCCGTCAGGGCTTGCAATCTCAGGTACCAAAATCCTTGTATCAGATTATATTAACCCAAGCGATCCAAAGTTTACAGAGGGCTCTACAGGGTCTCCTGTAGCATGTGTTTCGAGCTCTGTTGGAGATATTGGTTACAGAGTCACAAAACCAACCAAATTGGCTACGAAATATGATGGAAAAATTGCACGGCAAGACAGCAGATACTATTATTATAATTTTTGTCCAAACATGCAAGGTTCTTCTACAGGTACAAAGCCAGACAATATACAGCTCTGTTCTCAAACTGAGTTAATAAGCGGTAGTTGTCCTGATTTTGTTGGTTTAGGTTATAAATCAAAGGGAGCTGTTCCTGATAGTTATGAAGGCAAGCCTAAAGGGTTGGTTCAGGTATTTAACGGAACTACCTTAGATAGATCCTACGT
>JAOAGA010000093.1 GCA_026415985.1 Pseudomonadota bacterium | reverse complement strand
ATCAAGGAGTTTATCGATACCTGCTATATTCCAGATGTTATAGCGGTTGCGAAGGCATATCCTCAGTGGTTTAAGATAGGTGCTGGTCATAAAAATCTTCTTGCTTATGGTATCTTTGAGCTAAATAATGAAGGTACAGAAACCTATCATATACCCGGTGCATTTATAAACGGTAAATTAGAACAGCTTGACCAGAAAAAGATTAAGGAAGATGTTTTCTATGCAAAATACTCATCAAAATCAAACCTCCATCCCTTTGAAGGGGAGACGGTAGCAGATCCTAACAAGGCAAATGCCTATACCTGGGTAAAAGCAGCGAGATATGATGCAAATGCTATGGAAGTGGGTCCATTGGCAAGAATGGCAGTTACTCATCTTTCAGGAAAGAGACCAGAGGTATCAACACTTGTCAATAACACTCTCAAAGCTTTTAATGCAGATGTTTCTGCTCTTTTCTCCGTTCTTGGAAGACATGCTTCAAGGGCACTGGAGCTTAAAATTATTGCGGATAAGACCGAGGAATGGCTCGTTCAGCTTAATCCGGACAAGCCCTGCTGGAATAAATATGAAGTGCCAAAACAAAGTGAAGGTTATGGCTTGACCGAAGCACAAAGAGGTGCCTTAGGACACTGGATTAAGATAAAAGATCATAAGATTGAAAGATATCAGTGTGTGGTTCCTTCCACATGGAACTGTGGTCCTGCTGACGAAAAAGGTGTGAAAGGAGTTATTGAACAGGCACTTATTGGAACTCCGGTGGCAGATCCGGAAAATCCAATTGAGATCGTAAGGGTTGTAAGATCCTTTGATCCGTGTCTTGCCTGTGCAATCCATATAATCCATCCTGAGACCAACGAGATTAAAAAGTTTAAGGTTCTATAGGAGGAGATATGGCTCAATATATCAGACATTACAGACATCCTTTATATGTGAGGATTACACATGGTGTGCATGCACTATCAATGATTATGCTCGTGTTAACGGGTCTTCAGATCGCCGTGCCAGCTTATGTAAATCTTTTTGGAACAATCTCAATGGCAAGATACATGCACTTTATTTTTGCCTGGCTTATAATCTGGTGCTATGTTTCGAGAGGGTATTACTACTTCTTTGTAACAAGAAAGGCGTGGGATATAATGGTTAGGCCATCGGATATACCAGCCTTTTTTAAGCTTCTGAAATACTACCTCTGGGGAATATTTGTCCACGCTCCCAAACCTGATTTTGGAAAATATAATCCTGGACAAAAGATAGCCTACTCAATATGGCCACTTGTATTTATTCCTCAGTTTCTGACAGGTTTTGCCTTATATGAGCCAGAAATATTTATGGGAGTGGTTGACTTTTTTGGCGGGCTGGGATATGTGAGGTACTGGCATTTTATTTTAACCGTATTTTATGTAATATCCCTTCTTGCACATATCTATCTGGGTAGTACGGGTGTTACCGTTAAGGATTATTATTTATCAATGATTACCGGTTATGAGACAAAAAAGGTAAGTTAGTTGATACTAAAACAGGAGTTTATAGTAGATAATCATTTCCCTGCTTGACATTTTTTTTGCGGTATTTATATTGAGTGTCATTAAAAATTTATGATGTGGAAGATAAAAGGTTATGATTGCGGTTATCGGTTTGGGAAATGAGTTGTTATCTGATGAAGGATATGGAGTTTATATCCTAAGAGAGCTTAAAAAGAATCCTCCCCTACTTACTTATATAGAATACTTTGAAGGGGGTGTCAAAGGACACTCCCTCCTCCCCTTTTTTTTCGATCATGAATATTTAATATTTCTTGATGTATTAAAAATTGAAGACGAGCCCGGTTCAATATATGTATTTGATATGGATGATGTCTCTTTTACTAATAAGATGATAACCTCTTTTCATGATTTCGGTGTAGAGGATATTTATAAGTTAGCCAAAGCTTTAGGAAGCAGGGCAAAATGCTATGTAGTTGGTATTGTTCCTGAAAATATAAAAGATGTTGGCGGTCCAACAGAAACACTTTTAAGGCAAAAAGAAAAATTTATTTCCATTACAAAAGATTTGATATTAAAATGTTTAGATAATGCACGAAGCAAGCATAGCCTTAGCGACAATTGAAGCTATAAAAGAGCTTGAACGAAAAGAGAAGATAAAGGCAGAAAAGGTTTTTATAGAGATAGGACAGGGCAGTGGAGTAAATATCTCTGCTTTAAGTTTTTGTCTAAACCAGATCACAGAGGCTGAGAATCTCAGTATAAAATTTCATCTGACAGATGTTCCCATTGAAGGATACTGTAAGAAGTGTGATGAAAAATTTACACTTAAAAGCCTCACCTCAGTCTGTCCAAAATGTGAAAGCCTTTCTTTTGAAATAATCTCTGGTTGTGAACTGAACATAAAAGAGATTGAAGGAGAAGAAATTGAAGGTAAAGGTAGTATATCCGATACTTAAGGGAAATGAAGAGATAGCAAAGGATCTAAAAGAAAAATTTGATAGAAATGGTATCTTTGTATTTAACCTGATTAGCTCCCCCGGTGCTGGAAAAACTACTTTTCTTGAGGGTTTAATTAATAAAATTTCAAAATTCTACAGAATAGGAGTTATCGTAGGTGATATAGAAGATTCTGTAGATGCCCAAAGACTTTCTAAACCCAATGTTCTCTCAGTTCAGCTTAATACCAAATCGGCCTGCCATTTAGATGCAGGAATGATCAGGGAAGGGTTATCGTTTTTTGACTTAACAAAACTTGATCTGCTTATAATTGAAAATGTCGGTAATTTGGTCTGTCCAAGCGATTTTTACTTAGGTGAAGATATGAAGATTGTCATTCTTTCTGTCACCGAAGGAGATGACAAACCTAAAAAATATCCAAATACATTTTTTAAAGCCGATGTGGTTTTAATTAATAAAACTGATTTGGTGTCATTCACCAACTTTTCAGTTGATAAGGCAAGGTCAGACATTCACTCAATAAACCCTTCAGTAAAAATCTTTGAAATACAGGCCACAAAAGAAGAGAGCCTTGTAGAGTTTATAATGTTTTTAGAACAAAGGATTAAATGGAAGAAAAATCAAAAACCTTCAGTATAGAAATAGAGGGAGTCGTACAGGGTGTTGGTTTCAGACCTTTTATCTATAATTTAGCAAAAGAGCTTAATCTAACCGGCTTCGTCAGAAATACAAAAAAGGGTCTTCAGATAGAGATAACAGGTCCGGAAGCTAAACTTAACTCTTTTATAGAAAGAATAAAAACTAATCCTCCCCGCCTTTCAATAATAAAAAACCTGGTCTATTCCGAAAAAGACAGTAAGTATCTGAACTACTTTGAAATCATCGAATCAGTTGAGGGCAAAGAGTCTAATATATTTCTCTCGCCGGATATTTCAGTTTGCAGTGACTGCGAGAAAGATTTTTTTGATATAGAAAGTCCTTATTACAAATATCCCTTTGTAAACTGCACTAATTGCGGACCAAGATTTTCAATTATTCTTGATTATCCCTACGACAGAAAAAATACTTCAATGAAAAAATTTCCTATGTGTCCTTCCTGTGAAAAGGAGTATTATGACATTTCTTCGAGAAGATACCACGCTCAGCCAATATCATGCCATAAATGCGGACCTCAATTTAAACTTTATGACAAGTTTTTAAATGAGATTATAACAGAAAATATCTTTGAAGAATTGACAACATTGATCTCCAATGGAAACATCATTGCGGTTAAAGGAGTCGGGGGTTATCATCTAATCCTTTCTGCCACAGATAAAAACGCTGTTCAGAGACTTAGAGAGCTGAAAAAAAGGGACAGGAAACCCTTTGCACTGCTTTTTAAGGACATAAATCTTGTAAGAAAATTTGCCTATTTATCAGATTATGAAGAGGAAGTTTTAAAAGGTAAGGAAAGACCTATTCTTCTTCTGAAAAAGAAGAAAGGCTTAATAGAGGGTGACTTTGACCCCATATCTGGTCATAGCCCCTATTACGGCGTTATGTTACCATATACACCGTTTCATTTTCTAATACTGGAAAAAAATCCCATCCTTATATGCACCTCTGCCAATATTTCCGGAGAGCCGATTGTTTACAGGGAAGAAGATTTAAAAAGGATAGAGAATATTGCAGACTATTTCCTGATTCATAACAGAGATATAGAGAGGTTTGTGGAAGACTCTGTTGTGAAGATTATTGAAACTCCCTTTTTAGAGGGTAAATATCAAAAAATTTTTTTCAGAAAAAGCAGAGGGTATGCACCA
>JAOAGA010000092.1 GCA_026415985.1 Pseudomonadota bacterium | reverse complement strand
CAACAAGACAAAGTAAACTTGATGCCACAATATCAGCAAAGGTAATTGAGGTTCTACCCAATGGAAATCTGGTCCTTGAATCGAGAAAAGAAATAGTAATTAATAGGGAAAATCAAATACTCGTTTTAAGAGGTATAGTAAGACCTGAAGATATTCAGTTAGATAATACAATTCTAAGCACTAAAATTGCCGATTCAAAGATTTACTTAGTTGGTGAAGGAGTAATAGGAGACAAACAGGGACAGGGCTGGTTAGTTAGAATTATAGACAAGATATGGCCCTTTTAGGAGAGATTTAGTTTCGTGTTAATGTTCAAACTCAGCTCAATTCCAACTCCTGACAGGGAGGCTTTATGAGGAAAGCAACATTTGTTTTATTAATGCTACTCTTTATAACAACAAATCTTTATGCTGAAAGGATTAAAGATATTGGTAATTTTGAAGGAGTTAGAGAAAATCAGTTAGTGGGTTATGGAATAGTTATAGGTCTAAGCGGAACTGGTGATAAAGGATTGGCTCCGGTAATGTCGATAGCAAACATGCTTCAAAGAATGGGAATAACGATAAAACCTTCCGATATTAAATCAAAGAATACCGCAGCGGTTTTGGTTACCGTTAATCTACCCCCCTTCCCCAAAAATGGCATGAAGCTGGATGCCCTTGTTTCAACCATAGGTGATGCAAAGAGTTTGAAAGGTGGAACACTTATTTTAACCCCACTAAAAGGTGGAGATGGCAAGGTTTATGCAGTTGCTCAGGGACCTGTAAGCATAGGTGGCTTTTTTGGTGGCAATGGAGGAAATAACGTTTCAAAAAACCATCAAACTGCTGGTATTGTTCCAGAAGGTGCAATTATTGAAAGAGAGCCGGAGTTTCAGTTAGGTAAAAATGAAGAAATAAGGTTTTTCCTTAGAAATCCAGATTTTACAACTGCCAATGAGATAGCAAAAAAGATAAACGAGTTCTATAAAGAAGAGATCGCAATGGCAAAAGACCCATCAAGTGTAAAAATTAAAATACCCGAAAGCTACAGAGCAGACAATCTTCCTAAATTTCTTGCCCTTATTGAAAAAATTGATGTATCAGTAGATAACTCAGCAAAGGTAATAGTAAACGAAAAGACCGGTACAATAGTCATAGGAGAAAATGTTAAACTTTCTCCTGTGGCAATCGCCCATGGGAACTTAACAATAGAAATAAAAACAGATTATGAAGTATCTCAACCTCAGCCTTTTGCACCAAAGGGTTCTGAAACAGTTGTAGTCCCCAAAAAAGATGTTAAGGTAGAGGAGCAAAAGGGGTATCTCACAGAGATTAAAGGGGCCTCTTTAGGTGAAATAGTAAGAGCTTTAAATAATCTTGGAGTGACACCAAGAGATCTCATAGCCATATTACAGGCTTTAAAAGCAGCAGGCTCCCTGAAAGCAACACTGGAGATAATTTAATATGATAGGTCAATATTTTGACGTCGGTGCCTATTCTGCAACTACCTCTAAATTAGAGGAGCTAAAAAAAAGCAATAGCCCTGAAGCAATTGAGAAGGTTGCAGAGGAATTAGAAGCGATGTTCATCTATGAGATGCTTAAGGTTATGAGAAAGACAGCAGAAGTAAATGAGAAAGAACAGAACCCCCTTTCCAATTACAATACAATTATGGATATGGAGTTATCTAAGGTTTTGGCTCAAAGAGGCATGGGATTAAAAAAATATATAATAGAAGCGTTAAACAAAAAGAGGGGATATAAAAATTATGAAAAAATAGAAAAAACTGAAGAGGCACCAAAAACACTTAAACCTTTAAAAGATGATGTCCTATTTAAGAACATTACGTCAGGTTTCGGTATTAGAAAACACCCTGTTTTAGGTGGGTACCATTTCCACAAAGGCATTGATATTGCTCTTCCTGAGGGCAGTGATATAAGACCAGTTTTGGAAGGTAGAGTTGTATATAGTGGTTTTGATAAGGGCTATGGTTATAATATCATTATTGAACATGACAATGGATTAAAGACACGATATGCACATAATATGATTAATCTTGTTAAAGAAGGTGACGTAGTGGATAAGAATACAGTTATTGGCAAAGTAGGGAAAACTGGTATTGCAACGGGGCCCCATTTACATTTTGAGGTTATAAAAGATGATGAACAAATTGACCCTGGCATCTTTCTTGCTGAAAAGAAATTAAAGTTTTAAAAAAAAGTTCCGATTAAATTAGTAAGAAAGATATCGGGAGGTTTAAATGAAAATTAATGGAAACAAACCCTACGATGGAGTAGAGGTAACATTATCAACAACTACAAAAGTTGGTAATGTGAAAAATGACCAAGCTAAGTCAGCGGGCGTCAAAAAACAGTCAGAAGATGTTATTGAGATTTCTAAAGACTCAAAAAAGATAGCTGAGCTTGCCAATGCAATCAAAAACATGCCAGAGATTCGTGCCCAGAAGGTGGAAGAATTGAAAAAAGTGATAGAATCGGGCAACTATACAGTTGACCCAAGGAAGTTGGCGGAAAAAATAATCAGCGAACTCTAAAATATGAAGGAACTTAAAGAATTACTAAAATCTCAGATTAAAGCCCATAATGAGCTGGTGTCTCTACTTCAGAAAGAGAGAGAAGCCCTTATTCTTTTTCAACCAGAAGAAATAGAGAAGCTTGCTAAAGAAAAGGACATGGTTCTTATGAGAATAAGGCTTTTCGAAGATGAGCGGATAAACTTACTGAATAAACTTTCAGAAATTAACGATACCAAAGAGTCAATAACCCTTTCAAAACTTGTAGAGTTGACTGGAGATGAAGAGTTTAGAGATTTGGGGCTAAAACTTGTATCATTAGTTCAGAGTGTAATTGAGTTAAATGAGTTCAATAGGATCCTTATAGAAAGATCTTCAAAACATGTTAATAATTTTCTTCATTTTTTTGAACATAATGCTATAGAAACAACTAAACACAAAAAAATATTAAAAATATAAAAAGGAGAATATTTTGTCAATATTTTCCATCTTCGATATTGGGAAAAATGCTTTAAATGCTAATCAAACCGCTATATCTGTTACAAGTCATAACATAGCGAATGTAAATAATCCAGATTATTCAAAGCAGGAAGTAATTATTGGTGTAAATACTCCTATCAAGATTAGAGGAGGAAGCTTAGGTAGAGGAATTGCCATAGATAATATAAAAAGGAATTATGATAAATTTTTGACTGATTTGTTGTTAAATCAAGAGAATTTGTTAGGGCGTTCAACGGTTTTGAAGGATATAATCTCTCAAACAGAAGAGCTATTTAATGAAGCAAACAGAAATGGTATTTTAAATAGTTTCGACAAATTTTTTAATACGTTGCAAGATCTTGTTCAAAATCCATCAGATTTGAGTAAGAGAATTGTATTTATAAATAATGCAGAGTATATAACGGGACAGTTCAAAGATGTGGAGTTAGAGTTAGAAAGTATTTTGAATAGTGTCAATTATGAGATGTCAAATATCACCGATAAAATAAATAGCATAAGTAAAGATATTGCGGAGCTTAATAAGAAGATAAACCAGTTGGAAGCAGGTGGACTTTCTCAGGCAAATGACTTAAGAGATAAAAGAGATGCACTACTTAAAGAGCTATCTCAGTATGTAAATATAAACTACTATGAAGGCGAGGATGGAATTTTTTATGTGACGGTTGGTATGAGAAATCTCGTTGCCGGAGGTATGACCTCGGAGATTAACTTTTTGAATACCTCACAGGGCACAATCTTTAAATTAGACAATGCAGATATTACAAGCAGAATAACCGGTGGCAAGCTAAATGGACTTCTAACCGCCAAGGATTTAATAAACAATGAAGCCCTTTATAAGTTAAGAAAATTGTTTGCCAGTTTTACCAATCAGTTTAATTTAATACATCAAAATGGATACGACCTTGATAACAATACGGGGTCTAATTTTTTTAATCCTATAACAAATGTCTATTATGAAGAGTTTTCTCAAAATGGTGTAATTACCTCTTTAAATATTGGAGATTATAACTCCCTCAAATTTGATGAGTATTATATCAATATAAAGGCTGGAAATGTATATGAAGTTGTTAATAAATATAACAATCAGGTAGTAATAACAGGAACTTATACATCAGGGTGGACCATAAGTTTTGATGGTATAGATGTTGTAATTTCAGGAGCAGTTTCTGCGGGGGATAAATTTTTTATCTCCCCTCTAAAAGCATCGATAAAGGGTTCAGGTTTAAATACACAGGATCCGAGAAAACTTGCC
>JAOAGA010000091.1 GCA_026415985.1 Pseudomonadota bacterium | reverse complement strand
AAACCAAACCAGCCGAACCATAAAATAAATACACCGAGTGCTGCTAAGGTAATGCTGTGACCAGGTATAGCCTTTGGCTTACCATCCTGTGTAAACTTACCAAGTCTCGGACCAAGTGCTATGGCACCTGCCAAAGCTGCCCAACCACCAATAGAATGAACAACCGTTGAACCTGCAAAATCAATAAAACCCATTTTTTCAAGCCAACCCTTACCGTGATATAGCCCGCTCCAGCACCATGAACCAAAGACAGGGTAGATAAAGGCACTTATAACAAAGCTATAGATCAAATAAGCAATAAACTTTGTTCTTTCAGCCATAGCTCCGGAAACTATTGTTGCTGCTGTTGCTGCAAACACTACCTGAAACATCCAAAAGGCAAAGACCCATAAATCTTTATCTTTTGCAAAGTCTGATATCATAAAACCATCGGTACCATAAAAACCCGTTGGATTGGTCCCGAACATAATACCAAAACCTATGAAAAAGAAGGCGATAGACCCGAGAACATAGTCCATCAGGTTTTTCATCATAATATTGGCAGCGTTTTTTGCCCTTGTTAACCCCGTCTCAACCATTGCAAAGCCCGCCTGCATAAAAAATACAAGGAACGCAGCGATCAATGTCCACACAAAGTTTGCATTTTTCTGTACATCCTCTGCCTTAACCGCGGGAGGAGGCGGAGGAGGAGTTTGTTCCTGAACAACCTGTGGTTGTTGAACCACAGGTTGATTTTCCTGAGCATAACTTACAGCAAAAGAAATTGTTAATATTAAGAATGTAATTACTAAAAGCGTTATTTTTTTCATAAAAACCTCCATTATTTTATATCTATATCTACTTGTATCGTTGCGGTGGGTTTATAGTTATCATTATTGTAAACGTTATAACCAAATATCACGCTCACATTATCGGCAAATTTCCAGGCAATTCCTGCACTTAAGGCCCCATAACCGCTTTTTGTTCCCTGATAATCTACCGCAACCCACAGTTTGTCTGATATCTCTTTCATTGTTCTGTCCCATGATAAAAGTATGCCTTCATTATCTTTCTTTCCGTTACTGTCGAGGAGTAACTTATCATTACCTACAAAGTAGCCAACACAAAATCTTCCTATCCCGAATGTTTTTCCCAAAACTGCATACATGAGATTAAAATCTGTAAGATCACTCTTGGTTCCAAAATCATAACCACCTACTGCAATGGCGGGTGAGCCTTTGAAAAGTGAATCTTCCGGAGTTCCAACCTTGAAGTTGAAATATAAGGGATTGGAATCATAGGGCTCTGCACCTACTACTCTCTGGTCTATTCCGATCTCTGCCTGAATCTTTTCAAAAGGCAGGACACCGACGGTTACTCCATTGTTGATAATGCTTGGTTCTCTTGTTCCTGAACTTTGTTTTTCTGTCTTCATGTAGGTGTCAAATCCTAAATGGAAGACTTTGTAAGCCTGAATATCCGGTGATGGTATCCAGATTTGTGTTGATGGAGTTGCAGAGGCAAACCTTGACAAAAAAACTACCCCTAAAATGATAACTGCAAACAAACTTTTTTTCATAGCTGTTTCCTCCTTGTTTTTTTAGTGATTATATTGCAGGAAGCTTGCCAATAAATAAGTAACTGAAATTACAGGATTTTAAAAATCAAGATAAATTACAATTTTGTTGTTGGTTTTTGTATTTTTTTAGATTTATCTAATAAATTCAGATTATTATGATTAATTACAAAATTGTATGATTAACATTTTTGTAATTTTTATGTTAATTAATGTTGTATTTTTGTATCTTATAATTTATTTGTCTTTCTGTGAGACCTAACAACTTACCCGCCTGCTTTCTGTTTCCTTTGGTAAGAGAGAGAGCCTTTATTATATATTCTTTCTCTATTATCTCAAAAAACTCCGGAAGACCTTTCTCAGGTAAACTAATATTTTCAACGTCTCTTTCAAAAGTTCTTTTAAACTCTCTTATATTTAAAGGGAGATTCTCAACATCTACAATATCATCTTTCGACATCAAAACCAATCTCTCAATGGTATTTTCCAGCTCCCTTACATTGCCCGGCCAGTTATAGTTTATTAAAAAATTTAAAGCCCTGTCGTTAATTCTTACATTTTTTCCATGTAGTTTATTGAACTTTTCAGTGAAAAAGTCAATTAAAATAGGAATATCGCCCTCTCTCTCTCTCAGAGGAGGTATAATTATCGGTATTACGTTAAGTCTGAAATATAGGTCTTCTCTAAACTTTCCTTCTTGCACAAGCCTTTCGAGGTTTCTGTTTGTTGCCGATATTATACGGACATCTACTTTAATAGTCTTTTCTCCGCCAACCTTTTCAAACTCCATCTCCTGAATTACCCTAAGTAGCTTTGGTTGAAGAGACAAGGGCAAATCTCCTATCTCGTCAAGAAAGATTGTTCCACCGTTGGCAAGCTCAAACCTGCCCTTTCTTGCAGAAACTGCCCCAGTAAAAGCCCCCTTCTCATGGCCAAAAAGTTCTGACTCCATAAGCCCTTCGGGGATTGCCGAACAATTAACCCTAACAAAAGGTTTATCGCTCCTGTCACTTAGATAATGAATCGATTTGGCAATCAACTCCTTTCCCGTTCCGCTTTCACCCAGCAGTAAAATACTTGCTTTTGTCTTTGCAACCTGATGGACCGTCTCGAAAACAACCTGCATCTTTTCTGATTCACCAATGACGTTTTTTAATGAATACCTTTCCTTGAGCTGATTTTTCAATAAATCCCGTTCTTGAATTAGAGAAAATTTTTCCGCTTCATAAAAGCTGTTTAACTTAATATTTATTGCAAACAAGCCTGCTACAATCTTAAGTAACCTTAAATCATCTTCAAACTTTCTGTTTTCTTCAGAGTATTTGTCAATCCCGATTACCCCGAGTATCTGGTTTTTAATCTTTATGGGAACACAAATAAAGGCTATTTTTGTATTATCCTCGATTTTACGAGATTTTGTCCTGTTAAGAAAGATGGCCTCACTTTTAATATCGGGTATTACTATGGGAATACCATTTTTCGCAACCCTTCCTATTACCCCCTCACCTAACTTATACTTACCTCTTTTCTCTTCCTCCCTTGTAAGACCGTATGACGAGATAATCTCAACTTCTTCATCACCTTTTACTGCCACAATACCTTTTGATATCTTGAAAAAGTTTGACAGGATTACAAGGGCAGACCTTAAGGTAACCTTAATGTCTGGCGAAGAGCCCAATACTTTGCTTATCTCATAAATTGCATTAATCTCTTTTTGAAATTTTTCTGACATTAGCAATATTATAAAGATTTTAGCCAATAATGCAAAGGAGGATTAATAAACAAGGCATCTAAATATTAAATTTAAAAATTATCAACTTTTCAAAAAAAACCAAATCTTTTTAAAACGCTAAGATATTGATAAGAGGGCACATTGACCAATACTAATACAGGCATCATTGGGAGGAGAATATCTGTTGATATAAGGTGATAGTCCAGAAAAATGCAGTTTTTTCAGAAAATTGTAAAGCAGATAACTGTTTTGAAAAGAACCACCAGATAAGGCTATTTTTTTTATTCCAAAATCTTTTGAGAGTTTGAAAACAACTTCAGAAAAGGCAGACACAATTGTAGAATGAAATTTTACTGAAATTATCTCATTATCTATCTTTCTTATATAATCCTCAAAAACACCATACAAAATGGTCTTTACATCAATTATGTAGTTACCTTTATCAGCTTTTATTGCAAAATCATAGCTACCAATATCGTCTTCTACGGAGAATTTCCTATAAATGAGGTTTTCAAGCTCTATGGCAGGTTCACCTTCGAAGCTTACCTTCTTTCTGAAACCTAAAAGATAGGAGACACAATCAAAAAGCCTTCCTGTACTGGAGGTAAAAATTTTTGTCTCTGAAATTATCTTTGTCAAAGTTTTTAAATTAGCGGCTGTGGCTTCACTAAAAATATTATAAAGAGATTCATCATTTTGAGCCATAGATGTGAGGTAACATAGATAGGATCTTTCAGGTTCTTTCACTGCGAGATCTCCAAAGGGAAAGGGTGTATAACTCAGATGCCCTCTCCTTTCAAAGCCCTCTTTCAAATCACCTAAAAAAACCTCACCGCCCCAAATCATTCCATCTTCACCATAACCAGTTCCATCAAGGGCTATGCCAATTACAGGTTCAAAGATATTATTTTCTATACAAACCGATGCAATATGTGCCTTATGATGTTGAACCTTGAACAAATTTTGTGAGCCCGCTATCTCTTCTGCAAACTTTGTGCTTAAGTATGACGGATGGAGATCAGATACATATATCTCAGGATGGAACTCATAAATCCTTCTTATATCTTCATAGGTTCTTTTGTAGGCCAGATAACTTTCGTAGTCCGCCAAATCTCCTAAATACTGTGACTGGATAATATTATCA
>JAOAGA010000090.1 GCA_026415985.1 Pseudomonadota bacterium | reverse complement strand
GAAGAGATATGGATAAGAAATGGCAAAAGGGTTAATCCGATGGAGAAACACAGGAAACCAACCGGTGATATATTTGAAAAATCTCTGAAGTTCTGCACTGTCTCTCCTTCTTCTGTTATGATAAAGAGAGAAGTCTTTTTTGAGCTTGGCGGATTTGATGAGTCTTTTTTGGCCTGTGAGGATTATGATTTATGGCTCAGGTTATCTCTGAAATATCCCGTTTACCTGCTCCCTAAAAGGCTTATAATAAAACGTGGTGGCCTGTGGGAACATCAATCTAAAAAGATACCTCATCTTGATAGACTAAGAGTTGAAAGTATGTTAAAAATTTTAGATAACAACTCCTTAAATGAGTTTCAGAAGAGAGCCCTTATTGAAGAATTAACGAATAAAACTGCCATATACCTGAAAGGACTATTAAAAAGGGGTAAATATAAAGAAGCAGAGAAATACAGAGAGGTATTGGAAAAATATGCAAATAAAAATTATTAGTTTTAATCCTGAAATTTTTTTATCAGATTTCTTTGTTGGCGAGAGCAACTCTTCTTTATCTATTGTTTACCATGGGAAAGAAAAATACTATCCCATAAATACATCATTAGCCAATTTATCGGAAAAAAAGAAGATAAAAGCCCTGATCTCAGATGATCTGACAGAACTTATATCAATCTTTCTTTCCATGAGAGGGGTTAATAACCTTAATATTCTTGAAATACTTCGCCTTTTAAGGTTGAGTAAGTTCTTAAATATAAGTTTTTTACCTGAAAGTTTTAACAAATATGATCGTTACTTACCAATTTTGGAGCTTCCTTCTGAGATAATTAATCTTGCAGAAACCGGAATGATCTTCCCCGAAATTGCTTTGTCACTTAAGGAGCTAAGGAACCAAAGAGATTTTATTGAAATTCTAAAATCATTCCGGTTAACCTTTTCAGAACAAAAGGAAGTGTTGAGCTTTTTCAAAGATAATAAAGAGACTATCGAGATGGGGAAAATTACCAAAAAGGAAGAGCTACTGAAATTAATAAGAAACAAACAATCGCCGGAATATTTCAATCTACTTGAGAGATTTAATAAGGCGAAGAAACAACTATCTCTACCTAAAAATATACGACTAAAAGAAACACCCTACTTTGAGACAAAGGACCTAAAGATTGAGATAACCTTTAAAACTATCAGCGAGTTAAAAGATAGAATCGGGAAACTGAAAGAAAATATTGATGAAAAAGAAAAATTATGGCAAGAGATAACGAAGCTAATTTAGGATACAATATCTACGTTGAGAAAACCGCTCTTTTATATTGTAAGGATTATCTTGAGAGAGAAAATTTTCAATATTTGGTTATAGACTCTGAAGATGACATAGGAAAAGACTCCAAAAAAAATATCATTTTTAAGATAAAAAAAGGTAAGTTTTTAGAGCCCTGTCCCGGAACACCTTCTTATATCTGCTGTGGCTATTACGTTCTCTCTCCGGCAGAAAATTGTCCCTTTGAATGCACCTACTGCATTTTACAGGCCTATTTTAAAAGCAAAAATATAAAAGTTTATGCAAACACAGAAGATTTAATAAAGGAGCTTAATGAGATAAAAACCAAACCCATATTCAGAATAGGCACAGGTGAGTTTTCTGATAGTTTGTTTTTGCCGTCAACAAACTTTTATTTAGAAAAACTTCTTGATTTTTTTAATAAAAATGAAAATATTTTTTTAGAACTAAAGACTAAATCAGACATAATCCCGGAGATTGTTAAAAAATATCCCAAAAGAAATGTTATTATTTCCTTTTCTCTCAATAGCCCCGTCATAACCACTCAAGAGGAAGGAAAGACCGCTTCTGTAGAAAAACGAATAGAATCTGCCTTTGAGTTAAGCAAAATAGGCTTTCCTTTATCCTTTCATTTTGACCCTATAATTGAATACGATGGATGGGAAAAGGATTACAAATATACAATCGATTTACTTTTTGAAAAGATCGATGAAGAAAACATAGTCTGGATAAGTTTGGGGATATTAAGATTTATTCCCGCTCTCAAGGATATAGCTGAAAATAATTACCCCTTTACAATGATATTCAAGAGAGAGTTCATCACCGGTATAGACAGCAAAAAAAGGTATTTTAGAAAAAAACGTGTGGAAATATATAAAAAGATGCTCTCGATGATAAGAAATAAATCAGAAAAGGTATTTGTTTACCTTTGCATGGAAAATGAGGATGTATGGATGGATGTTTTTGGAACCAAGATGACCGGCAAAAAATTAAAAGAACTCATGGATAAAAGAATAAAAGAATGGAAAAGATAGGTATTGTTATAGCACTTAAAAGAGAGGCAGGTGGGTTTTTTGATCTGCTTCCCGGTAAGCAGATTTTGCAAAAACCTTATCCTGTTTTTGAAACAGAACTGGGTAATGCAAAAATATTCATAGCAATTTCCGGGCTTGGAAAGGCCTACGCATCGGCATGCACACAATTTGTTATAGATAGGTATGATGTTGATCTAATAGCAAACACCGGTTCCTGTGGCGGAGTTTGCCCTAAGATAACAGTAGGTGATATTATCTGTCCCTATGCGATAATGGAGTATGATTTTAAGAGTATCAGATTAGGCACACCAGTTTTTCATCTTAATAAAAAGTTTATTGAAATTGCCGAAAATTTTGGATTAAAAACCGCTTTCTTAGGCTCTGCAGACAGTAATGCCGACAGTGAAGGGAAGAAAAACTCCCTTCACCAAATGGGAATAGAGATCGCAGACTGGGAGTCTGCAGGGGTTATCAAAACGGCAGTTAAAAACAATAAACCCGTAATAATTCTTAAAGTGGTAACAGACACCTCTTCAAATAACTTCGTTGAAGAGTTTCTTCAAAATGTCAAAAAACTAAATTATAAACTGGCAAAAGAGACAATATCAGTTCTCTCATATATTACTACCAGCCATAGCCATTCTCACCATGCTGACTGATGTCAAGACCCTCTATTTCCTCTTCATTGGAGACTCTTAAACCAATCATTTTATCGATAATCTTAAATAAGATATAACTAACGATAAAGGCATAAAAAATAGAGACTATAACGCTTATAATTTGAGCCCATAAAAGGGATGGATTCCCATAGAACAGACCGTCATTACCAGCAGAGTTAATGGCTTTTGTTGCAAAAAGACCTGTTGCTATGGCACCTACAGTCCCACCTACACCATGAACACCTACTGCGTCGAGGGCATCATCATAACCCAACCTTGCCTTTAAACTCACTGCCATATAACAAATTGGTCCAGCCACAAGGCCTATTAAAAAGGATGCAAAGGGGGTTACAAAACCCGCAGCAGGAGTTATTGCAACAAGACCTGCAACCACACCGGATGCCAGACCTAAAAGAGTAGGCTTTTTTCTGTGGATCCATTCGGAAATTAGCCATGATAATGAAGCAATTGCCGAAGCAATGTGGGTATTTATAAATGCGGTTACAGATAACTGATTTGACGCTATGGCACTGCCACCATTGAAACCAAACCAACCAAACCAGAGAATTGCTGTTCCAAGCAAAGTCATTGTTAAATTATGGGGAGGCATAGGTTCTCTTAAATAGCCCTTTCTTTTTCCTAAAACTATACAACCTGCAAGTGCAGAGAAACCTGATATGATATGCACTACAAGACCACCTGCAAAATCAAGAGCTCCCATATTTCTTATCCATCCACCAACACCCCATACCCAATGAGCTACTGGCAGATAAACAACAATCAGCCAAAGAATAAGAAAAACCAGATAGGAACTAAACTTAATCCTTTCAGCGATAGCACCGGAGATAAGTGCAGGAGTTATAATGGCAAACATAAGCTGAAAAGCCATAAATAACTGGTGCGGAATTGTAGGAGAGTAATCGGGATGAGGGTTTGTAGTAACATTGTTAAGAAAGACATAATCCAAACTACCGATTATATTAAACTTATCCGGCCCAAAGGCAAGGCTGTATCCAAAGATAACCCATATTGCGGTTACAACACCAATAGCTATAAGACTATGCATCATCGTTCCTAAAACATTCTTTTTTCTAACCATCCCTCCATAAAATAATGCAAGGCCGGGGGTCATAAGCATAACTAACGCAGTTGATATCAGCATCCATGCGGTATCACCACTGTTAACCTGTCCTTCACTTCCAAAGACGTTTGTTGCAAAACTCATTAGTAGAATAAAAAGGAAGAATAATCTTTTCATAGACATCACCCTCTCTTGATTTTTTGGTAAAGACGAGCAAATATAATGCCATTATTTTTGAACATTTTTTAATCAAAAATGCAAAATAATAATGCATTTTTAAAAAAAATCATAAAAAATGAACAAAAAATGTGCAAAAATCTGTTTTAAAGACTTAAGATTTATAGTGCCTTTGAGTATTTAGTTATTTAATCACTACAAAGGGATTCCTTGACATAACAGTATAACCA
>JAOAGA010000008.1 GCA_026415985.1 Pseudomonadota bacterium | reverse complement strand
AACTTTTTTCTTGCCTTTTAGGCTATATTTTAATAAATTGAAAAATACTTCAAAGATAATGTTGAACGTTCATTAATTAGTTGTTAGCTTACACTTTTGTGGAGGTTTTTAGATGGCTTTGGTTGTTCAGAAATTTGGTGGCACTTCCGTAGGAGATATTAAAAAGATTGAAAATGTCGCAAGGAAGGCGATAGCAGAATATGAACGGGGCAACAAGGTCGTTGTCGTTGTCTCTGCTATGGCAGGAGAGACCAACAGGCTTTTGGCCCTCGCTCATTCAATAACAGACCTCCCCGATGAAAGGGAGCTCGATGTACTGGTTTCCACCGGAGAGCAGGTATCTGTTGCCTTACTTGCAATAACCCTCAAAAAATTGGGATATAAGGCAAAATCTTACCTGGGCAGTCAGGTAAAGATACTAACTGATAGTGCCTTCACAAAAGCAAGAATTCTCGAAGTTGAATCCCGAAACATTCTGAAGGATTTAGATGAAGGCTATATAGTCGTTGTTGCAGGCTTTCAGGGCGTTGATAAAGACGGTAATATCACCACCTTAGGAAGAGGTGGTTCAGATACAACCGGTGTTGCAATAGCAGCGGGTTTAAAGGCAGATGTCTGTGATATTTATACCGATGTGGATGGGGTTTATACCACAGACCCGAGGATCTATAATAAGGCAAGAAAGCTAAAAAAGATTTCCTATGATGAGATGCTTGAACTGGCAAGTTTAGGCTCTAAGGTCTTGCAGATAAGGTCTGTGGAACTTGCTAAAAAATATAAGGTTCCGGTCCATGTAAGGTCATCTTTTACCGATGAACCTGGTACTATAGTATGCGAGGAGGATAAAGATATGGAAAAAGTAGTAGTCTCCGGTGTTTCTTATAATAAAGATGAAGCAAGGATCACCCTTGTAAATGTCCCTGATAGACCCGGGATTGCTGCACAGGTTTTTGGAGAGATATCAAAAGGCAATATTGTAGTAGATATGATAATACAAAACTCAAGCATAGACGGCACCACTGATTTAACCTTCACCGTTCCTAAATCGGACTTAAAAAAGGCCTTAATTCTCATTGAGAAAATTGCGAAAGATCTGGGAGTAAAAGAGGTTTTGTCAGACGATAGCATAGCAAAAGTCTCTATCGTTGGACTGGGAATGAGATCTCATTCAGGAGTTGCAGCAAAAATGTTTGAGGTTTTGGGGAAGGCAGGAATAAACATTTTAATGATCAGCACATCTGAAATTAAGATATCCTGTGCAATAGATGAAAAATACACCGAGTTAGCGGTAAGAGTCCTGCACGACGCCTTTGAGTTAGACAAAGAGCCAACAGTAGAAGGATAAACATGAAAAAAAAGGTTTTTATCTACGATACGACTTTAAGAGACGGGTCTCAGGGTGAGGATGTATCCTTCACTTTGGAGGATAAGTTAAGAATCGCCCTCAAATTAGACGAGCTGGGTATTGACTATGTTGAAGGTGGATGGCCCGGATCAAACCCTAAGGATATGTATTTTTTCAGAGAGATTAAAAAATACAATCTTAAAAATATCAAGATTTCTGCCTTTGGAAGCACTGCAAAGCCCGATACCAAACCCGAAAAAGATTCCAACATTCAGACCCTCTTAAAGGCAGAAACGGAATGGATTACTATTTTTGGTAAAACCTGGGATTTTCATGTAAAAGAGGCGCTAAGGATTGGCCTTGATGATAACTTAAAGCTCATAGAAGGATCAATCAGCTACTTGAGGAAGAAGGGAAGAAAGGTCATTTATGATGCCGAGCATTTTTTTGATGGCTACAGAGCAAACCCGGAATACGCCTTTAAAACCATAGAATCGGCTATTAATGGCGGTGCTGAGCTTATATGTCTTTGTGATACAAACGGTGGAACCATCCCGACAATTTTAGCAAAGATAATAAATGATTTTAAAAAACGGTTTAAAATACCTTTTGGGATTCATTGCCATAATGATTGTGAGCTTGCGGTTTCAAACTCCGTTACCGCTGTTGAAAACGGTGCAATTCAGGTTCAGGGGACCTTCAATGGTTTTGGAGAACGGTGCGGTAATGCAAATCTTGTGTCAATTATACCCGTTATCCAGCTTAAACTCAACATACCTGTCCTTACGGAAGATAAGTTAAAAAAATTGAAGGAAACCGCAAGGTATATATATGAGATAGCCAATCTCCCACCACCAAAAAATCAGCCTTTCGTGGGAGAAAGTGCCTTTGCTCATAAGGGAGGGGTTCACGTAAGCGCCATCACAAAGAACGCCTCCACCTATGAACATATTCCACCGGAGCTTGTCGGTAACAGAAGAAGGATTCTGATATCGGACCTCTCAGGAAAGAGTAACATCTTTTTCAAGGCGAAAGAGTTCAATATTGACCTTGACAGCAAAGATCCTGTAACGATAGACATACTCAACAGACTTAAGGAGTTAGAGTTACAGGGCTTTCAGTTTGAAGGAGCAGAGGCATCCTTCGAACTGCTTATGATGGAAGCAATCGGTCAGAGAAGAAAATATTTCGAGCTAATGGGTTTTAGAGTTATCGATGAGAAGAGAAAAGAGGGTGAGATGCCTATTGCTGAGGCAACCGTTATGATTAAAGTGGGTGGTCATATCGAACATACAGCAGCAGTAGGTAATGGTCCTGTAAACGCTCTTGATAACGCACTGAGAAAGGCATTGGAAAGATTTTATCCTGAACTGAAAGATGTGAAACTGCTTGATTATAAGGTAAGGGTATTAAGCTCCGATAAAGGAACTGCTGCAGGAGTCCGTGTTTTAATTGAATCGGGAGATAAAGACGATAAATGGGGAACCGTTGGGGTATCTCAAAACATCATAGAGGCAAGTTATCAGGCTCTTGTTGACAGTATAGAGTATAAATTATATAAAGAGCACAGGAAGAAAAACAGGTAAGGTAAACATCATCCTCAGCTAATTCTTGCCTTCTGCCTTTATTATGGCACTGATCAAACCATCTATTGTATACTCTTCAGCAGAAACATAGGGTTCAAATCCAAGTTTTTTTATAGTCGATGATGTTACCGGGCCAATAGAAGCAAGCTTAATATTTGAAAGGAGATTTTTATTCTCCTCTATGAGTTCAAAAAAGTTAGATACTGTTGAAGAGCTTGTAAATGTTATATAATCTACCCCTTTTCTTAATACATCTAACAGCTCATCTTTAACTTCTTTATTGATTAATGTTTCATAAACAGGTATTACATCAATTTCCCCGCCTTTTTTTCTAATCTCATCGGGGATTACATCTCTTGCTATCTTAGCCCTGCATAGAAGAAATTTTTTACCCCCTATCCCTGACTTTTCTAAAGACTCAACAACTGATTCCGCAATATATTTCTCCGGCATGATGTCTACATTTAAAAATCTTTCTTTTATAGCCTTTGCTGTTGCAGGACCGATGGCACATATTTTCAGATTAGAAAGAGTTCTGCCATCTCTGCCTTTTTTCTCCAATCTTTCAAAAAAATATTTAACACCGTTTACACTTGTTAAGATAAGATAGTCGTAATTTTTTATATTTTCTATTGCCGAATCAATCAAACCATAATCATTTATCGGCAC
The DNA here is from genome assembly GCA_026415985.1 of Pseudomonadota bacterium. Classification (GTDB taxonomy): domain Bacteria; phylum CALINM01; class CALINM01; order CALINM01; family CALINM01; genus JAOAGA01. Next base: position 32,589 of record JAOAGA010000008.1, on the reverse strand, counting down.
TATCTTTATTGTAGGTATCTCAAAAACTCTTGCACCTAAATCCCTGAGTTTAGAACTAAAGCTCCCTGCCTGTTCACTTGCCCTTGTTACGATAATCTTCTTACCAAAAAGGGGCTTGCTCTCGAACCATTTAAGTTTGTCTCTCAGTTTAACTACCTCACCGACAATTATTACTGCGGGAGCCTTAAAACCAGTTTTTCTTACGAGCTCAACAATATTACAAAGTGTCCCTTCTAAAACGGTTTGTTCAGGATAGGTTGCCCATCTGATAAGTGCGACGGGAGTTTCCTTATCCATTCCTTCCTTTATGAGATTTTCAACTATTGCAGGAAGATTTTTCACCCCCATATAGAAAATAAGGGTCCCCATTTTGGTCAGTGATTTCCAGTCAAGAAGGCTTAACTCTTTATCTTCACTCTCATGTCCTGTAACAAAGGCTACGGATGAGTTTACACCTCTCATGGTTACAGGAATACCCGCATACAGGGGGCCTGCGATACCTGAAGTAATACCCGGCACTATCTCAAAATCAATATTATGTTCTCTCAGATAAAGGGCCTCTTCTCCACCTCTGCCAAAGATAAAGGGATCCCCGCCCTTAAGTCTTACTACCTTTTTACCCTCTTTTGCCTTCTCTGATATCAGTCTGTTTATATTATCCTGATCAACAGTGTGTTCCTTGCTTTTTTTCCCCACATAGATTAATTCACAATCTTTTTTCGCGTATTTAAGCAACTCTTTATTAGCAAGATAATCATAGATCACCACATCTGCATTTTCGATGCAAATCTTTCCTTTAATGGTAATTAAAAGCGGATCACCCGGACCTGCACCTACGAGAGAGACAAAGCCTTTTTTCATAGATTAAGAACCCATCTCCCTGCCATAGACCTCTTCAAGAATCTTTTTGCCACCTTTAGACAAGATAACTTCTGCCAGAGACTCTCCCAATGCTTCTGCATCTGTCTTTTCACCGGAAACGGTCTCTTTTATTATTGTCTTACCATCGAGTGTTCCCACGAGCCCTTTTAACACAAGTTTATTATCAATAATTCTTCCGTAGGACCCTATGGGGACCTGACAACCGCCTTCAAGAACTCTTAAAAAAGCCCTTTCTGCCTTGACACATACAGCAGAATCGTCATCGTTCAGTATTGAAAGAAGATTATTTACCTCATCGTCATCAACCCTGCATTCAATTCCCAAAGCACCCTGCCCTATTGCAGGTAGCGAGAGATCTTCCGATATAACTTCTTTAACATAGTCCATAAGATTAAGTCTTTTTACTCCTGCATAGGCAAGTATAACCGCATCGTAGACACCTTCGGTCATTTTTCTGATCCTTGTCTCCACATTTCCTCTCAGGACTTCTACCTGTAAATCCTTTCTTAAACTCAATATCTGACACTGCCTTCTAAGACTACTGGTACCCACTTTTGCTGATTCTGGCAAATCGGAGAGACTATTATAGTTTTTCGAAAGAAAACAGTCCCTCGGATCCTCTCTTTTTGTTATGGCGGTAAGATGTAACCCCTCAGGAAGTATAACCGGCACATCTTTCATACTATGGACAGCAAAATCAACCTTCTTTTCCAGCAGGGCATCTTCAAGCTCTTTAACAAACAAACCTTTACCGCCTACTTTTGAAAGGGCTACATCGAGGATCTTGTCCCCCTGTGTCTTTATTTTTACCAGTTCGAAGGTATAGTCGGGATAACTTTTTTCAAGTATTGACTTGATGTGGTTTGCCTGCCAAAGGGCTAACTGACTCCCTCTCGTCCCAATCTTAATCTTTCTTTTCATCTTTTTCCTCTCTTCCTATGCCAAAAATCTCTTTTATTGCATCTAAATACAGATAATTTTCTTCACCATTAGATAGGTTCTTCAGGAATACTGTAGGTCTGTGAAGGGTTTTGTTGACGATTGCGTTAAGCATTGCTTCAATGGTTTTTATATCTTTTTCAGTTAAATGGGAGAGTTTTTTCTTTGCCTCTTCAAGCTCTTCCTCTTTTATTCTCTCAAAATACCTTCTGATCTCAACTATCAATGGCTTAACCTCTAACGATCTGAGCCACCTTTCAAACTCATAAACCTCGCTGTTGATGATTTCTTCTGCCTTTAAAGCCTCTTTTTGTCTTTCCTTTAAGTTTTCATCCACGACGTTTTGTAAATCATCTATATCATAGAGATAGCAATTATCAAGCTCATTTACCTTAGGGTCTATATCTCTCGGAACAGCTATGTCTATGAGAAACATTGGTTTGTTTCTTCTCGCCTTTATGGCATCCTTTATTTTTTCGGGAGTAATGATGAAGTTTGGTGCACCGGTGGAAGAAATTACAATATCCACATCTTTTAGCTTATCAGGAAACTCCTCGAAATTGCAGGGAACACCATTAAAATCACTGGCAAGCATACAGGCCCTTTCGTATGTTCTGTTAGCAACAATAATCTGAGAGACACCATTTGTTATGAGATGCTTCGCCGCAAGTTCTGCCATCTCACCCGCACCAATGAGCATTGCCTTTTTCCCTTCCAGTGTCTCAAATATTTTTTTTGCCAGTTCTACTGCTGCAAAACTAATGGATACAGCAAAACTACCAATTTTTGTTTCTGTTCTGACCCTTTTTGCTACCGAAAAGGCGTTATGCATCAATTTGTTGATATAAAACCCTGTGGTATTCTTACCTGCAGATATCCCATAGGCTTCCTTAAGTTGTCCCGTAATCTGAGGCTCCCCCAAAACCATTGAGTCAAGCCCGCAGGCAACCCTGAATATATGCTTTACAGCATCAGTATCTTCTTTAAAGTAAAGGTGACTGACAAAATCATCTCTTTTTAATCCCTGATAACTGCAGAAAAAGGATATGATATCTTCTTTCCAGTTTATGCCATCACTTACTATCAGATATATCTCAACCCTGTTACAGGTAGAAAGTATAACCACTTCTTTTATATGGGGGATTTTTTTTAGTAAGAGAAGCCCCTCTTCAAGTTTTTGGGGGCTTGAAAAGGCAATCTTTTCTCTAATCTCCACAGGAGCAGTTTTATGACTTAAACCAAGGATACATATCTTCATCTTATTGTTTCGAAAACGTGATAACCCTTAAATAGAAATTTAACACCAATAAAGCTAAAAACTAAAAAGAGAAAGGCTAATATTGATAAAAAGGCTATTTTTTTACCTCTCCAGCCACTTATTAATCTTGTATGAAGTAACGCTGCATAAATAAACCAGGTAAAGAGAGACCAGATTTCCTTGGGATCATTATTCCAGTATGAACCTATGGCAACCTGAGCCCATATGGCTCCTGTAATCATCCCTAAGGTCAGAAACGGAAAGCCATAGACAATACAAAAATAGTTTATTGTATCAAGCATTGTTATGGATGGCAGTAACTTCCCTAAAACATCAAATTTCTTCTTTTTCAATCTGAAGTTTTCTATAAGGTAGACGAGACTAACAACAAAAGAAAGGGCAAAAAGAGCATTTCCAATGAAAGCTGACACAACATGGATAGGAAACCAAAAACTTTGTAATATGGGGAGAATCTCACCGATGCTTTTGTCAGTAAATCCTGCAATGAGAGTCAGAATTGTAACAAGGGGGGAAAGAAATACACCTAAGATTAATATCTTGTTTCTCAGATAGAAGATTAAGAAAAATACAGAACAAAGAAGGGCAAAAAATACAAGTCCTTCGTGGGTGTTTGAAACGGGAAAATAACCACCCTTAACTCCTCTGAGAACAAGATAGAAAAAAATTGCTATTGTAGATAAAGAAAATATTATCAGTGAGATATCACCGATCGTTTTTTTTAAGGTAATAAGGTAGCCAAAAAACAGTATTGAAGAGAAAACAGTAAAAAATAAAGTTATATAATAAAAATTTTCAATGCTCATAATGTTTTTTTAGATGACCTGGGTGTCTTTTGTAAAATTTTTTTAACCTTTTCTTTTATAAGGCCTATATCTTTTTCAATATCACCAGTAAGGGGAGATAGAGATAAAACTTCCCTTAGTATTTTTTTATTATAAGACGAATCATCGTTCTCTGTCAACAAACTTGACCTTAATGGTTTGATAATACTGACAATTTTTGAATATGGTCTAATGAGCTCTTTAATTTTCTTCTTTAAGATTTTTGTTATAAGAGGCGTTAACCCGGAACTTGATACAGCAACTGATATGTTACCTTCTTCAGCTATTGCAGGAAAGATAACCCTGCCTCGTCCGGAAACCTTATTAATCAGTATATTTCTTTCATCGCATAATTTATGAATATAGTCGTTCAGGTCCTTGCTATCAGTTGCAGAAATTACCAGAAATACTCCCCCGTCGAGATCACTTTCCCGAAATGATCTCTTTTCCCATTCTATAAAACCTTTATCTGATAAATTTTTCAGACCTTCCGTAAGTTCAGGCGAGATTATAATAATTTTCGGAGAATATTTAAGTAATTTTCTGATTTTCCTTTCAGCGACCTTCCCCCCACCTATAACCAAAACTTTCTTATCGGCAAGAGAGACAAAAAGGGGAAAATAATCTCTCAACTCTCAAAAATCTCCCTTTTAATCTTTTGAAAGACCATTAAATCCTGATTGTTACAGAAAAAGATTACCTTAACCGGAAATTTCTCTTTCTTTAAAAAACCATATGTTGTGCCAAGCAAAACCTTAGCAGAAACATTTATGGGAAAACCCGCTTCCAAAAGAGAAAAGGCAGGATAAAAAACAGAGCTAAAGCAATGCAAAGAAGCCCTATTAAGAACCTCCAGCATTGATATCCTTAATAGCTCCTCACCATAGCTGTCATAAAAATTCGGAATAGCGGTAAACAACACATACTTCGCCATTAAATTTCCACCAGCGGTTACCTGAAAGGACCCCTCAAAGGGCAAAAGATCTCCTCTTTTTTCATATTCTAACCTTAACTGTTCCCCGCCATTGTCAAGGACATACTTTGTATGGTTAATAAGCTCCTTTATCCCCAAACCGGCAAAGGCAATGAGTAGTTCCGCATTTTGTTCATAGATATTCTCATCAGTTAAAACTATTCTGTCATCAAGAGAGTATTCCGTGTAATCTATTATCTCCATATTTTTCTTGATATAATCACCGATAAAATTCCCGAGAATCTCCATTTTTTCTGCCGATATATCCATAAACTTAACTCCCATCCCGGGAAGATAGTTACTGTCCCTATGGGGATAGGATACCCAAACAACCTTGCCCTGCAAGTCTATCTTGGTGTTTTCATCAATGGCAATCTCCAAAGATATAATGCTGTTTATTGTAAGCGGGTTATCCGTTTCAATATATACACCACCCCTGCTTATGTTGATGGTATAGAATTCTCTCCTTATACCATCTGCCTCAACGATTACCTTAGTTCTGAAAGGTATTCTTCTATCTATTCTTCTTTCAATCAATCTTCTTTCCCCTGAAAACCTCTGAGTTTTTATATATTAAAAATTTTTGCCTTGGTAATATTTTATCAAAAAATACAAAAGGGGTAACAGTATCTCATGGTGTCCGATGAGATTATAACCCCTGCCACCCTCCAGGGTTGGTCTTTTTACCACATTAGTCAATGGTCTGTAATGCTCTTTAAAATCCATATTGATTGTTGTTATATTTTTCAGAGGGTGTCCTAAATTTCTTACTAAAGACAGAGCCTTTAAAAATACCTCCGGTAATATGACAGCAGAGCCAATGTTTATATAAACTCCATCTTCAAGATCTTTTATCAGATTAGAAAAAACGAGAAAATCCCTGTGGGTAGCCAAACCAAAGGTAGCACCATCAAAAGACGGATGCATATGAATAATATCAGTACCGATGGCAAGATGAATCGTTACCGGTATCCTGTATCTGCAGGCATTAGATAAAATACTATATTCTTTATAGGGAAAATCTGAGTTGAACAGTGCATCACATATCAGCTCGCCTAACCCCTTTTCTTTACCCTTATTTACCGCATTTATAATGAACTCGGTTGTTTCCTTTACCATACCAAAGGTGCCTTCTTTAATCTCCTTTGCCACATCTTCTGATGTGTGTCCAACCATTGCAATCTCAACATCATGAATCATACAGGCACCGTTTAAGGCAATACCATCTATTATTCCTTCCCTCATCATTGCTATTATAATCGGGGACAGTCCAACCTTTATTAAATGGGCACCCATTCCTAATATAATTTTCCCTTTATCCTCTTTGACTGTAGCTACTTTGCGGGCGATCTCTTTAATTTCTTTACCTGCCAGAATATGGGGTATTAAACTGACAAAGTCATCAAGAGATTTAATATCTCCCACCTTAGAAAAATCTTTTATATTAACCTTGCTTTCTCTTTGATACAAAGAATAGGTCTTAATATTACTGTTATCTATCTTCTCATACATTCTTTTACACCACCTGTTAATAAACCCGCCTTGACCGCTTTTAAAACTCCAAGTCCTTACAAATTATCCTTTCTCCAGAACTGATCTATAAGCTCACATATGGTATGTTCTATCAATAAGTGGGCTTCCTGTATCCTTGGAGTATTCTTTGAAGGAACATAAATGTAGTGATCGCATAGCTTTCCCATCTCATCTGCATAATCTCCCGAAAGCCCTATGGTTGTCAAGCCTAACTCCCTGGCAGTTTTTAAAGCATTTATAACATTTTTTGATCTGCCTGAAGTAGAGATACCTAACAAAACATCTCCCTCTTTTCCAAGGGCAAGAACCTGCTTGGAAAAGATCTCATTAAAACTATAATCATTGCCTATGCTTGTTATTATCGAGGTATCCGTTGTCAGGGCAATGGCAGGAAGCGGTTTTCTCTCAATCCTGAATCTGTTTACAAACTCGGCAGAGATATGCTGTGCGTCTGCAGAGGATCCGCCATTACCACATACAAGAAGCTTATTGCCTCTCTTAAAGCATTCATAGATCTTTTCTGCAACCTCCGTTATCTTATCTTTATACTTGTCTCTTACCTTTTCTAAAAGGAAAATGGTTTCATCAAAGATTACATCAATATCCATGATCCACCTCAATCTTTTTTTCAAAACACTTAATTTCTTCATCAGTAAAGGGAGTTATCAGCTCTTTGTAGGCATCTCTGACACAATCATTTGTAACATTTTGTAAGATGATTTTTTCCGGAGAGATAAGTTCGCTAATCTTTTTTATGTCTTCAAGGGAATGAACTCCCTTAACTGCCGTTAATCTGAACTCTTTATTTATCTTTGCCCTTTTAAGTATATTTATTGAAGCAAGAATTCTGTCTTCCAATTCTGGCAATTTAACCTTGATTATCTCTTCATACTTTCCCGGAATATGCTTTATATCCATGCTGATCTCATCAACGATCTTTTTATCAACAATCTTTTCTATTACATCATAATTATAGCCATTTGTATATATCTTGGTTTTAAGACCTCTTTTTTTGAATATCAGCAAAAAATCAATCAGTTCTTCACCATAAATGGTTGGCTCACCACCCGATATTACCACACCATCGACCCAACCTTTTCTATTATCAAGATTGTTAAGAATATCGTCTAAATCTTTAGAGGGTATATCCTTAGGGTTAAAAGCCATATCGTAATTATGACAATAGATACACCGGAAGTTGCATCCTCCTAAAAAAATTATGGAAGATACAACTCCCTTCCATTCCATCAGTGATAGCTCGTAAAAACCCTTGATATTTTTTAGTATATTCATTTCTAACTCTAATTTACGTTATAAACCAATTACTATCCACTATTACTTCGTCCCCTTTACAAAATATTTATCTCCCCCATACTCAGCCTGAGGACCCAACTCATCCTGAATCCTTAAAAGCCTATTATATTTTGCCACTCTATCGGTTCTACATAAAGAGCCGGTCTTTATCTGTCCTGCATTTACCGCAACTGCCAGATCAGCCAACGTAGTATCCTCCGTTTCTCCAGATCTATGGGAGATAATTATTCCGTAACCAGCCCTTTTTGCCATCTCAATAGTTTCCAAAGTCTCTGTAACAGTTCCTATCTGATTTAGCTTTATAAGAATGGCATTGGCAATACCTTCTTCAATACCTTTCTTAAAAATCTGGGGGTTTGTTACGAATACATCATCACCGACAATCTGAACCTTTGAAGATAATTTCTTCGTAAGTTTTTTCCAACCATTCCAGTCGTTTTCTGCCATTCCATCCTCAATGCTTATTACAGGATATTTAGATACTATCTTCTCGTAAAAATCAATGAGTTCTTCACTTTTAAGGGACTTCTTTTCGCCTTTCAGGTTATATTTACCGTTTTCATAGAGTTCAGAGGCAGCAACATCAAGGGCTATAAACACATCCTTCCCCGCTTTATAGCCAGCTTTTTTGATTGCTTCCATAATGACATCAAGGGCTTCTATATTAGATTTCAGATTGGGGGCAAAACCACCTTCATCTCCTACAGATGTAACATATCCCTTACTTTTCAAAACACTTTTTAAGTTATGGAAAATTTCAGCACCTATCCTCAAAGCCTCAGAAAAGGTCTTTGCACCGGTCGGAACTATCATAAACTCCTGAATATCAACATTATTATCTGCATGGGCACCACCATTTAATATATTCATCATCGGTGCAGGAAGGGTCTTCGAAAATACGCCTCCCAAATAACGATACAAGGGTAAATCAAGCTCGTTGGCACTTGCTTTGGCATTGGCTATGGATACACCGAGTATGGCATTTGCTCCTAACTTGGACTTATTAGGTGTGCCATCCAGGGCAATCATAAAGTTATCCAGATAAACCTGATCAAACGAATCAATGCCTTCTTCAAGAACCTTATCTGCTATAATCTCGTTAACATTTTTTACTGCCTTAAGAACTCCTTTACCCAAATACCTTTTTTTGTCGCCATCTCTTAACTCAAGTGCCTCTCTTTCACCCGTTGAGGCTCCCGATGGGACACAGGCTATTCCATAGGCACCGCTTTCTAAATGAACCTCTACCTCGATGGTTGGGTTGCCCCTTGAATCAAGTATTTCTCTGGCATAAATGTCAACAATCTCACTCATCTTTTCCCCCTTAAAAATTTTTATTTTAACAACAATTAAATTAAATGCTTCAGGATACCACCGGTATATATGCCTATTCTAAAGCAGATAAAACCAACAACAACGCTTAAAAATATATAAATCAGGGCTATACCAAAAGCTCCCTTTTCTATGAGCAGACTTGTTTCAAGTTCAAAGGTTGAAAAGGTTGTATAGGCTCCAAGAAAACCAACTGCCAGAAAATACCTGAGATAGTCCGGATTTACAAATTTTATATAGTTAAGCAGGTAGGCAATTAAACCTAACAAAAAACTTCCACTTACATTAACTATGAAAGTCGGGACAGGAAACTGCATAGGTAAACTATTGGAAATTAACTTACCTGCAATAAAACGGGCATTGGCACCCAAAAAACCACCCAATCCTACTAAAAGATATGGCAATAGCTTATTCATAATTATCTATCAGTACTGGAGCAGAGAAAAAATATTATAGTTTTTTAGCCTTTCCCTTCCACCAAGAGCGGATAGCTCTGCCAAAAAGACACATTCAAAAATATCTGCTTTTAGTTTTTCAACAAGTTCAATGGTTGCCTTCACCGTTCCACCTGTAGCAAGTACATCATCACAGATAATAACCCTATCTCCTTCTTCCAGCGCGTCTTTATGGATTTCTAAGCTATCCTGTCCATATTCCAAATCGTAGGTAACCTTTATAGTGTCAGATGGAAGTTTTCCCGGTTTTCTAACCAAAACAATCCCTTTATTTAACTTATATGCCAGGGCAGAACCAAGAATAAAACCTCTCGCCTCAATTCCGATAACATACTTTATATTTTTATCTATATATCGGTGGGCTATATAATCTACCGCCCGGTGGAAACTCTTGGCATCTTTCAGAAGAGTTGTAATATCTCTGAACAAAATCCCCTTTTTTGGGAAGTCAGGGATATCTCTGATAACGCTTTTCAACTCATCCATAGCACCCTCCAAGTTATAACTGTATATATTTTATATTCAGTAACAGTGGCTTAACAAGACTCAGGTTAAATTGGTTCAGGTGTATACAAAGTTTATTACACGCTTTTTCCACTCACCAATCAACCGGTTAAAGTATTTCATCCCTCTCTACTTCAGACAAAACAAGCTTCCTCAAATTTTCCATAGCCTTACACTCTATCTGCCTTATTCTTTCCCTCGTAACATTGTATATTCTTGCCACTTCTTCCAAGGTTTTGGGTATCATATCATCAAGACCATACCTCAGGATTAAAATATTCCTCTCTTTTTCATCAAGCTTGGCCAACCACTTCTTAACCTTGTCGTTAATAAAAACAGACTCCATAATCTCAAGAGGATTGGGGGAGTTTATATCTTCTATGGTATCAGAAAGAACATAATCATCATCTTCTATGTTTCTTGGGGAATCCATTGAACTTATCTTTCTTACATAGTTTAGGAATTTTCTGATATCTTCAACGGCCATATCAAGCAGTTCAGAAAGTTCTTCTTCTGAAGGTTCTCTGCCATTCTTATTTGTAAAATTATAGATTTCCCTTTGGATCTTGCCTATTTCATCGGCAATATGAACAGGTAGCCTTATAGCCAATGTCTGGTTAGAAATAGCCCTTTCTATGGATTGTCTTATCCACCAGGTAGCATAGGTAGAAAACCTGCAGTTCATCTGAGGTTCGAACTTATCAACCGCCCTGATTAAACCGATATTTCCTTCCTCTATTAAGTCCAACAGATGTAGTCCTCTGCCAACATATTTTTTTGCAATTTTTATAACGAGCCTTAGATTCCCCTCTATCAGCTTTTTCCGTGCTTTTTTGTCGCCCTTTTTAATGAGTTTGGCTATATTTCTTTCTTCTTCGATAGTGAGGAGCTTGTTTTTCTGAACATCCTTTAAATAAAGCTTCAGGAGTTCATCAGAGTAATCATGGTGAATATTTTCAGTGTCTTTCTTCTCTTTTTTTCTACCCATAAATAATTTTAATCTTACATTAATTTAATATTTTTTAGAAGTTTAATTTGATTTTGCAAAAAAAATATATTACCCTCTTAATGTGAACAGAGAAATCCGTTGTTTATTAACCTTACTAATAATAACCCTTGTTATAATTGTTAGTCTTTTTTTTTCATATAAAATAGGAAATTATTTAAAAACCCAAAGCTCACCATTAAAATTACTAAGAAAATAGTATGAAACTTACTAAAATAGCCGAAGAAGTTTTAAAATCAAGATACTATTTAAAAGATAAAGATGGAAATATAACAGAAGATTTCGAGCACTTATGCAGACGTGTCTCTGAAGCTGTTGCTGAGGTTGACAGATCATATAAAGATGATTATCTCAAAACCTTTGATGATTTTTACGAAATAATTCATTCCCTCAAGTTTCTGCCCAACTCACCTACTTTAATGAATGCGGGTACTAAAAAGGGACAACTTTCTGCCTGCTTTGTTTTGCCTATAAAGGATAATCTTAAAAGTATCTTTGAAACCCTAAAAAAGTCTGCCATTATTCACAAAAGCGGTGGCGGAACGGGTTTTTCCTTCTCAGATCTCAGGCCTGCAGGAGATATTGTGGCTTCAACAAAGGGAGTTTCATCGGGACCGATATCCTTTATGCAAATTTATGATATGGCAACTAATATTATCAAACAAGGCGGTAAGAGAAGAGGCGCCAATATGGGCATCTTACATATAACTCATCCCGATATCCTATCCTTTATAAAATCTAAAGAGAAAGAAGGTTTTCTTACCAATTTTAATATCTCTGTATCTCTGGGTAAGGATGAGATAAGTACCATAAAAAATGGCGGTTTTATACCATTAATAAATCCAAGGACAAAAAAAACAGAGAAAAAAATCAAGGCAGAGAAGCTATTTGATGAGATATCCTATTATGCCTGGTTAACGGGGGATCCCGGTCTGATTAACCTTTATGCAATCAACTTTTCTAATCCAACACCCCATCTGGGATATATCAATGCAACAAACCCCTGCGGAGAACAGCCTCTGCTTCCTTATGAATCATGCACCCTTGGCTCTATAAACCTGGCAAAATTTGTTAAAAATAAAAGAATAGATTACGAAGAACTTAAAAGGGTAGTTAGAATAGCCATTCACTTCCTTGATAATGTTTTAGACGCAAACTCTTATCCCTTCAGGGAGATTGAAAAAATCAGCAAGAGAAACAGAAAAATCGGTCTTGGGGTTATGGGTTTTGCCGATGCCTTAATTTTAATGAACGTAGCCTATAGCAGTAAATATGCGCTACAAATAGCAGAAGATATTATGAGGTTCATCAATGAACAGGCAGTATTTGCTTCTGAAAATCTTGCAAAGAAAAGAGGAGCCTTCCCGGAATTTTCAAGAAGTATTTATAGCAAAAGAGGAGATAAAAAAAGAAGAAATGCAACAGTTACAACAATAGCACCTACGGGAACCATAAGTATCATAGCGGGGACATCAAGCGGGATCGAGCCTATATTCTCTTTTAAACTAAAACGCCGGATCCTCGACAGGGAGTTTGAAGATATCCATCCTCTCTACAGGGAACTGAAAGATAGAAAAGAATATGATAAAAAAATTTTCGAAACTACCTTTGATATTAAGCCAGAACAACATTTAATGATGCAGTTTGCCTTTCAGAAATACACAGAGAACGCCGTTTCAAAAACAGTAAACCTGCCTTCCAATGCTAAGGTTGAAGATGTGAAAGAGATTTTTAAATTAGCCTTAGAACTTAACCTTAAAGGTATCACCATATACAGAGATAAAAGTAAACCCAAACAAACTCTCAACTTTTGTAATCTCAACCCCGATAAAGAGTGTTAGTATCTGTTTTTTTAAAGCCCTAACTCTTTTGATATCCTGTTCATTGCGGTAAGGGCTATTTGAAAAAACTTTTCAAGACTAAGTCCCAACTCTTCTGAAGCCATCATCTGTTCCCTGCTGGCACCTTTTGCAAAGTGTTTTTCTTTAAACCTGTTTAACAGATTTTCAACTTTAATATCGGCAATCTTCCTTGAAGGTATTACTAAGGTAGCAGCAACTATAAAACCAGAGACAGGATCGGCACAATAGATTGCCTTATCCATGGGGCTTTTTCTTTCCACAAGACCGGTGTGTGCCCTTATTGCATAAAGAATATCTTCCTCCAAAGTATCTCTAAACCTCTCCTCTGTAACTTTTCCATGATTTTCAAAATTGTTAAGAGTTTCTTCATAATCAAAATCATGTAATAATCCGCAGATCCCCCACTTTTTCTTATCTTCATTGAAGTATTCAGCAAGATCCTCCATTATTGCCTCTACCGCTAACATATGCTTAAGCAGGTTTTTATTCTTAATTTTATCCGATAAGATTTTATAGGCTTCGTCTCTCGTCATTACTCCTCCTCACTTATTTAAACTTTATCTAACCCTTCACTGTTTCTCATGGTCTGTTATTCCAAAACCTCATACCTTGTATTTCTGACTTTTGGCTCAAAACCCGCTTCTTTTATGAGCTCAACTATCTCATTCCTATCCATTAAAAATCTCCAGCCTGTTGCAGAAACCACATTTTCTTCCATCATGGTGCCACCCATATCATTGGCACCGAAAAAAAGTGCCAGTTGCGAAACCTTTGGCCCCTGAGTTACCCACGATGCCTGAATATTTCTTATATTATGAAGATATATCCTTGATACCGCAAGGACCCTGAGATAATAATATGATGATGCCTTAACCCCGCCAAGCTCGTTCTTGCCCGGTTGATATGTCCAGGGGATAAAGGCTCTGAAAAAACCAGTCTCTTCCTGAAACTCCCTTACTCTTTTTAAATGGGTTATTATATCTTGTGGTTTTTCTACACTGCCAAACATCATCGTTGCAGTTCCCTTCATTCCCAGTTTATGAGCACAATACATCACTTCCTGCCATTCCTTCCAGCCTATCTTTTTAGGGCTAATCTTACTTCTTATTTCGTTTACAAGTATCTCCGCTCCACCACCAGGAAGTGACTCTAAGCCAGCTTCTTTTAATCTGATCAGTGTATCTTCAACAGAGAGTTCGCTTTTTTTTGAAATATGGATTATTTCTGCAGGTGATAGTGAATGAATTATTATTGAAGGAAACTTATTTTTTATTTTTCTAAAGAGATCCTCAAGATATGATATGCTGATATTCGGATGCAAGCCACCCTGAATCAGAAGCTGAGTTCCGCCGGCAGAAGCAAGCTCATCTACCTTTTTTAATATTTCCGAATGGTCTAATAAATAAGCTTCTTCGTCGCCTTCATTTCTGTAAAAGGCACAGAACTTACAACCACTCTCGCAGATATTTGTATAGTTAATGTTTCGATCTATCACATAGGTAACTATCTTTTCGGGATTAATAAGAAATCTGATCTCTTCAGCGGTTTTACCTAATTTAAGAAACTCTTCTTCGGTGAGTAAAAAAAATGCCTTTTTCTCGGAAATTTCTTTCATAGTCTCGTTATTATAACAAAAAATGGATATAAATATTAAAAAAATCTCGGAGACAACTTTTAACTCCAAAAAAATCTTTCAGATATTGTCACGATTTAAGCCTTCTTTTCAATTATTAAGGAAAAGGGTAGAAATTTGTTAATATTATTGAATTTTAATAATTTGTTTTCTATAATATCTACACTATGAAAAAAACATTAACAATATTTGTTGTTTTCTGTGCACTTTTTACTACCTCTGCAATTGCTGAGCCACTGGAAGAGCTAATAAACTTAGGCAGAGAAATAGGAAAATTAGAAAGAGAAATCCCCTTTTTTACAAAGAGCAAGGTGACCATATTCTTCAGTTATGATAGCAAAAAGTTTAATAATGTCTTTTATGGTCTATACCTTAATGATAATCTCATAAGAACGGGAGATTTTCAGATTAAGGAAGATAAACTTAAAACACAATTCATCGGGGATTTCCCTGTAAGAACCGGTGCTAACACTGTTACAATAAGGATGTTTAAAGACAATCGTGAAATTTCCAAGAAGTTTCAGTTTGATGTTCCCGAATACAGAAGAGTTGCGGTAGAGTTTCTCTTTTCAGACAGCTTCGAGAAGTTAAGAGTGGTACCAAACGCATGGCTTATAGACTAAGCGTTATTATTCTGTTCTCTCTTTTTTGGGTTACTCTTTCTTATCCTCAGACAGTTGAAAAAATTAATGTGAAATCTGCAGGATGGAAAGATATCTCCCAATATCTGGTATTAGATTTGGATCTGCCTGCAAGTTTTAAGGGCTCGTCTTATGAAAAAGACACAACAACTTTAGCAATTTACAGGGCCTATAGAGATAACTTTACTATATCTCTTATTAAAAATCTTATTGAAAAAGAAGACCTTACAACCAGAAAAAAGATACTATACAATATCCTCTCTGACACGAAAGATTCAAAAGATCTTGAAATTTTTTATAAAAATTTTGGTTCCCTGTTGTCAAGTTCAGACTTTGAAGATATTAACTTTTTATATCACTTCAAAGCTGGAAAGCTAAAAGAATATAAATCAAAAAAACCTCTCTTTAACGATTTGAAAGAGATAGTACTTGCTTATGGTGAAGAACAGTATAAAAGGGCTCTCGAGCTAATAACATCTTATAAAGATACCTTTCCAAGAGTTTATACATTAATTCTTTTTAAAAATAAAAATTTTTCCGACGCTTTGGAGTTTTTAGAAAAACAAGAAATAGAGGACAGAGATTACCTTATGGCTGTCGCCTCATATTACCTTAAAAAATATGACAAAGTTATTGAACTCTTATCTAATAAAAGATTGGGATATAAAGAAAAACTTCTGCTAATTGATGCAATGACAGCTAAGGGCAATTACAATATACCCGATTTTGAGAAACCAGCTGATTTTTCAAATAATCTTTCCGATGAGTTTACAATTCTCAGAAGCTTAAGATTGGTAGATACATTGGAAGACAAAAATTTAAAGGAACAAGCTGATATTTTCAGAATAAAATGGCAGATGAAAAACTATGCCTACCATTTAAATCTCTATCTTGATGAAATTAAAGTATTTCAGGAAAAATTAAAAAACGTTGAAAAGGGGCTTTCCTCCGTAAATACTTACTTTGATAAGGTTTATGAAACCTATAAGGAAGACCCGAAACTTAAAGACCTTCAGCAAAAGATCGTCTCAATTAACGAGACCTATAACAGAATAAAAAAGTTCAGAAAAACCATAGATAAAGATTACCGCGAGCTATCATTCTTTCAGGAAGCCTATGAGAAAGAGAAAAGAGAGATAGATAAGCTATTTAAAAACATTACAGAAAAATATAATGTTGAGTTAGAAAGGATAAATATAGAAATTTACGCAAGAAAGATAGAAAAAATAATCCTGGAAAACAAAAACCTTACTGCAGAAGACATAATAAACTTATTAACAGCCCTAAAAAAGCTTGACTCAGAACTGGAAAACAAAAATCTTAGTTTTGATGAGAATATCCTTTATTATCAGATTTATCTTATTAACGAACTTCTATATATGTCATCAAAGGAAAACAATGAAGAAAGAACAATACTGATGAATAACGCAACAGAACTTGCGAAGAAGTATCTTGGAAAGTTTAAAGAGAGAAAGGCTGAAGTAACACTTTTTTTAGCAGAAACCTATGAAGAGTTAGGTGAATATGAAAAGGCATTAAAGACATTCTTTGACTATCTTAACGAGAAAAAAGAGGGTGATTTCAGGGTCTATATGAAAATTGCTGAACTTCTTTTTGAGAAAAAGGATTATCAGAGGGCTATTAGTTTTTATGAAAAGGCAGGTGCATCCGCAAAGGTTTATAAAGACAGTGCCTATTATAAAATCGGATGGAGCTACTATCTTTCAGGCCAATACGATAAGGTTATAAATCTCTTTTTGAACTATAAATTTGAAAGTTTAGGCCAAAGACAGGAGCTCTTGCTTAACGAGATGATAGATCTACTGTCGAGGGCCTTTTATAAAATAGATAATTTAGATCTGGTGGAGAACTATCTTGACAAAAACAGGCAATTTCCTTACCCAGACAAAGTGTTTAAATATTTAGGAGACCTGTATCTTTACTTAGCAGATTATGAGAAAGCCATATCTGTTTACAAAAAGGGTTTGGATAGATACTATCTCTTTAAAAACTCCCATGAAATCGCCCTTTCTATAATAGATGCCTATAATTTTATGGGTAAACAGGAACAGGCCTATAAAGAAAGGGTGCGATATATACAAAAATATGATAAGAATTCTGAATATTATAAAAAATATAGAGAGTTTCCACCTGATTTTGGCGATGAGATTATAATGACAGCCTTTTATTATAATAATCTTTACGATAAGGAAAAAAAAGATGACCACTACCTTTTAGCTACTCAACTCTACGAAAGCCTGCTTGATTATTTTCCTTCTCACAAAAGGGCAGGAGAAGTAGCTTTTATGCTTGCACAACTTTATGAAGATAAAAACGATAACAAAAGAGCGGTTAAGTACTTCAGAGAGGCAAGAAGGCTTAAGTTTAACGAAGAGGAAAGTTACTACAGAAGCCTCTTCTGTGAATATAAGATGTGGAAAAGACACGAAATATTATCAAGAGAACTGATAAACTCTCTGGAAGATTTTTTAATTAATTTTAAAAAATCTAAATATCTGAATGATTCTGCCCTTGTTCTTGCAGATATATCTCTTAAAGAAGGTCTGACAGAAAAAATGTTTTTTGCTTTAGAAGTTGCCGGCTCTAATGATTCCGGGCTTAAACGTGCTTTAGAATTTGTTGAGGCAAACTTTGACGGGATCGAGAATAAATTATTTATCTCCAAACTGTTTGACAAAGGATATAAAAACTTCAATGATGATAAATATCTTAAACTAAAACATTTTTCATTATTTAAACATGCGATACTGTTAGAGGGTGAGGGAAAAAGGGATTTCGCCATAAATACATATAATGAAATTATAAATGACAAAAGCAGTGAGTTTACAGAGTTTGCCATTTATAACCTCTCGCTTTTACTTCAGAGAGATGGCAAAACTGAAGAAGCAGTCAAATACATGAGCAAAATTAAACAAAAGGACGATCTCAGGATAAAGGCAAAGGATTTTATTTATAATTTTGGAAAACAAAAGGGTATGTTTATAGAGTCGGCACAGGCAGCCCTTGATTATGCCTCCCTATCAAAGGAAAAAGAGATTTTTTATCTGATAGAATCTTCCTATCTCTTTCTTAAGGGTAAAAATTATGACGATTCAGAAAGGGTCTTATATCAATTGGAAAGTAAAAGACTAACGGAAAGGGAAAAGAAAGAAAAGGATTTTGTAAAAGGACTTTTATATTATTACAAGAACAACTTTGATAAGGCCTATGATTTATTGATAGCGGGGTTGAAGGCAGATATTTTAGATAGATTCGGAACAGAAACAGAGGAGCCCTTACATAATGTTCTCGCAAAGGTTGTTTTTACCAAGCCGGAAGACGAAGCGAGAGAAGCCCTTGAACTATATGTTGGCTATCTATCGAAGAAGTTTAAAGAGACGGGGGATGATCTATATCTATATAAGTTAGGGGATATTATTAACGAGTTTTCACTGTTTTTTCTCCAGCAGGAAGAGGCTAAGCTGAGAGCTGTTGCTCTTTTAAAACGAGCTGTTAAAAACTCTGTTGAAAAGGGTAACAAAGATTTGGTATTAAAATCTTTGACTAAACTTAGAGAGATAGACCCTGAAAAATATGGAAGAAAGTTAAAGATAGACAAATTAGACGTTAACTTTGAGAGCATAATTAACTATGAAAATCTCATCAAATAAAGGAAAAGGGCTAATTAATTTTTTGTTTATAACCATGCTTTTGACAGCACTGTACGGTTGTGCCACAAAGGAGAAACAGGCTATTGTAAAAATTGATAAAGAGATTACAAAGCCTGTTATTACCGAAGAAAAAAACCTTATTGAAATAATAAGGGAAAAAAAGACTAACGGTAAATATAAAGATATTATAGAGCTTTACGAAAAAAGAAAAGATGAGTTCGTAAGCATTGAGTTGCTTAAACCGGTTGTATTATCTCTTCTTTCAGAAAAAAGATTTGACGATATTTTAAAAATTGGAGAAGAGAAGCTCTCAAAGATACCAAATTTAGAGGATAAAGAGATTAACCTCATATTAGGAATTGCCTATTACGAAAAGTCAGTTTTTGAGGCTTCAAGGAGAATATTAACTTCTTTATATGATAGTGGTTACAAAAATGATTTGCTGAATATTTACTTAGCCCTGCTATACCAGAAAAGAAATCAATCAGCATTGGCACTTTCCATAATTGGAGAGATAGAAGATTATGAGAAAAAAAATTATCTTCAGGGCAAGATATTGTTTACTGAAGGCAGTTATGAGAGGGCCATAGAAAGGTTCAGGGTGGTTAAAGAATATGCTGACGCCAAAATATATACCCTTTATTGCCTTTTTTATTTGAACAGATATGATGAACTATTAAAATATTATGAAGAAAACAGGCTTCAACTAAACGAGAAAACAATTCCAGTTATTTCTCTGGTTTTTATAAACAGAGGAGATATAAAGAAGGCATTAGAACTTCTTGAAAGTGTACCTTTGACTGAGAGAAAGGGTAGTTTTTATAGAAATTTAGGCTTGATATATGATTTATATCTTGATGACAGAGAAAAGGCAAAGAATTATTACGAGAAATATCTCAAAGAGGTAAAGGATGAAGAGGTTATTAAGTGGCTTAATAATTAGTATATTAATCAATACGATATCTTACTCGGAAGAAATAATCTACGATTTTGATATTAAAAGAGGTTTTGAAATCATAGGAACGGAAGAGAGACCAAGGGTTATTTTTTTTATACCCGAACTTAAGCTACCTCTGGAAAAAAAAGATATAGATATGAAATTTATCCTTAAAGATAACCTTATGGAAAAGGATATTGAAAATTACATTGAAGTTACTATAGAAGATGCTAAAATTAAATAATTTTCAGTTTTATAAAGGAGGATTACAAAAATGATTGATTTTATAGGTAGGTTTTTTAAAGATGGTGGTTTTTTTATGTACCCCATCACATTAATCTTTGCCTTTGGAATAGCAGTCGTTGTGGAAAGGTTTTTTGTTCTTTTCAAGAAATTTAATTTAGATGCAAATAAATACTTTAATTTTGTTGAGCAAAAGATATTAAACAAAGAGTTAGATGATATCTCAAAAAACTCACCCGATGTTCCTCTATCAAATATATGTAAGTTTGGTATTGATGTTGTCAAGAGATGCCAGATGAGCGAAGATCCCAAAGCCTGTGAAGTTAAACTTTTTAAGGGTGAGCGGAGGGCTTCTGTAGTCATAGAAAAAACAATTGAAGAGATTGCCGCCCTTGAGTTTCCGAAGATTGAGAGAAGGTTAAGTTTTCTTCCTACAGTTGCTAACTTATCAACTCTCCTCGGTCTTTTAGGAACGTTACAAGGCTTAATTCAGGCCTTTTCCTCTCTTTCAAATGTAGATCCTTCTCAGAAGGCTCAATTTCTCGCACAGGGAATATCTGTTGCAATGAACACCACTGCTTACGGGTTATTTGTAGCGGTAATTATACTTTTTATGTATACAATTCTTAATGCAAGGGCAGAAAGGTTAATGGAAGAGACTGAGTATTATGTTCTTAAATTCATCAATCTTATAACCATGAGGTATTAATGCTCTATAAAAGGTTTAGAAAAGAGAAGAGAAAGGGTGCCTTTTTGCCCATATTGATACCGGTAATGAATCTGTTCCTACTGATATTACCCTTTGTAATACAAAATGCCTTTTTGCAAAAGATTGCCTCAATGGAGCTTCAGCTTCCAAGCATATCGGAAGGTGTGGCTCAGAAAACAGAAGCTTCAAAAGATATTATTATCGAGATAAAAAAGGATGGTTTTACCCTTTTCTGGGGTGACGAAAAAAAGCTTGAAAAAGATTTTAAAGATAATTACGGACCCGTTTTGGAAGAAAAACTTATGGAGATAAAAAGGTTAGCTCCTCAGAAACAGGATCTGATGATTAAGGTTGATCCTGCTGTTCAATATGAAAAAGTTGTCTCAGTTATGGATATTGCAAAGAGTGAAGGGAAGCTTTTTCCTAATATAGTTTTTTACGATGAGGTTAAATAATGGCAAAGCTCTTTAAGAAAAAAGAGACATCAATAGAACTTAACCTAACAAGTTTAATGGATATGTTTACTATAATCCTTTTCTTCTTTCTGACAACCTATAGTTTTGAAGGGGTTTTGATGCAATTAGTAGAAGGAATAGAACTCCCGAAGGCAAAAACCACAATACCTATAGCAGAAAAATTTTATATAGCTGTTGGCAAAGACAGGATTGATATTGATGGTAAGATTTACTCAAATACCGGAAGAGACGATAGCTTTATACTAAAAGAGCTCCGGTCAATTAAATCAAAAGGCAAAAACTATCTTGTCATTCAGGCAGATAAGGAACTCCCCTTCTATATGGTCAGAAACTACATCCGATTAGCTGTTCAGGCCGGTTTTTCAAAACCCTATCTGGCGGTGTTACCAAAATGAGAGGTTTTCTTGTAAAAATCATAGAAGGCGGTGCAGAAAAAAACTTAAAAATTAATAGTCCGGTTTTAACCATTGGTAGTGATTACAAAAGCTCTATTTACAGCCATTCTTTAAAAAAATCTTTAAATATTGCAGAAAATAAAGAGGGTTATCTTAAAATTAATCTTATTGATGGCTTAAACTTAAAAATTCATCACAATAACAGGATTCTTGACATCGGGGAAATTAAAGATATTTTTGCCAATAAAAGATATTTAGAACTCAGTAAAAACATTGTCTGTGAGATCTCCCTTGATGAGAAAAGGATATTCTTTAAAGCAAGTGAGTTTAAAGAAGAAAAATCAGATTCCATCAACAAGTTCAGGAAAAGCTACATAACAAGAGAAAATATACCTTTTCTGTCACTTTTTTTATCTTTATCCGTTCTTTTATTAACATTTTTTATCTATGCCACATTAAATATTAAACCATTGGAAAAGGTAGCAAAGTTTGATGAAAAAGATAAAGAAATTGAGATAGATTACAAAAAACTGGAAAAGGATCTTCCTGATAAAAAAGATGAAAAAACCAGGGAAGGTGAAACTAAAGAAAAGATAACCGAAAAAAGAGGTGAAAGGTTAATACAAACAGCAAAAGAACCTTTTAAACAGTCAGGAGGAACGTTTTTTGAAGGACAGGCGGTTGTCAAGGAAGGTGTTCTCGGAGTCAGAGAAGGGGCTAAAACGGTAGTCATACAGAAAGAAAAAAGCCTTTTTAGTAAAATTGACGAAACCCTAGATGCCCTTCCTGTTAAGGGTACAGGAGAAACATCAGAAAGGGCAAAAAAATTAGATGGTGAAGATACAGAAAAATATGAATCCGTTAAAGCTGAAAGTATATATAAAGGTCCTGAAAAAAAGGAAGTTAAGGTAGAATTATCGGCAGGAGCAAGTATAAAAGCCAATGTTCAGAAAGAATCGGAGATAAGAATATTAAAGGGGAAGAGACCGGAAAATGAGATACTTTCGGTAATGGCAAGATATAAGAAGGGGTTTGAGTTTATTTTTACCGATGCAAGAAAAAAAGACCCTCAGCTGGAAGGTAAGGTAGTGGTTTTTTTTGTCATATCGGAGGAAGGAGTAGTCACTAAGGCGGAAATTGTTGAAAGTACCATTAAAAACCAGGATTTTACAGACAGGATATTAAGTTTAGTAAAATCAATTAAGTTCCCGCCCAAGAGCGAGACCGGTGATACCGGTGTTAAGATTCCGTTTCTTTTCTTTCCTCAGGGATAAGCTTTTTTACAAACAAATCAAAACAATAACCTGCTTCTTCAGCACTCTTAATCAAAAACTTTACATTGTCTTTATCAAAGTCTTTACTTTCATTTAATAGCAAGAGAGAAGAAACAAGCTCTTCAAATCTTTCCTTATTAAAATAGGTATGACCCTGAAAGTTATTAAAAATAAGAAACCTTTCTGTAATATCATTTTTAGACAAGAGATCTAAAAATTGCCTGTTATCTAAGGTATTTATATTATTTAAAATTTCATTAAAAGCTAATAGATATAACTTATTGCTCTCATTCATCCTTTCTAAAAGTTTTATGGCACCGATTTCGTTAAAGAAACTGAGAATATTTTTATTGAATTTTCTAAGATATAGATCAGAGATAGTAAGATTTATAAGTCTATAATTGATATTTAAATCCAAAAAACTTACCAGTTCTTCAACTTTCTCCTTTAGACTATTTAGATCTTCTGTTTTTGTAATATCAGTGAGAATGATTTCTGATAATATCTCAAAGATTCTGTCTCTCTCCCCTAATTTAATTTCCATAAGTTCATTAATTTTTTTTAGTTTTTCTTCATTTTTATTTTCAAGATATATCTGTTCAAAATTATCGAAAAATTTATCTTTAAATATCCTATAGATTTTGGAAATAGTTCCGTCAGTATCTATTAGCTCCTTTATGTTGATAAGAACGACAGATTCGTAGGCATTAAGTTCAAAATAAAGCCCCTCTTTATAAATATCATGGGAGCTTCTGAGATAAAAACTGTTATTCCTGAAGTTTTCAAAAAGATAGTAAACATTGTCTCCCAACTTTAAGTTTAATGCCGAAAAGATATCTTTCTTTAAGTATTCATGTCCCTTATTTATATTTTTAACCATCCTTTCTGAAGAGATCTTTATATAGCCTTTTGTAGACTTATATCTGTTGTTGTAAAGGATAATAGCCCCTTCACCCTCACAGAAGTTTGAGTAGGCAAAGACGTCCTCATCGATACCATGTTCTGTCAAAAAATCAAAAAGATAAAAATTTTCTGCCTCACTGAACAAATACCTTTTTTTCATCAACGGGAATATAAATCTTTTATGTAGCTCAATAAGACCTTCATTAGGTTCTTCATCCCAGAAGGCTTTATAAAACTCCATACCATATTTTTCTTTAAACCCTTCTACCTGACCGTGAGCAAACATTGGCAGACCGGGCATAGTCACTAATAAAATACAAACTCCCAGATACTTATCACCGGTACCAAACTGTTCGATAGCAGTTTGTTCGTCGGGGTTACTCATAAAGTTTACAAACCTTTTTAGTATCTCTGGATTAAAATGGAGTATATTTTTTATAATTTGCCTGTATTTCCCATTTTCTTCATTCTTTAACATATTCATAAAGGCGCTGTTATAAACTCTATGCATACCTAAAGATCTTACAAAATAACCTTCTAACAACCAAAAGGCCTCTGCCAGAAGAAGGGTATCCGGAGCCTCCCTTGAAACCCGATCAACAACCTCTCTCCAAAACTCATCAGGCATGAGCGCATCAAAAACTTCTTTAGGCATAGAAAATTCCGCCCTTGAAGGAATAGCCCCCCCCTGACCGGGCATAGGAAACCATAGCCTTTGAAAGTGCCTTTTGGTAAGGGTCATAGCTGCGTCAAATCTTATAATTGGCGTTTTTTTTGCCACATACAGTATAGTCTGAATAACCGCTTCCCTTACCTCCCTTAAGAGATAATTTAACTGGGCGGTATCATTCCAGGGTGTGGAGGTACCATCATTACCGTGATAAATATACCTTACCCTTCCATCTCTTTTATCTATGTATTTAAAAACCACACCTGCATCTGTCCTGTCATAATAGCCATCTTCTATATAAATCTCTATATCGGGATTTTCCGAAAGATTTGCTTTAGTAAAGGAGTATTTAGGAAAGGGAGGATAGTCTGTTTGAATAAACCAATCAGGATGTTCAATAACCCACTTAGAGTAAATCCCTGTGTGATTGGGAACCATATCACTGGCCAATCTTATACCTCTTTTAAAGGCTCGCTCTTTCAGATTATTAAATGCTTCTTCTCCTCCTAAATCCTCTGCAATAACATAGTCGTAAAGGGAGTATGCAGACGAATGGGCGGATATATTTCCCATTAAGTGTTTAATCTTTTTTGAAGCAGGAGATCTTTCCCATATACCTATCAGCCATAGGGCATTAAAACCCCATTCCCTCATTAAATCTAACTCCTCATCGGGTATCTCATCGAGCCTTTTAATCTCCCTTGAGTATTTTTTCGATAGCTGGTAGAGCCATACGTATATGAGCTTTGCTAATAAAACCACCTCCGGCATCCAATGGGTATCAGGACTAAATCTTTCCGGTTCTATGAAAAATTCCTCTTTTTTAAAAGATATAACCTCCTGTACCCCCTTACCTCCTATTTTGATCTGGTCATACTCTTTTATAATATCCAGAGAAATAACTATATCTTGAAAAATCTCCTCCGGAAGCAGATAACCCCACCTTTCCTTTATATAGATAATCTGACCGTAAATTGAGTTGGGGGAGTGCCTGATTGGCTCTCTGAGTAGATCAAAGAGAAAAAGTCCGGATTTTTTTAAGGGTCCCAATACCTTTTTATCATTTTCAATTGTTTTTAAAATTTTCAGATAGAGCTCATTTTTTATAAAGCCATCATCTACAAAAATCTCTCTGCCTTCACTAATCGCGGGATTTTCATCTATTATTTTTAGTAATACCATCTCATAGAAAATTGACTTTTTTAATTTTTCAGAAGGTTCCTTTTTTAAAAAAAGAGAGAAGTTAAAACCCTTTTTGTAAATTTTAGGGGGGTAGGAATAGACAAAATTTCTTACTATTGATTTATAAAGGGGGTTTTCTAAAATTTTTTTATTTAAATATTTCTGCTTATCTTCGAAATAGGTCTTTATTATATATCTGAAAGTCCTGTTTAATATTGAAAAGGCTATTAAAAATTTAGGGTTAATCGTTTCCGAAAGGGTGGTAAAAAATTTTAATCTGTCATATAAGAGATGATAAAAGGACCTCCCCTCCTCTTTTGCAATCTCCCAGAGATGTGTATTATCCCATACCGCTCTTTTAACAGGGATATCGTTTAAAAAGTATTGGTAATCTTTTGCTGATTCTCTCTTCATTTTAAAAAAACAACCTTATGATTGCATTACTTAGCCATCTCCCTGAAAAGGGTTCATGGGGAACGTTCTCTGAAAAAAGTCCTTTGTTTCTGAGCCTTTCCAAAACCCACCGGGAACCGAAAAAATTCCATAATTTTAAAAAAAGCCTTTCCTTAAAAAATCTTTTGTCAAGCTCCTTTAAAAAATTCCTGTATATGGAAAAGTCATTAGCTATAATAGACTTGGATACATAATACCCTGATAAATATGCACTGTCTATTCCTCCCCCGTGTAGTGGAGAACATAGTCCCAACGAATCGCCCAATAAGATTATATTATTCACCTTGAAAGTTTTTAACCTCCTTGTGGGTATGGGAGATGCGGAGTAATTTATTATCTCATAATGAGAGATTTCTTCCTTGAGCATTTCTTTTAGTAACTCCTTCAAATTTCTTTTTGATTTGTCTTTCAACAGTATTCCCAATCCGGCGTTTGCATATACAGGCTTTTTGCCTTCACAAATAGGGAAAATCCAAAAATATCCCGGCGGGTTATCAAAGACATTTGCATAAAGGGCTTCATAAAAAGAACTGAAATCACCCTTTAACCTAAACTGAACAGCGGGAACAAGACTTTTCCTGTATTTTGATACCTCTTTTTCAGGAAAAACGAAATGACTAACTCCGGAAAAGCCTGAACAATCGAGAACATAATCATATTGAGAGGAGAGTTTTTTTATCTCACCCTTTTCTATCTTTGTATTTTCAAAAATCTTAACCCCTAAGGAACGGGCATAATCACCCAAATCTTTTTGCCATCTCTTTCTGCTGAACGTAAAAATATTGCTGTTTTTTGGCAGATTAATCTCTGTTTTTTTTCCTGATGAGATAATTATTTTCTTAACTTTCATCTTCTCGGGAAGTTCAACATGAATGTTTCCAAAAAAATCAAAAAAACCCTCTGCACAAACTATATTCTCTCCTATCCTACACTTCTCGAAGAGATGAATAAGAAAGTTTTTATCAAATTTTATGAGATGAATAGCTGAAGAAAGACCCGCAGGTCCTCCACCTATTATGGCTATTTTTTTCATTTTTCCAGATTTTTCAAAGCTTCTTTAACATATTTTTTAACAAGAACATTTTCATCGTTGTTAAGAAGTTCTTCAAGATGCTTGATAGCCCTTTTATCACCTATCTGACCTAAGGCCCTTGCGGAGGATCTCCGAACAGCAGAGGAACTATCTTTCAATGCAGATACAAGAACATCAAAGGCCTCTTTTGCCTTTAATATCCCCAAGGCCTTAGCAGAAGACTTTCTCACCCACTCATCTTCGTCTTCCTTTAAAGATTTTATAAGATAGGGTACTGCCCTACTCTCACCTAACTCTCCTAATGTGAAAGCAGAGTTATCCCTTACAAGAGGGCTTGGATCTGTTAATAAAAGTTTTATGACCTCGTCTACAACGCTTTTTATTTTAAGCTTTCCAACTTCCTGTACAGCAGAAGTCCTTATTGCAGGAAGAGGATCATTTAATGCATCTAATATCTTTCTTATCTCATCCATAGTTAGTTATAGATTAACGCGCCCGAGAGGATTCGAACCTCCAACCTGCGGATTCGTAGTCCGACGCTCTATCCAACTGAGCTACGGGCGCAGAGAATAAAAATATTTTATAATAGTGAGGGGGTTTTTACCATAAAAAATAGTGCCTAAAATTTAAAGTCTGTTAAAATAATAGGGGATATTTATGATAACACAGTTCATAATCTTTATCTTAGGTTTCGTATTTCTCATTTATGGAGGTAACTATCTTGTTGATGGTGCTTCATCCTTAGCCAAGCATCTAAAGATCAGCGACCTCGTTATCGGATTAACGATTGTCTCTTTTGGCACCTCTGCGCCGGAGCTGACGGTAAATGTGATAGCATCATTGGAAAACAAGGGTGGAATTACCGTTGGAAATGTAATAGGCAGTAATATTGCCAATATATTACTTATTCTTGGCGTAACCGCAACAATCTCACCTCTTTTTATAAAACATTCAACTGTATGGAAAGAGATACCACTTTCACTTTTAGCAATAGTAGTATTTTTTATAGTTTCCAATGATATTCTTATCAACAATGACAACAAAAACCTGATTACACGTTCTGACGGGCTTATTCTTATTAGTTTCTTTGTAATCTTTCTTGCCTATGTTTTTAATCTTTCAAGATATAAGCCAGAAGAGGCTTTAATTGAACCGAAATTTGGCATCCCTCTTTCTTTCTTTTTAATAATTTTAGGATTAACGGGGCTTACTTATGGAGGCAAATTTGTAGTTTCTTCAGGATCAGAAATAGCAAGAAAGTTAGGGTTTTCTCAGGAACTGATTGGTTTCTCAATGATTGCTATAGGAACAAGCCTTCCCGAACTTTTTACAAGCACCATAGCTGCCTATAAAAAAAACAGTGAGATTGCCATAGGAAATGTAGTGGGATCAAATATATTTAATATTTTCTGGATAATGGGGGTTTCATCTGTTATAAATCCCGTTCCGTTCAACGAAATATATAATATAGATACGCTTATACTTATTTTCTCAACTTTACTTTTGTTTATTTTCAACTTTACAGGAAAAAAACAGACAATCTACCGAAAAGAAGGGATACTTTTTTTAGCAACATATTTAATATATCTGATGTTCATATTTAAAAGAGGTTAGTAATTATTGCCTCAGACTCAAAAAAAAATTATACTTATGCTATGAAAAAAATCGGTTTAGCCTTATCAGGTGGTGGCATCAGGGCCTATGCTCACTTAGGCTTCCTCTCCAATCTTGAATGGGCAAAGATTCCCGTTAGTTTAATTTCCGGCTCGAGTGTCGGAGCAGTAATCGGCGCCTATTATTCTGCTGGGTTAAATCTTGATATACTAAAAAACCGGCTTAAAGAAATTGGTTTTCTTAATATTTTCAGTTTTATCCTTCCCTTTTATGGCCTCTCCAGCTTTAAAAAGGTTGCAAATCTCTTTTCAAAATTGGGGATACCTGAGAGCTTTGAAGAACTAAAAATACCGCTGATTGTTTCTGCCACCGATTTAAAAAAAAGGGCTCCTGTTTATTTCAATAGCGGTAGTTTATGGTCAGCCCTTTTTGCCAGTATGGCTTTACCGGGGGTTTTTTCTCCCATTAAGATGGGCGAGATGTATCTTGTAGATGGCGGAATATCGGTCAATCTTCCCGTATCTGTACTAAAAGAAAATGGTGCCGATTTCGTAGTAGCGGTTGATGTAAATAGTTCCTCAAGAAAATTCCCCGTCATTACAAATATTTATCAAGTAGTCTATGAATCGGTAACCTTAATGGTTCAAAGGACTACCGAACAGGAAAGAGCTTCGGCAGATTTCCTAATTGATATAGATCTTGAAGGAATAGGTTTTCTCGATTTTAAAAAGAGAGAAGAGGTGATAAATTATTCTTATAAAAATAGCTATCAAAAGGTATTAGAATTGAAAAAAAATTTAGAGGAGAAAGGTTATGTACAAAGCGGGGGTATGGGATCACTTTTCGTCAGCTCATTACCTTAGAAACTATCAAGGTAAGTGTGAAAATCTGCATGGACACAACTGGAAGGTGGAAGTTGTTGTAAAAGGCGAAGATCTTGACAAGTCAGGCATGCTCATAGACTTCGGGAATCTGAAGAAATATCTCAAGGAAATCCTTGATTTGCTTGACCATAAATGTATAAACGAAGAGATTGATTATTTTAAGGAAAAGAGCCCTTCTTCAGAAAATCTTGCAAGATATATATATGATAAGCTAACAGAAAAAATTAAAGATTTTGATGTATCCATAGATTATGTAAAAGTTTTTGAATCAGAAAACTCCTTCGCTATTTATTCCAGATAACTTTTAAGAAGGGAGGAAAAATGAAAGATACCTTGAAGGACGTTCAGAGTGAGCCCGATGAACGAATGCTCGAGATTCAAAAGGTAGGGATTAAAGGAATAAGATACCCCATTTATGTTCTTGACAAACTCAATAAATATCAGCACACAATAGCAACCATTGAGATAGGGGTTGATTTACCTCATCACTTCAAAGGAACCCATATGAGCAGGTTTATTGAGATAATCAACTCATACAGAAAGGGGATAGCTGTAAAAAATTTTAAAGAAATTCTCTCAGCCATAAAAACCAAGTTACACGCGAAATCTTCTCATTTAACAATTGAGTTTCCATATTTTATAGAAAAAAAGGCACCGGTATCAAAATCAAAGAGTTTAATGTCCTACAACTGTGTCTTTTCAGGGACTTTGGGAGAAAATTTTGATTTTTTTCTGGAGGTAAATGTTCCAGTCACAACGGTATGCCCCTGCTCCAAATCTATCAGTAAGGAAGGTGCCCACAATCAGAGAGGTAATGTCAAAGTAAAAATAAGATTCGACGGTTTCATATGGATAGAAGATATTGTTGAACTAATTGAAACTTCGGCAAGTTGTGATATATACGCAATTCTTAAAAGGGCTGATGAAAAGTATGTTACAGAAAAGGCCTTTGCTAATCCGATGTTTGTTGAAGATGTCGTCAGAGAGGTTGCCCTCAAACTAATGGAGGATAAAAAAATTATCTGGTTCTCCGTTGAGGCTGAAAACTTTGAGAGTATTCACAATCATAACGCCTATGCTTATATAGAAAGAAGAAGAGATGGCATCGGCAGATTTGTGTGAGGTTTTTACCTCCATTCAGGGAGAAGGACTTTTTGCCGGAAAAAAACAGGTCTTTACTAGATTTTCTGGTTGCAATTTATCATGCAACTATTGTGATACCATATATGCAAAGGATTACAAAGGCGATGCACTCTTTGAGTCGGAACCTTTCTCAGGCTTTTTCATAAAGGAGAGAAACCCCACCCCTCCTTTTAGACTAAAAGAGTATATTGATCTCTATTATAGACTCGATCCTTCTATAGATAGTATCTCATTGACGGGCGGAGAACCTCTTTTATACAGCGAGTTTATAACCTTTTTTCTTGGAAATTATAAAGGGAATAAAAATTTTCATTTAGAAACAAACGGAACTATGCCGGAAAAATTAAAGGAAGTAATTGAACTTATTGATTTTATCTCAATGGATATAAAGGTTAATTTTTTAGATAGCGATAACTTTTTTAGGATACAAAGGGAGTTTTTAGAGTTAAGTGCCAGCAAGCCTCTTCAGATAAAGATAGTAGTTAGCGGTGATTTAGACTTAAAAAATTTTGACAGGGCCCTATCATTAATCTTTGATGTAAATAAGACTATTCCCCTTATTTTACAGCCCAGCTCAAAGGAAAATTTTGATATAAAGTTTCTTTCAAATCTCTATAAAATTGCTAAAAACAGGATCACAGACGTAAGAATACTCCCACAAATACACAAGTTCTGGGGAATAAAATAAATCCAGAGAATGTCTCTTAAATGGCCTCTATCATTACTTCTGTTATGTCCATTATCTCAATTTTATTCTCAAGGCCTAAAACCACTCTTGTGTCCTCAAAGTTTGTTATACAGTAAGGACAGGCAGTTACAAGTATTTCTGCTCCAGCCTTTATTGCCTGTTCTATCCTAATGTTTGAGAAACGCTCTTCTTTATGAGTTTCCATCCATACCCTGCCACCACCCATACCACAGCAAAGGGCATCTTCTCTTTCCTCTTCCATCTCAAGTAATGTAAGCCCCTCTATTGAATTTAAAATCTCTCTGGGTTCATCATATATACCGCTATGCCTTCCTAAATAGCAGGGGTCGTGATAGACAACCCTTTTATTAAAGGGCTTTGTAAATGTTATTTTGCCATCCCTTATAAGTTTATACAAAAGCTCAACAATGTGAATTACCTCAAAATTAACCTTAAACTGGGAGTACTCGTTCTTGAAGGTATATAAACAATGGGGAGAAGAAGCAATTATCTTTTGGACCCCTCTATCTATGAAGTTTTTTATATTCTCCTTTGCTAATTTTTTAAATAGCTCCTCATTCCCTGTTTTTCTTATGCTTTCGCCACAACAGTTTTCAACTTCTCCTAATATGCCGTAATCAACGCCCCCATTATTTAGGATGCTTACCGTTTTTTTTGCTACTTTTTTCATTCTTGGATCATAGCAAAGATAGCAATCGGTGAATAAAAGATACTCCATCCCCTCTTCATAATTCTTAACATTTAAACCTTCAGCCCAGGCAGTTCTCTTTTTCCGATCCTCACCGAAGGGATTGCCCTCGCTTTTGAGCCCTGAATTTACAATTTTAACTGGCTTTGCCGATTCGGAAAAGATATTGTAACTGTTAGCAACTCTTCTTACTGCAACAGTATCTTCAATTTGTCTTACATCCCTCGGGCATATACTGGGACATTTTCCACAGGTTGTACAACTCCATATATCATCTTTTTCTATTTCTGATAATCCAAAGTTTGCTTCTCTTATCAGTTTTCTCATACTAAACTGCTTAACCCTATTCCAGGGGCAGACGGAATCACACTTTCCGCACTGAAAGCAAAGCTTGGTTCTTTCACCACCAGCCTGATTTATCTCATCTATTG
>JAOAGA010000089.1 GCA_026415985.1 Pseudomonadota bacterium | reverse complement strand
GGTTTGATGGATGGGGATCGTGACAGCTTACGCATACAAAGACACCTTTTCTCAGATAATCTGCGGGAACCTTTGCCTTTTTCGGTGCCACACCTACAGGGTGAGTCTTGTGAATCTCGATAGGCATTATGCCTGTATTTTTGTTATGACAGCCAATACAAAAGGCATCAACACTTTTTAAGGCTTCTCCTGTGCCGTATTTTTCTGTGGTGTTGTAAACTGCTGGCAAGCTTTCGCCTTTTGACTGATGGATGCTATGACATTCCACACAGTTTTCATCATGAGGTCCATAGGCAAAAGACACATTTACAGCAAAAAGAACAATTAGTGCGGTAAGAACAGGAAAGAGAACTTTTTTCATCTTTTTTCACCTCCTTAAATTTTATTTTTTAAAAGGTTAATTATTATTATATTTCTTGTCAAGATTTTTAATTATTTTACCTATCACCTATCACCTCTCACGTATCACATATCACGTATTACCTATCACCTCTTGCCAAAGCCCTTCTTCCTATATCTTTTCTATAATGCATCCCTTCAAAGCATATTTTAGAAACTGCATCATATGCATTGTCTATGGCTGATTTTATCGTATCTCCCAAAGCGGTTACACCCAAGACCCTTCCACCATCGGTATAAATCTTACCATCTACAAGCTTTGTGCCCGCATGGAAAACATATACTTCATCATTATCAATCTCATCAAGCCCTTTTATCTCATATCCCTTCTTATACTCTCCCGGATAACCCCCTGAGGCAATAACAACACATACCGAATGCTTTTGTTCCCAGAGGAGATACTCGTTTTCTAACTTGCCATCTATACAGCCCATTAGTACGGGAACAATATCGTTCTTAATTCTCATAAGTAACGGCTGGGCTTCTGGATCGCCAAATCTCGTATTGAACTCAAGAACGTAAGGCTCTCCATCTTTTATCATAAGCCCTGCGTATAAAACTCCCTTAAAAGGGCATCCCTCTTTTTCCATTCCCATAATCGTCGGGTAAATAATTTTTTCCATTACCTTATCGAAAACCTCTTTTGTAACGACTGGTGCAGGAGAGTATGCCCCCATACCACCTGTATTTGGTCCCTCATCGTTATCAAATACCCTTTTGTGGTCCTGAGAAGAATCCATGGGCAAAACTGTCTTTCCATCGGTAAAGACAAGAAAGGAAGCCTCTTCCCCTTCTAAACATTCTTCAATGACTAATCTGTCGCCTGCACTGCCAAAAATCTTTTTGACCATAATATCATCAATTGCGTTAAGTGCTTCTTCGGTTGTCTTACATACATAAACCCCTTTACCAGCAGCAAGCCCGTCTGCCTTAACTACTATAGGAGCCTTTTTATCAAGTAAATATTTTTTTGCTAAATCGGGATTATCAAAGACTTCAAAATCAGCAGTAGGTATATTGTATTTTCTCATAATGTTTTTTGCAAAAACCTTGCTTCCTTCAAGAAGCGCAGAGTTCTTGGAAGGTCCAAAGGCCATTATGCCTTCTTTCTGAAGCATATCAACAAGACCTAAATTGAGAGGTGCTTCAGGACCAATAACAACAAGATCTATTTTTGTCTCCTTTGCAAAATCTACAATTCCCCTGACATCTTCAGCTTTGATGGGGACATTTTGAGCGATTAATGCGGTACCTCCGTTCCCAGGTGCACAGAAGATCTCTTTAACAAGGATGCTTTGTTTTATTTTCCAGCAGAGGGCATGCTCTCTGCCACCGCCACCGACTATTAATACTTTCATTTTATACCTCCCCAAACTTTTTTTATCCTATAAAAATTTTGTCATTTCTGTTGCTATTTTGCTGCCTCAAACCAGTTTCTTCCCCTTCCAATTTTTACCTCAAGGGGCACTTTAAAATCAACTACCTTTTCCATCTTCTCTTTTACAATCTTTTCTGCAATATCTATATCCTTTTCTGAGACCTCTAAAAGTATCTCATCGTGAACTTGAAGTAACATTTTAAAATTAACCTTTGCTTCCTGTAAAGAGTTATATACAGATATCATCGCCAATTTTACAATATCAGCAGAGGTTCCCTGTATGGGGGTATTTAAAGCTATGCGTTCAGCGTTGTTTCTTACAAGATGGTCCGGTGAATCAATCTCATAAAGGTATCTTTTCCTGCCAAAAAGTGTTTTTACATATTTGTTTTTTTTAGCAAACTCTATGAGATTTTCTCTAAATTCTTTAACTCTCTCATAATTCTCAAAGTATTTTTTTATAAAAGTTTCTGCATCTTTTTGACTGACTTTCAGTTCTTTACTTAGAGAGTATGAGCCCATGCCATAGAGAATACCAAAGTTTATTGTTTTAGCCTGTCTTCTCATCTCCTTTGTAACCTTATCTTCCTCTACACCAAATATCTTGACTGCAGTTCTTGTGTGAATATCCTTTCCTTCACAGAAGTCCCTGATTAAATTTTCATCTCCAGACATATGGGCAAGGACACGAATCTCAATCTGTGAGTAGTCAGCAGAAAGTAATAAAAAATCTTCGTCAGAGATAAAGGCGCTTCTTATCTTTTCTCCCCAGTCATATTTTATTGGTATGTTCTGCAAATTTGGGTTACTACTTGAAAGTCTACCTGTAGCGGTAAGGGTCTGATTAAAGGTTGTATGGATCCTGCCATCTTTTCCCATGAAGTCAGGCAGGACATCAATATAGGTATTCTTTATCTTTGACATGTTTCTGTATTCTATAATCATCGGAATAACAGGATGGGCATCGTATATTTCCATTAAAACATCTGAAGAAGTTGACAGTGCTTTTCCACCCTTTTTCCCGCTTTTAATGCCCAGCTCCCCATACAGGACCTCAGAAAGTTGCTTAGGAGAATTAAGGTTAATCCTTTTTCCAAGAAGGCTATAAATCTGTTCCTTTAATATCTCAATCTTCTCAGAAATCTCTTTGTCTATCTCCTTAAACTTATTTAAATCTATCTTTATCCCATACCTTTCCATATCAGCAAGAACTCTTACAAGGGGAAACTCAATCTTTTCATATAATTCAAGCAAATCTTTATCTTTACTTATCTCCTTTTCTAACTTTTGAGAAATCTTTGGTAAAAACTTAACAAGGTAGGATCTTTTCAATATATCAGCGTCCTCAAACAAGCTCGGCTGATTGTTTTCCGGGGCAGGCACATAACCAAACTCATCTTTTAGCACATCTTCAAAGGTGTGATTATGATTGGCATTCGGATATAGAAGATAGGAATATAGGGATAAATCAACAATGTTTAGCCTCTTAAGAATTTCAAAATCAATAATTTTATAAAGCTCCTTCGATTCAAAGGTATAGACCTTGCTATTTTCATCTAAACTCTGAAAAAATTTTTTTATGTTTCCCTTTTTCAACAGATAAACCTTTTTTCCCTCTTCAGTGAAAAATAACTTGCTTTCTCCCCTGGAAGTATCAAGGAGAATAAAACTTGTTTTAGAAACTCTGAAATTTAGTTCCTCTAATTCAATTAGTTTAGGTAATGAACTGTCGATGCTTCTGTCTAAATTAAACTCCCTGATAAAATCAAAAAAGTTCAGCTCCTTTAATAACTCTCTTAACTCTATCTCGTTGGGCTCTCTTATTTGAAAATCCGAAAGATTTATATTTTCAATCTCTTTTATGTAAAGGGAAGAGAGTTTCTTGCTTAAAAAGGCTATCTCCTTTTGTTCCAGAAGTAGTTCCTTTGTTTTACCCTCTATCTCATCTATCCTCTCATAAATCTCTTCAAGGGAGTTAAACCTATTCAGGAGATTTTTGGCGGTTTTTTCACCTATGCCTTTAACCCCCGGTATTCCATCAATACTATCCCCACAAAGTGCTAAGTAATCAGTTATTCTTTCTGGTGGTATACCGAGAATCTCAATAACCTTTTCTCTATCGATCATAAGGTCTTTCAAAGGATGCCAAACCTTTATGTTATCATTGACTAACTGAAAAAGGTCTTTATCTGCGGTAACTATGCATATTTCAGCATCACTGCTGAATTTCTTCGTAAGCCCAGCAATCAGGTCGTCTGCTTCAAGTCCATCTTCCATAAGAATATTAATATTAAGGCTCTCAAGAAGCCTGTGGATATTAGGTATCTGAATTCTAATCTCCTCGGGAAGAGGTGGCCTTTTAATTTTATAGTTTTCAAAAATCTCATTTCTAAAGGTTTTCTTCTTGGAATCAAAAACAACAGCTATATGAGTTGGTTTATGTTCCTTGATTATCTTAGTAAGCATTTTAAGAAAACCAAAAACCACTCTTGTAGGAAATCCCCTTGAATTGGAAAGATAGGGCAAGGCATAATAGGCTCTGTATAAAAAGGCACTGCCATCTATCAGGTATAGTTTATTCAAAGACAACTCCTAATATTTTTAAAAACATTCTATCCTTTGAGTTTTTCCTATCAATCATAATTACCACCAACCAGCTTATTGCCTAACATTATAATCTTTAAAATAAAAATCCCACCTTTTCTGGCCATTATATTCAGTAAGTTTTGGGATCCCAATTATATCTATTATTGATCCGTCTTTAATGCCATTGTTTGATAATGAGAAACCTATGGCATTAAAAAAG
>JAOAGA010000088.1 GCA_026415985.1 Pseudomonadota bacterium | reverse complement strand
GTATAAAATTTTGGACAAAGTTTATTGATGCTTCAAAGGAAGATCAAAAGAAGATGATAAAAGATGTGGAGTTCTGGAAAATGTATCAGGCAGGCTTTATAGGCTTTCAATATTTCTGCTGGAACTGCATGAAATCTTGTCCAGTAGGGTTGTAAGGAATTTTTTGATTTTTTTTACAGATTAACATTGACTTAAGCATATAATATTAAAAAAAAGTGTGTTTAATCACACAAAAATTGATAAAATTAAGGGTAGGGAGCTTGTATGAGACTAAATCCACATCAAATTAACAGACTTGTAAGAAATATAATTGAAGAGTTAGAGAAAGACGGGATTATCCAAAGCAAGGATGAAAAAACTATTTATGATATTGTATCTGCGGTGATCATTCAAAATCTCAAGATGGAGGAGGAGCTTGAAAAAGAGGCTGAAATGCTTATCAGAAAGCATTCTGCAGGCTATCATACCGATGAACTTAATTATGATCTGCTTATAAAAAGGGCTAAATATGAACTGGCAAAAAAAAAGGGGTTTAAGCTATGAGTATTTTTTCAGACGAGAGAGTAGATGAGATTGCAGATAAAATTTATGCTAATCTCTTAAAGAAAGGGCTTTTACTTAAAGATATTAAGCCACAGTTCAAGGCTTGTGTCAGAAGAGCAGTTGTAAAGTTTTACAGAATAAATGAACAAGTCGATGAAATTGTCAGAAAAAAGATAAGAACCCTGTCAAAGGCACCGGCAGAAGGCTCAAGAGACTATAAGATTCTTTTTGATAAATATTTTATAGAAGAATGGAAGAAACACTAACCCTCGTCGGGATATCTTTCAGATATTGATTTGATTACATCCAAGCTAAAGAAAAATGCTTCAACCATTTCCGGATCAAAGTATTTACCCGAATCTTTTCTGATCTCTGCCAAAACATCTTCTTCACTCCATGCAGATTTATAGACTCTTTTCGATGAAAGGGCATCATAGACATCACATAAAGCAACAATTCTTCCAAAAGGTGGTATTTCTTCTCCTTTTTTAGGTTTTGCAGTCCCATCAGGGGTCTCATAACCCGGCAGTGGTTTGCCTGTCTCCGGGTTTATATGACCGGGATAACCGGTTCCATCCCATTTTTCATGATGATTCAGCGCCACAATATAGGATACTTCATCAAAGTCGGAATGCTTGTCTGAAAAGAGCCTTGCTCCCAAAAAGGTATGTTGTTTCATAATTTCATATTCTTCCGGTGTTAATCTCGCCGGTTTTTTTAATATTGTATCAGAGATGGCAACCTTACCGACATCATGAAGCATCGCTGCAATTCTTAACAAGTCTTTATTTTTCTCAATCTGTTCCTGATTTATCCCCCTTTTTGTGGCCCATGTGTCATAAATTTCTACCGCGTAAGAGGCAACTCTGTTGACATGTCCTCCGGTTTCTTTCGGATCTCTTAGCTCAGCCATTTTTATCATCCTGAGTATTATCGTCCTCGTCATCTCGGCTCTTTCTATTGCGATGGCAGCATTATTTGCAAAACTTATTATATAAGGCTCGTCTTCACTGAGGAAAGGAATGATTTTTCCTTTTTCATCTCTTGCGTTGATTAATTGTAAAACCCCTACTATTTCACCTCGATTGTCCTTTAATGGTATAGTTAACATTGATTTTGTTCTGTAGCCAGAGAGGGCATCATATTTTCTGTCGAAGGAATAGGGCACAAGGGAAGAAAGTTCATAAACATCAGGAATATTTAATATCTTGCCAGACATTGCTACGAACCCTGCTATTGATTTATTGTCTATAGGGATGCTGAAGGTTGAGTATATAAGTTTTTTACCTTTTTCTAATTTCCTTTGCAGGGTATCATTTTGGGTATATTTAAACTTTAACTTGTTATTTTCTTTAATGTATATAGAACCTGCATCAGCATTGGTGAAACTTCTTGCGGTTAGAAGGATTTTTTCAAGGAGTATATCAAGGTCTTTAATCTGCATCAACTCATTGTTGAGATTTAGTATGCATTGCAGTTTTTCTTTTTCGGTCAGCATAAATTAAAGTATATCTGAAAAAAATGAAAAATTCTAACGGAAATTTAGAGAAATTCTTCTTCTCAAAGTGAACAGGCAATTAATCAATGCAGTTGGCATAGATATAAAGCTTATCCAGATTTTTTTCTTGATTTTTTTAGTGAAAGTAGTAACATTTTAAATTGCTTTTTTGTAAAAAGGAGGGTAGGTAGGATTGAATGCTTTAGATAGTCTAATTATTGTTATGACAGCACCTCTTAAGTTCCCTCCCTTTTTGATATTAAATCTAAAAGTTCTATCTAAACTCTGCAACTTGCTTATATGTAACGGAGATAAAAGGATTTTATGATAAATAATTATTTTTATCCTTTAAATTTTGCTGGATTGGGGAAGGAGTATTCCGATTATAAGAGCTCTTTTTTTACAATAATTCCGGTCCCCTTTGATTCATCAACCTCTTACAGTCCCGGGGCAAGAAAGGGACCACTTGCAATTATTGATTCTTCCATTCAGTTAGAATGGTTTGATGACGAGTTAGAACTGGAAAATTACAAGTTAGGTATTCATACCTTTAATTTTCTGGATACAAAAATTCATCCTGAAAAGACAGTTGAGATCCTTGAAAAGGTGGTTGGCAAGGTATTAAAAGATGGCAAGTTTCCCATCGTTATAGGCGGAGACCATTCCTTAAGTTATGCCCCGATAAAATCTCTAAAGGAAAAGATAGGAAATTTTACCGTAATCCATTTTGATGCCCATTCGGATCTGAGAGATGAGTATCAGGGGTCTAAGCACAGCCATGCCTGCACTGCAAGAAGAATACTTGACCTTGATATTCCTGTGGTTCAGATAGGCATAAGAAGTCTTACCCGTGAAGATTATAATTTTATCAAAAGTAATCCTTCTAAGATCAAAACGTTTTTTGCCCGAGAAATTTATAATAGCACCAAAGACTATCCTTTAATTGAAAAAGCAATAAAAACCGATAACATCTATATAACATTTGATGTAGATGTCTTCGATCCGTCTATAATACCATCAACGGGAACACCTGAGCCGGGAGGGCTTGGTTGGTATCAGGTCCTTGAGATATTAAAAATGCTTGTAAATAAACGCAACCTTATAGGTTTTGATGTAGTTGAGTTGGCTCCGAATACTTCAGGCCCCTCGGAGTTTATTATTGCAAAATTGATTTACAAATTAATCGGATATATTACTTTCAAAAAGGAGAAAAAAGGTGAAAAAATCATCAAAAAAGAACACAAACATTAGCAAAAATACCTTTGATTTTGTGCCCAAAAAGGTTTTTTTTACAAAAGGCGTAGGACATCATACAGAAGAGCTTGCTTCATTTGAGCTTGCCTTAAGAGACGCAGGGATTGAAAAATATAATCTTGTTACTGTATCAAGTATATTCCCGCCTCATTGTGAAATTATAGATAAAGAAGAAGGGTTGAAATTATTAAATCCGGGTCAGGTTGTCTTTTGTGTTATGAGTAAGCTTACATCTAACGAGCCTCATAGGCTTATTGTGGCTTCTGTTGGCTGTGCTATTCCAAAGGAAAGAAATAATTATGGTTATCTGTCGGAATACCATGCCTATGGTGAAAATGAGAGAGAAGCGGGAGACTATGCGGAAGATTTGGCAACAATGATGCTTGCCACAACTTTAGGTATTGAGTTTGATGAAGATGCCAGCTGGGATGAGAAAAGGCAAATCTGGAGAATCTCCGATAAGATTGTTATATCATCATCGATAGCTCAGGAAGCGATCGTTCAGAAAAAGAAATATACAACAGTTCTTTCTGCAGCGGTTTTTGTTTTCTGATTAGATTTTGTGAGGCTAAGAGATTGATGAAGAAAGTAACCGGGATGCTCCTTTTTTATTCTTCTTCCTCTTCTGATGCTACTTCTTCTGTAATCTCTTCAAAGGGTTCTTCCTCTATCTCCTCAAAGGGCGTAAAGATACCCTCCTCACTTTCCTTGGCACTTTTGCAGGATACACATAATGTGGCAAAAGGAAGCGCCTTTAGCCTTTGTGGGGGTATTTTTTCTCCACATTCTTCACATTTACCATAGTTTCCCTCTTCAATTCTTCTTAATGCATCATCTATAGCCTGAAGCCTGTTTTTTTCCTGTGCGGTAATTATTATATCAAGCTCTCTCTCTCTCTCTTGAGATGCTTTGTCATAGTCGTCCCCTACTTCATCGTGAGTAGTGTGTTCTCTAAGCCTTCTCTCGTTAATATCCTTTAAAATCTCTATTCTCATATCTTCCAATATTTTTTTTATTTCTTGGTATTGTTTTTTATTATCTTTCATAGCGCCTCCAAGCTAAATACTGGTTTTAAAATATAATTTAAAACTTGCAATAAGTCAATCACAAAAAGGCAAAAATCCTAAGCTGAATCTTTTAGATAAAATATAAACATTTTTTATTTTATAAAATAAAAAAATATTTTATTTGTCTACTTTTTAGTTGTTTGATTTTTTTTATAATAAATTTTTTGGTATATATATTATTGAATTTATTGAAGTTAATTTTTTCACAAAATTTTATAACATTTTTTATTTGACAATTATAAAACAATTTTTTAGATTATAGTTAACTTGAAATACTATGATTTTTTGTTATTACTTTTATTAGAGGGATAGTAGGGTAAAAGAAGGAAAAAAAGCCCCTTGAGGGCAAAAAAAAGGAGGTGAAAGATATGGCATTAGTAGACAAGGAAAAGTTAGAGGCTTATCACAAAACGAACATCCGTTACATCGTAATTTTTGTTATTATCTGGTTTATTGTTTCTCTTGGAGGTATCTTAATCGTTAAAGAGCTCAACAATATTACTTTTCTTGGTTTCCCCTTTGGTTATTATTTGGGTGCTCAGGGATCAATTCTCGTATTTATAGCGGAAATATTTATTTATTCAAAGCTTATGGATAACCTCGACAAAAAGTATGGTTTCCATGAGTTACAATAATTCAAAAAAAAGGAGGTGATAATTTTTATGAGTAATCAGATGATAGGTTATATTGTAGTTTTTGGTGTTTTTCTAATATTTATGTATATTGCTTATGCAACAAGAACAAAGAAATCAGATGACTTTTATGTTGCCGGTAGAAGAATTAACCCGATATGGAATGGTATGGCAAT
>JAOAGA010000087.1 GCA_026415985.1 Pseudomonadota bacterium | reverse complement strand
GCATTAAAAATAATAAAAAGAGCCAGTTTAGCACTCCTTATTGTTAGTTTTACAACAGAAGGGTCCACAAAGATTTTTGACTATATCGCTTTAGAGAAGAAGATTTTTGTTGTTTCTGATTTTGAAAATGCAAGAGCAGTTAATATAGTTAAAGAATATGGTAATATGATTTTTACAAAAAATAATGTTAAGGAAATAAAAAATGCTCTAAATGAAGCATTTTTTAATAGGGCTAACATCACAATAAACACAAAAGTTTTAGAATTTTATAATAGAGAATTTCAGACTAAACAGTTAGAATATATTCTTAATTCGATTATTGAAGGGAGTTTGTAATGTCAAGGGAATTTAAATATAGTTTAATTGCCTTTTTTGCATATTTAGTTTTAACTCATCTATTTTTTTACAAACTTCTCACCCCCAATCACAATGTCTTTGGAACTGACAAGCAGGTGCAGGGGCAGGTATTTGCAGAAGCGGTTAAAGAAAAAGAAAAGAAAGGTGAGTTTCCCTGGTGGACAAATGATATTTTGGGCGGAATGCCGACTCAGGCAAGTTTTTTTACAAATAAAAGGCTTCTTGATACTGCTTTTCATATAATTTCCTATCCCTTTTTTGTAATCCCAAATAAACTTTCGAAATTTTTAACAGATGAATATGGTTGGGTATGGTGGTTTGCTTATTTTGGTTTTTTTATGTATTTATATTTAAGGCATTTAGGTTGTAGTTATTTTGCAAGTTTTCTTGGCGGAATAGCCTTTCTATCCTGTACTGGATTTGTTTCTCTTTTTTATGTGGGCCATCATAGCGGAAAAGTACCAGTTATTGGTATAATGCCGTTAATACTATATTTCCTAAATCTTGGTTTTGAAAAAAAGAGAGCTTTTCTTTTTTTTGCTCTTGCTGGTTTTTTTTATGCCTTTACAATGTCTTGGCATATCCAGATTTTCTTTCTTTTGTCTGTCTCTCTCGTAATCTATCTATTTTTTAAAATTCTTTTTGACTGGCTTGAGAAGAAAGACTTTAGACGCACTGGAAAACTTATATTGTTTAGCGGTTTCTTATTTGCAATGGGTTTTATGCTAAATGCGGATCAGCTCCTGCCTCGTCTTGAGTTTAAAAAATATACTCACCGCGGAACAGAGACTCAGGTATCCGAGATGGATAGGTCCGCTATGCCCGGTGTTGATCCAGACCTTGAGAAATATTATTTTGTAACATCTTTTTCTCAACCACCTGAAGATCTTCTTGGACTTTTTATGCGTTATCCCTTTGGTATGGGGAAACCATACGGCGGTGTTCTTAAAGAGGTTGAAGATATCCCCTATTACCGTGGCAGATATGAGCTTTGGCTTTCTCTTGAGTATGTTGGGATCTTTGTATTTATCCTTGCCATACTTGGTGCAATTAAATATTTTAGAATACGGGAAGTTAAGCTTATTGTAATACTTGGTATTGCCTCAATCTGGCTATCTCTTGGTAAATATACCTTTCTGTTTGATATTCTATATAAATTTCCGGGGTTTAAAAATTTCAGAATTCCTCTCGTTTACATAATGACATCCTTCTTTGCTTTTGCAGGTCTTGCTGGCTTTGGAGCTAACTATATAGAGGATTACATCAAAAAAGGTCAGAACGGCTTGCTTAAAAAGTTTTGGTATGTTCTTTTAGGGATTACCCTGATTTTAGGTATTTTTGCCCTCTGGGGCAGCTTTTTTGAGAGAGAAACAATTGAGTTTCTTGTAAGTTTTGAACTCGTAAGAGAGATGTTGTGGGGGATATATCAGGATATTTTTCAGAGATACTCCCTCTTTATGTATAACCTCTATTTTCTCGTCGGCGCTCTGATACTTATATGTGTTTTTGCTTTTCTTACTGTTAAAAAACTGATTCCGCTTAAAGCAGCCTACGTTTTGATACCTCTTGCAATAGTTCTTGATTTATGGACATTGAATAATAAGTTTATAATATTGATGCCTAAGCAAGAGAA
The DNA here is from genome assembly GCA_026415985.1 of Pseudomonadota bacterium. Taxonomy (GTDB): domain Bacteria; phylum CALINM01; class CALINM01; order CALINM01; family CALINM01; genus JAOAGA01. The sequence continues at coordinate 3,197 of JAOAGA010000087.1, read as the reverse complement.
TGTTCAGCAGTTTATGGGAGAAGATAACCTTGTAAAATTTTTAAAAGAGGATAAAACTCCCTATAGGATTAAAAGCACTGTTGATGAAGTAAATAACAGATGGGTGGTTTTTGGTATATCAAATATAGAAGGTTATCATCCAACACCATTGAAAAATTTTGAGGAGCTCTACTCACTTGTTAATTTTTCTAATAATATAGATAGTCTTTTAAATATTAAATATCTCATACTTGATCCGAACGAACAGCTCACAAAACTTATTGAAAGCAGTCCCCTGCTAAAGAATAAATATCAGAAAATATATGAGACAACCATGTATTCTGTGGCAAGAAAGGGAGAAAGACCCGTTGTGATTTTTAAGAACAATTATGATTTCGGAAGGGCATTTTTTGTATATAACTATGGAGTTGTCGATAGCAACGAAAAGGGGCTTGCCATATTGTCTAATGCAGAATTTAATCCGAGAGAAATTGCCATTTTGAATGAAAAACCGAAAAATGCAATTCCCTTGCAGAGGGGCCAAAGAGAAAGGATAGAGTTCAAAAAGGTCGAACCTAACAGAGTAGAGCTTGAGGTTGAAAACGATGGCAATGCTATTCTTGTTTATAGTGAAAACTGGTATCCCGCATGGAAGGCCTATATTGATGGTAACAAGGTTGAGCTTTTGAGAGCTTATAATACCTTAAGGGCTATTTTTGTTCCCGCAGGTAAACACAAGATAGAGTTTAAATATGAGTCAGATACCTTAAGGTTAGGTGTCACACTTTTTTGGATCGGCTTTGGTGCTCTGTTAATTGCCTTAGGTTATGAATTCTACAGGAGCAAACGTAATAATCTTAATGAACCGGAAAAGCAATAATAAAAAATTGACCGTAAGGTTAAAAAATGCTTAATATTAGTTCTCATTGATTATGAGTAAAAAAGTAGCTCTTTTTACATCTACATATAACAATGTTTATAGTGGTGTTGGAACCTATGCAAGGCTTCTTGTCGACGGACTTTTGGAAGAAGGGTATGATATTACAATAGTAAGTCCCGATTGTGATGACGACCCGCCAAGATTTATAAAGGTCAAGAGACCTAAGTTTTGTATAAGTCCTAATGGTTGGTTTGAACTTTCCATTATCTATAACAAGATATTGTCAGATTTGTCAAAAAACATTGATATTGTTCATTTTTTAGATGCCCGGGAAGGTCTTTTTCTGAAAAGATCTCCAGAGGTTTTTTTTATTGGCTCTGTCCATGATACCTATTCTTGGGATTTGCAATCGAGGGCTTTACTGAAGGAATATTTTTTAGACTGGAAAAAAAGGCTTGTTTATTATACCTTACTTTTTAATCTTGAAAAAAGGGCCTATAAAAAATTTGATTTAATTATCTCAAATACCGATTATGTAAAGGAAAGGCTAAGAGACTTCTATGATTTGGAAGATAAAAACATAGAGACGGTCTATATAGCCTCACCTATAGATGTTACTGGAAAAAATTTTGATTGCCATCCTAAGGAGAAAATCGTTGCTTTTGTTGGCGGTAACTTTCAGAGAAAAGGGTTACTTCAGTTAATTAAAGCAGTGAAGAGGTTAAAAGATGAGGGTATCTTACTGAAAATAATAGTGGCAGGAAAGGACAAAAACCAGAGATTAATTGAAAAATGGTTGAGAGATAGAGGTTTTGCTGATATTGTTGAGTTTAGGGGACATTTAAAAAGAGAAGAAGTTACTGAGCTATTGAAAAAAAGTGCTGTTTTTGCGATGCCATCTGTTACCGAGGCCTTCGGTCTTGTTTATTTAGAGGCGATGGCCTATGGAGTGCCTGTAATAGGTTCTAAAGAGGGTGGGACAAAAGAGCTTATCAAAGATGGCTGGAACGGCTATCTGGTTAATCCATACGACCCTAATGATATTGCAAACAAAATAAAGATGTCTCTTGATATCAGAGAAAGAAAAAAGATAATAGAAAACGGTTTTGCAACTGTTGAAAACTTTAGTAAGCATAAGTTTATTGAAAACATGAAAAGGGTTTACAGTAAAATTGAGTAACTTTTTTACTTTAAACTTTAAAAAAAATTAATATAATAATGATAATGAGGAAGTTTTTTTATTTAATTATCTGTTTAGTATCCCTGTTGCCTGAACTCTCGCTGGCACAACCAAATATCGCAGTAAAACTATATAACTCAAAAGACGATTCCTCTCAGGGTGTAGCAAACTTTCAGGGAGGAAACCTCTGGCTTTTGAAAAACAAGAAAGAGCTTGTTTATTATATAAATGATGAAATAAGAACTTTCCTTTTTCAGGATAATAAGTTAAACGAGAAGTCATTTTTCAGACTTGATGAAAATGAGCTTGTTAATCTTACTAAATTATCAGCAAAAGATGATATAAAAGACAAAAAGGTGCAGGAAAAGATCGGACTTCACTGGGATTTGCTTCTAAATAATCTGAGCATATCATCTTATACAGTTGACGGAGATAATACACTTATTCTTTCTGATAAAGCAGGTGACCTTTATTTTTACAATATCGTTAAAAAAGAGTTCATTGGCAGATTAAATCTGCCTAAAGGAGAGATTTTATCTGTCCATTCTTTAAAAAATGGCTCCATAATAGTAATTTACAAGAATGGAGATATTCTATTTATAGAAAAAAAGGTTTATCCCTTGTTATCATTTTTTCAAACACTTAGAGACACTTATCAAATCAGAAATAAAATTAATGCAGGCAGTAACACTGTCAAGTTTATGGATGAGAACGAGCAATATGGCGAGTTCTCACTACTGATCGGACATAGGGTACTTTCCATTTACAAGACACCGGAGTTAAGTTTGGTCAGAACTATAAAAGATGATAAGTTTGTAGAATGTGCCTGTTTTTTTGAAAATAAACTAATCTACTCGGTAATCGAAGAGGGGAAAATAGAGGGTGCCTTTAGTTTCCACAAGCACTTTAATGTCCTTTCGAATTTTTATGAAAAGAAGAAAAATATAATACCCTCTGTTAGTGGCAGTAAGTTCTGTTATGTTACCGGTCTCTCTTCAATAAAAGTTTATAACTTAGCTTCGGAAAGATTAATTGGAGAAATAGGTATAAATGTAAAGGATATTAATGAGATTAAGTTCTCTCCCGATGATAAATATATTTTAATAGCGAATTGTAATAATAATATTAATATCTACATCATTGAATAAAACTTTAGAT
>JAOAGA010000086.1 GCA_026415985.1 Pseudomonadota bacterium | reverse complement strand
CAGAGGTTAGCGGGGCTAACAAGCGAGACCTTTATCACAAGAGCTTGTAATATCAATCTGGCTGTTGTGGTAAAGGTCTTTTTGGTTTAAAGGCAAAAGATAAGGAGGTAAGGCATGAGTTGGTTTAGAACTATGATATTAATGGCAGTTTTAACCGTACTATTGGTGTTTATCGGTGGGGCAATAGGTGGAAGGACAGGAATGACTTTTGCGTTAATAATGGCTTTTGGGATGAATTTTGTTTCCTACTGGTTTTCTGATAAGATTGTTCTTGCAATGTACAGGGCTCAGCCGGTTTCAGAGTCTGAAGCTCCGGAGCTATATAATATAGTAGCAAGACTATCACAAAGGGCAGGGATACCAATGCCAAGAGTTTATATTATTGAGAGCGATCAACCAAATGCCTTTGCTACCGGAAGAAACCCGGAGAATGGAGTGGTTGCTGTTACAACTGGTATAATGAGAATTCTGTCAAGAGAAGAGCTGGAAGGAGTAATAGCCCATGAGTTGGCCCATATTAAAAACAGAGATATTCTTGTAGCTACCATAGCAGCAGCAATTGCAGGTGCCATCAGCTATTTGGCTCAGATGGCACAATGGGCCATGATATTTGGTGGTAGCAGAAGTGACGATGATGAAGGCAGTAATCCGCTTGTTGCGATAATAATGATAATTGTAGCCCCTATTGCTGCGATGCTGATTCAGCTTGCCATATCAAGATCGAGAGAGTATGGTGCCGATGATGGTGGTGCAGAAATATCCGGTAATCCTCTGTATCTTGCCAATGCATTAAGAAAGCTTGACTATGCAGCCAAAAGGATACCTATGGAGGCAAATCCTGCAACCTCTCACCTTTTTATAGTTAATCCCCTATCGGGTGGTGGGTTGGTTAAGCTTTTTAGCACCCATCCGCCCATTGAGGAAAGAATAGAAAGATTAGAAAAAATGGTGTATTATAAATAAAGATTTTTAGAAAATTATTTGGTGAGAAAAAAGAAAAAAGTTTCCAAACATTATAAAAACAAAAATAAGGAGGTTATATGGTGGCACCTAAGGTTTTAATCTTAATGGGTAGTGACAGTGATTTACCGGTTATGAAAAAGGCTGGAGAAGTTCTGAAAGAGATGGAAGTTCCCTATGAAATTCATATATCTTCTGCACACAGATTACCCGACAGAACAGCAGATTTTGCTAAAAAAGCCAGAGAAAGAGGAATAGAAGTAATAATATGCGGAGCAGGAATGGCTGCCCATCTCGCTGGGGTTGTTTCAGCAAATACTACCTTGCCCGTGATCGGTGTTCCTTTGGCTTCAGGTGCTTTAAATGGTGTAGATGCATTATATTCCACTGTTATGATGCCTCCGGGGATACCTGTTGCAACCGTTGCTATAGATGGTGCAAAAAACGCTGGTTATTTAGCCTGTTCGATTCTTTCAATAAAATATCCGGACATAGCAAAGAAATTAGAAGAGTTTAGAGAAAAAACAAGAGAAACACTACTGAAGAAAGACGAAGAACTTTCAGGGAGCTAAGAGATGGAAAAGCTTTATAAGGGTATTCATAAATTTCAGGAACATTATAAAGAAGAGAAAGATTTTTTTGAAAAATTAGGAGATGGTCAGGCTCCTCCTGTGCTTTTAATAACCTGTTCTGATTCAAGAATAGATCCCAATCTTATTACCAATTCAAAGCCTGGTGAGATATTTATTGTTAGAAATGTGGGGAATATCGTTCCCCCATTTTCTGCAGTTAGTGATAAAAACAGTATAGCTGCGGCTATAGAGTTTGCCATAGAAGGTTTGAACATACGTGATATAATAATATGCGGACACTCTGATTGCGGGGCAATGAAGGCTATATACGAAGAAGACAAATTTTTTGAAAAAATGCCCCATCTTAAAAATTGGTTGTTTTTTGCACAACCTGTCAAAGAAAAAATAAAACAACTTGAAATATCTCATAAAAACGAGATTCAACAATTAACTGAAAAAAATAATGTTCTTAGTCAGTTAGAAAACTTGATCAGCTACCCGATTATAAAAGAGTTGTTAGAGAAGGCAGAAATCAGACTGTATGGTTGGTATTATGAGATAAAAACCGGAAAGATTTATGAGCTTGACAGGGAAACAAAAAGATTTCAGCCTCTGGCTTAATTATTAGATTAATGTCTTAACCCTCTTTTGCCTGTCTTTAGAAAATTTTTCTTGACAGAAATCAACAATAAATGTTATATAATCTATTCTCTATTTTAGTAGTTTGTTTGCTTTTTTAAATAGAGAACGGAAAATAGCTTTAAAAGCGAAGCTATTTTTTTGTTGACTTATTTTTTTTGCTTAAATATACTTTAAAACTCTGTATTTTTTTGTATATACATAATTTTAAGAGGTGATTATGCCAACGATTAACCAGTTAGTAAAAAGAGGTAGAGAAAAGGTAAAGCGTAAATCTAAATCTCCCGCCCTGACAAATTGTCCTCAAAGAAGAGGCGTATGCGTGAGGGTCTATACAACAACACCTAAAAAGCCGAACTCAGCCTTAAGAAAGGTTGCAAGGGTCAGACTTACAAATAAATATGAGGTAACATCGTACATTCCCGGTGAAGGTCATAATCTTCAGGAACATTCGGTAGTGCTTATAAGAGGTGGAAGGGTAAAGGACTTGCCCGGTGTCAGGTATCATATTATAAGAGGCGCTCTCGATTCCGCGGGTGTTCAGAACAGAAAAAAAAGTCGTTCCAAATATGGAACTAAAAAACCAAAGGCATAAAAAAATATTTTGGAGTAATTAAAATGGCAAGAAGAAGAAGAGCAGAGGTCAGAAAGGTTTTACCAGATCCTGTTTATAATGATGTGATTGTTACAAAGTTTATAAACAGGCTTATGTTGAAGGGTAAAAAAACAGTTGCTCAGCATATATTTTATAAAGCTCTTGAAAGTGCTGGTCAGAAATTAAATTTAGATGGGATAACAGTCTTCAGGCAGGCTCTTGAAAACGTTAAACCTTTAATAGAAGTAAGACCAAGAAGAGTCGGAGGTGCTACCTATCAGGTTCCTATGGAAGTAAGGCCTGAAAGAAAAGTCTCTTTGGCTATCAGATGGCTGATTACTGCTGCTCAGGGAAGAAATGAAAAGACAATGACGAACAAATTAGCAGGTGAAATTCTTGACGCTTACAATAATAAGGGTAATGCAGTAAAAAAGAGAGAAGATGTACACAAAATGGCTGAAGCCAATAAGGCTTTTGCACATTTTCGTTGGTAAATAAAAGTAAAGGAGTAATGTTTTGGCAAGGACAGTTCCATTAGAAAGATGTAGAAATATTGGCATAATGGCTCACATAGACGCAGGTAAGACGACTGTTACCGAAAGGATACTTTATTATACCGGTGTGTCTTATAAGATCGGTGAAGTGCATGAAGGCACGGCAACTATGGATTGGATGGAGCAGGAGCAGGAAAGAGGTATTACTATTACCTCTGCTACAACAACCTGTTTCTGGAGAAACCACAGGGTCAATATAATAGATACACCGGGACATGTTGATTTTACTATAGAGGTTGAGAGATCTCTTAAAGTTCTGGACGGTGCCATAGCGGTGTTTTGTGCGGTAGGTGGAGTAGAACCTCAGTCTGAAACGGTTTGGAGACAGGCAGATAAATACAGAGTTCCGAGAATTGCCTTTGTTAATAAGATGGATAGAGTGGGAGCGGATTTCTTTCGTGTTGTTGATATGATGTATGAGAGGTTGGGAACCAATCCTGTCCCTGTAGTTATTCCCCTTGGTGCAGAAGATAAATATCAAGGAATAATTGACCTTGTCAGGATGAGAGCGGTTGTCTGGGAAGACGAAACGTTAGGCGCAAAATTTCATTATGAAGAAATACCATCTGAATACAGATCCCAAGCAGAAGAGTGGAGAGAAAAGCTCATAGAGAAAATCTCAGATATAGACGAATCTGTAATGGAAAAATATCTTGAAGGTGGAGAAATAACCGAAGCAGAAATCATCTCAACATTAAGAAAAGGAACACTGGATTTTAAAATAATACCGGTTTTATGCGGATCTGCCTTTAAGAATAAAGGTGTTCAGCCACTGCTTGATGCGGTAGTTGATTACCTGCCTTCACCAATTGATATACCACCCATTAAGGGAAAAACTCCCGATGGTTCAGAAGAAATCAGAAAAGTTGATGATAACGAACCTTTTTCAGCATTAGCTTTTAAGATAATGACCGATCCTTTTGTCGGACAGTTAACCTATTTTAGGGTATATTCGGGAACTTTGGAATCGGGTAGTTATATTTATAACTCAACAAAAGGGAAAAAGGAAAGGATAGGCAGACTCCTTAAGATGCATGCCAATAAGAGAGAAGAGATAAAGGAAGTACTTGCAGGGGATATTGCTGCTGCGGTAGGTCTTAAGTTTACTACTACCGGTGATACCCTTTGTGATGAGAATAAACCAATAATACTTGAGGCAATGGAGTTTCCTGAACCGGTAATCTCTATTGCTGTAGAGCCAAAAACCAAGGCTGATCAGGAAAAACTGGGGATGTCACTGCAAAAGCTTGCGATGGAAGACCCATCTTTCAGGGTGAAGACCGATGAGGAAACAGGTCAAACTATTATTTCTGGTATGGGAGAGCTTCATTTAGAGATTATTATTGATAGATTAATGAGAGAGTTCAAGGTAGAAGCAAACGTTGGTAAGCCTCAGGTTGCCTACAAAGAGACAATCACGAAGAAAGCAAAGGCTGAGGGCAAATACATCAGGCAGACCGGTGGTAGAGGTCAGTATGGTCATTGCTGGATAGAAATTGAGCCTTTGGAGCCGGGAAGTGGCTTTATATTTGAAAACAAGATTGTAGGCGGTGTTATTCCTAAAGAATATATTCCCGCTATTGAGAAAGGTATCAGAGAAGCCCTTGATTTAGGTGTTCTTGCGGGTTATCCTGTAACAGATGTAAAGGTTGTTCTTTTTGATGGTTCCTATCACGAGGTTGATTCATCAGAAATGGCCTTTAAGATTGCAGGCTCAATGGCCTTTAAAGAAGGGTTTTCAAAGGCAAGTCCCATACTATTAGAGCCTATAATGAAGGTAGAGGTTGTTACTCCGGAAAACTTTATGGGTGATGTAATGGGTGATTTAAACTCAAGAAGAGGAAGGATTCAGGGCATGGAAATGAGAGGTTCTGCTCAGGTTATAAATGCCTTTGTTCCTTTGGCAGATATGTTTGGTTATGCAACAGATTTACGCTCTATGACTCAGGGTAGAGCTACATATACGATGCAGTTTTCACATTATGAACCTGTTCCAGCAAATATTGCTGAACAAATATTAAAACTTAGAGCAGGAAAGTAGGAGGCTTAATATGGCAAAGGCTAAGTTTGAGAGGAAGAAGCCCCATGTTAACATAGGGACGATAGGGCATGTTG
>JAOAGA010000085.1 GCA_026415985.1 Pseudomonadota bacterium | reverse complement strand
GTTCCGAATTGTAGTTCCACGTCTCTTACATTTAAGCAGACAGGGATTATGTAAATATCCGTTTTATATCTTCCAGCTAAGGGATGAAAGTCTTCGATTTCTTCGCTTTTTTCTCTGTCTAAAACTAAATCATCTGAAATATATGAAATGAAAGCACCGGTATCAAGAATGGCATTAGTGTCTTGCCCTGAAATTTTAATAGGAAAAACGATAACTCCCATAAAATTGTTATATTGTTGAACGTAATCATATTCATCTATATCATCACCAAAGTCAATAAAACCCTCTTTCCAGCGAATTCTGATATTTTGCTTGCTTAATACGTCATTACCAATGAGTATGTCGAAATTCATCCCCGAAAGTTTGCATATGCTTTCAATTGTATTACCCATAAAGTTTGTAAGTGGTGTGTAAGATTTTCCGCAAAGTTGGAAATCACCTGATCCAAAGGTAAATGGTGCACCGGTGTCTATAAGAGCCCGTTTGCCATCAATATCTATGATTATATGACCTTTTTCTTTTATTATAGGAAAAGTCTGCATATAAGCTCTCCTGTTTTTTGATTAATCTTATCAAAAACTATTCTGCTTTGCAAATATTGAAGATATGAAAAGTGTTGCAAACTAAGATCGAAAGAGAATAATTGGCTTCCTGATTTTTGCAGGAAGCCAATTATTATTTTTTATAGTTCTAAGTTTTCCTCTATTCTCATTCCATAAAAGGAACGATAAATAAAAAATAGGGCTATTAATAGAAAAGCTGTTCCTATCATTATCTTTAAGCCATTGCCGTGCATGGTTATTGCAATCTCTGTTGCAAGAAGACCAAAGAGCGTGGTGAATTTTATTACAGGGTTCATGGAAACAGAAGAGGTGTCTTTGAAAGGATCACCAACTGTGTCACCAACAACCGTTGCAGAATGTAGATCAGTCCCCTTTTTCTTGAGCTCTACTTCTACTATTTTTTTGGCATTGTCCCATGCACCACCAGAGTTTGCCATAAATATTGCCTGATAAAGTCCAAAGAAGGCAATGCTTATTAGATAGCCTATAAAGAAATAGGGATTGAAAAACGAAAGGGCAAGAGCAAGGAAGAAAATCGCAATAAAGATGTTTATCATTCCCCTTTGAGCATACTGGGTGCATATCTTTACTACTTCCTTACTATCCTTGATTGAGGCGGTTTCGATATTCAGGTTTATGTTGTTTTTTATAAATACTACAGCTTTATATGCACCTGATACAACCGCTTGTGTAGATGCCCCTGTGAACCAATAAATCGTGGCTCCACCCATTAGTAATCCAAATATGATTTCTGGCTGGACTATACTTAATTTTTCAACGATTGTTATGCTTGGATTAGTCATTTTCAAGTACTGGGATAGCACCATTATTATCCCAAATACCATAGTTGTTGCTCCAACAACAGCAGTTCCAATAAGAACTGGCTTAGCTGTAGCTTTAAATGTATTTCCTGCTCCATCGGCTTCTTCAAGATACTCCTTGGCCTTATCGAAATCAGGATCAAATCCAAAGTCTCTTTTTATCTCTTCTCTTATATTTGGTAGTGATTCTATTCTCGAAAGCTCATATACGGACTGTGCATTATCAGAAACTGGACCAAAGCTATCAACACAGATTGTTACAGGTCCCATTCCTAAAAACCCAAAAGCAACTAAGCCGAATGCAAAGATCGGGGCTGAAAATGAAGGTATACCTAATGAATTTACGATAAGAGTAACACCACTCATTTGAGACACAAGATAGGAAATAAACATAAGAGCAAGTATCAGAAATCCCTGCCAGAATCCTGAAAAGTTGCCAGCAACAAAACCAGAAAGTATGTTTAGAGAAGCACCTCCATGCTCAGAAGATGTAACAACCTCTCTAACATGTCTTGATGAGGTGCTTGTAAAAACTTTAGTGAATTCAGGAATTAGTGCGCCAGCAGCAGTTCCACAGCTTATTATTACCGATAATTCCCACCAAAGAGATGATGGTATGCCTTGCACATCGCCTATTAGCAAATAACTGGAGACAAAGGTTGCTATTATTGATACCACAGATGTTAACATAACAAGATTTGTCAAAGGTTGTTCGAAGTTAAACTTTTTTGAATTGCCATATAGAGCATTTGTAATACCGTAATTTATAAAGTAAGAAACTATCGACGTGAAAATCATTATAATCCTCATAGCAAATATCCATATGATAAGCATAGAGGTTATAGGTTTATCTCCAAAAGCAGTTGCAAGAAATGCTATTAATGCAACACCTGTCACCCCATAAGTTTCAAAACCATCTGCTGTAGGACCAACGCTATCCCCAGCGTTGTCGCCTGTACAGTCCGCTATTACACCAGGGTTTTTGGGATCGTCTTCGGGTAACTTAAATACTATTTTCATTAAGTCTGCGCCTATGTCAGCAATTTTTGTAAATATACCACCAGCAATTCTAAGGGCGCTTGCACCAAGTGATTCACCAATAGCAAAACCAATAAAACATGCACCTGCAAGGTCTTTCAGAAATATGAGGATGCAAATCATAAAGAATAACTCTATACTAACAAGTAAAAGCCCAACACTCATACCTGAATGCATAGGAATTGTAACAACTTTTACTGGCTTATTCTGGAGAGAGGCAAAAGCTGTCCTTGAATTTGCCAAAGTATTTAATCTCATTCCAAACCATGCAACTCCATAGGAACCAAGAATACCAAGAATAGAACTTGCAAGGATTATAACCAGATCGATCACTGATTTGTGTTCAAGAAAACCAAAGTAGTAATAAATACAAACCGCTATAAGCACCCAAAGGACTATAAGAAATTTTCCTTGCTGAGCTAAATAGGATTTACAGGTTTCCCAGATGATATTTGAAACCTTTGCCATTTCTCTATGAACCGGTATTTTTTTAATCTGCATATATTTTATAATTGCGAATAAAATACCTATCAAACAAACAATAAGACCCGAATACATAATGACCAAACCATGGGTACCATGAAAAAAAGGAAAAATAACATTATCCAGTTCAGGGATTTTTATATCCGCTTCGCTTGCATAGGCTAAGCCAAAAGATGTAAAAACAATTGAAAAAACAGAAAAAAATGCATAAAGCAATATCTGCATATTAAGCTCCTTTAAATTAAGATTTTAAAAAGATAAGGTGTAGATGGTCTTTTGGTTTGTTATCTAAGGAGCCCTTACAAATAAATCTTCTAAAAAAGTTAAGGTTGGATTTATTAAAAGAAAGGTAACTGATATAAAGCAAAAAAGAATTTTTAAAAATATTTCTAACAGGCAAATGTTTTCAGAGTTTAAACTGACAACACGGACCCTACTGGGGTCCTTGTCGAATTGTGAAAAATCTATTTGATTTAAAAGAACGATATCTTCAACATAACTAAGGTTGCCATAGGGTTTATCTATTTGTAAATCTGTAAAGAAAGATGGATTGAAAAATAAACATAAAAATACAAAAATGCTAATAATTTTTTTTAAATAATTTCTTTCATGGTCTGCAAATGCATATATAAAGTATTTCATAATTTTTTAATTTTATTACTAAAACACTTTTAAAGCAACTGAAAGAAAAAATTTCATTAAAAATTTTAGTTCCACAGTTTTGTTAATAACTTTTTTAATTTTTTAAAATTTAATACCCAATCTAATAACTTCCCTTGATTTCTAATTTAAATAATATAAAATACTTCTATGATTTTTCCAGAGGGCTTTTATAAAATACTCCTTGAAAACATTAATGATGGAGTTTATTTCACTGATAAATATAGAAAAATCTTGTACTGGAATAAATGTGCGGTTGAATTAACAGGTTTTTCAAAAAGGGAAGTATTAGGGAGATACTGTAAGGATAACCTTTTAAGACATATTGATGATTCTGGAAAAGAATTATGCACCGATAGTTGTCCTCTCGACTGGGCAATTAAATCTGGAATACCACAAGAAGCAGAAGTCTATTTGCATCATAAAAATGGTCAACGTGTACCAGTCTCGGTTTATTGTGCACCAATTTTCAATATAAAGAATGAAGTAATTGGTGCTGTGGAGATATTTAGAGATATAAGTTATGTAAAATCTCTTCAAGAACGAGTAAAACATCTTGAAGAGGCTGTTCTGCTCGATGAATTAACAAGATTATCAAATAGAAGGTTCTTAGAATTAACAATATCAACAAAATTACTTGAAACAAAAAGATACAACAGATCATATGGAGTAATTTTTATAGATATAGATAACTTTAAATTTATAAATGATACTTATGGACATAATGTCGGGGATAGAGTGCTACTTATGGTTGCCTCTACTTTAAGAAATAATGTCAGATTTTATGATACGGTTGGAAGATGGGGAGGAGACGAGTTTGTGCTGGTAGTTGAATTAAAAACCGAAGAGGATTTAAAAAATATCACATTCAAAATAAATAACCTTATACAAAACTCTTTTATTATGATTGAAAACGAAAAGGTTCAGGCAACTTTATCAATTGGCGCAACAATTATTTATGATAATGATTCTGTTGCATCTGTAGTTGACAGAGCTGATAAGTTTATGTATGAAAGCAAGAGAAAAGGGAAAAACAATATTACTTTTGGCTAATCTTCTTTTGGTGGAGGTGGCGGGAATCGAACCCGCTACAACAGAAGACAAGTTATTGAATTTATTGGGTTTTATTTTACTTTTGAATAGAATATGGATAGACTTTGGATAGGCTTGAAAAAGATTAAAAATTAAAACCAAAAAATTCTTTTGGTACTAAAATTTTGGTTAACACAACATAACAATACTAGAGAGCTAAAACTCTTATGATATAACAAAAATATAGCTTACATTTTTGATTTTTTGAAACTTTATTAAGTTGACATAATTAACAAAAATGTTAATAATATATCTTCAATGAAATATTTAAAAATCAAAGACTTGGAAGACAGACTCTATTTTAGCCACAATGATGTAGCTCAGCTTCTTGAAATAAAAGAGCCATCTGCGAAGGTTTTTTGTTCAAGATATGTTGAAAAAGGAATCTTTATAAGGCTTAAAAAAGACTTCTACATATTGAAAGACAGATGGCAGAGAAGCTCTATACAGGACTTTTACAAGATTTCAAATATTCTTCAAGTGCCATCATATATTTCGCTAATGACAGCACTTTCCTATTATGAAGCGACAACTCAGGTGCAAAGGAATTATTGTGAATCAGTCTGTATTAAGAGAACGGAAAGACTTGAAATTGAAGGGGTAAGATTTAATTTTTATAAACTTAAAAAGGAACTTTACTTTGATTTTATAAAGGAGAGAGATTTCTTTATAGCTTCAAAAGAGAAAGCTTTTATTGATGCAATATATCTATATTCCTTTGGCAAATATGCCTTTGATATTGATTCAATTGATATAAGAAAACTTGATATTAAAAGGATAAAAAGCCTTATTAAAAAGTTCCCTGAAAAAACACGGAGGCTTCTTCAGACAATATGCAAGATTTAGTTAAACAGGAACACTTTGAGATAGAGGTTTTAGATAGACTTAAAAGTGGAAAACTCCTTGATAGTCTTATTTTTACTGGCGGGACAATGTTAAGACTCTGCTATGGACTAAATAGGTTTTCCGTTGACCTTGATTT
>JAOAGA010000084.1 GCA_026415985.1 Pseudomonadota bacterium | reverse complement strand
ATTAATGAACGTTCAACATTATCTTTGAAGTATTTTTCAATTTATTAAAATATAGCCTAAAAGGCAAGAAAAAAGTTTGACATAATTGTTTTTTTTAGTTATCATCTCAATACTATGGAAAAGTTAAAAGAGGCAAGGGGTGTTTTTTTCTCAAAAATAAAAGAGTTTTATAACAGGCATAAAAACGACTGGAAAAACCCAAAGTTTTTCACCTTAATGATACTTCCCCATGATTCAACAAACATAAAGAAGTTCAATATTACATCAAACTGGTTTAAAGTTTTTGCAATAGTTTCAATTATCTTCTGGCTATCTTCTCTTTTTATGTTTTTCAATTATTTTAGTCTGAAAAACAAGGTAGCCCAATTATCAGAGGTAGAAAAGATAAATTTAAAGCAAAAGGTAGAGATTGAAAATCTCAATGCTAAAATACAGTTTATCGAAACTCAGCTTGCAAGATTACAAAACATAGATCTTAAGGTCCGTGAGCTTGTTAACCTGGATGTCAATAATATAGGAACTCCTTCTGCAGGTGGTGTATCTAAGGTCAACTCAAATGAGATGGTAAAGGTCCTTGAAGAAAAGGCATCTAAGATTGAAGAGGAAATTAAGTTAAGAGAAAAAAGCTTAAATGAACTTGCTGAATATCTTGAAGACAGAAGGTCTCTTTTTATGGCAACTCCATCTATCTGGCCTGCCAGAGGGCTAATCACCTCTGAGTTTGGCTGGAGAAAGGATCCTATTACCGGCGTTACAGAGTATCATGAGGGTATAGATATATCAGCACCGGCTGGAACACAGGTTAAATCAGCAGGTGAAGGAGTTGTTATAGAGTCTGGTAATGATGCTGGTTATGGAAAGGTTGTAGTTATTGATCATGGTTATGGTATTGTTACAAGGTATGCTCATTTGTCTAAATCCTACGTGGTTGTAGGCCAAAAAGTCAAGAAAGGTAACATAATAGGTGCGGTTGGTAGCTCTGGAAAAAGCACGGGTCCCCATGTCCACTATGAAGTCAGGATTGATGGTGTGCCGGTTAATCCTATCAAATATCTCTTCAGCTAAATTTTATTTAGCATCTAAGACAGTCTTCCTATTAAAACATCAGGAGATACTATGTTAGAGTTTATACTCAAAAAGATTATGGGTACGAAAAACGAACGGGAGTTGAAGGCAATTTATCCTGTTATAAATGAGATAAACGAGCTTGAGAGTTCTGTCTCCTCTCTTACCGATGGAGAATTAAAGGGAAAAACCTTAGAGTTCAAAGAAAGGATAGCAAAGGGAGAGTCCCTTGATGCTATTCTTCCTTATGCCTTTGCGGTGGTCAGAGAGGCAAGCAGGAGAACTTTGGGGATGAGGCATTTTGACTGTCAGCTTATAGGTGGCATTGTTTTACATCAGGGCAAGATTGCTGAGATGAAGACGGGAGAAGGAAAGACGCTTGTCGCAACCCTTCCTGCCTATTTGAACGCCCTGACTGGTAAAGGTGTCCATATAGTAACAGTAAACGACTATCTGGCAAAAAGAGACAGTGAATGGATGGGAACCATATATAAATTTTTAGGCCTTACCGTTGGTTGTATTGTTCATGGTCTTGACGATGACGAAAGAAAGATGGCTTACGATGCGGATATTACCTACGGGACAAATAATGAGTTTGGTTTTGATTATCTGAGAGATAACATGAAATACTCTCTTAAGGATTATGTTCAGCGGGATTTTAACTTTGCCATAGTCGATGAAGTTGACAGTATTCTGATAGATGAGGCAAGAACTCCCCTTATTATATCGGGACCTTCAGAGGACAGCACGGATCTTTACTATATTATTGATAAAATTATTCCCTATCTTAAAAGAGATGCCGATTTTACTATCGATGAGAAATCAAGAACCATTACATTATTAGAAGAGGGTATTACAAAGGTTGAGAACCTGCTTAAGATCAGCAACCTCTATGATCCTTCCAATATGAATATACTCCACCATGTAAATCAGGCGTTGAGAGCTCATCATCTTTTTAAGCGAGATGTAGATTATGTGATAAAAGACGGTGAAGTTATTATAGTTGATGAGTTTACAGGAAGGCTTATGCCGGGCAGAAGATGGAGTGAGGGACTCCATCAGGCCATTGAGGCTAAGGAAAAGGTAAAGATAGAAAAGGAGAACCAGACCCTTGCTACAATTACCTTCCAGAACTATTTCAGAATGTATAAAAAGTTGGCAGGTATGACCGGAACCGCAGAGACTGAGGCTGCAGAGTTTAAAAAGATCTATAACTTAGACGTTGTAGTTGTCCCAACAAATAAAAAGATGATAAGAATTGACCATCCAGATGTTGTTTTTAAAACTGAGAAAGAGAAATACAAAGCGGTTGTTGAGGAAATAAAAAAGCTCTATCAGACAGGAAGACCTGTCCTTGTCGGAACGACTTCCATAGAGAAAAACGAAAAGGTCTCATCATTATTAAAAAGGGAAGGGATACCTCACCAGGTATTAAACGCAAAACACCACGAGCGTGAGGCAGAAATAATTGCTCAGGCTGGCAGATTAAAGACAGTTACAATCGCAACCAATATGGCAGGTAGAGGGGTAGATATAATCTTAGGTGGCAATCCTACACTACTTGCAAAGGCAAAGGTTGGCTACGATACCAACAATCCCGAATTTGAAAATATTCTTGCTGAAATGAAAAAACAATGTGAGGCAGAGAAAGAGAAGGTTATTGCCTTAGGGGGGCTTCACATAATAGGAACGGAAAGACATGAAAGCAGAAGAATAGATAATCAGTTAAGAGGAAGGGCAGGAAGGCAGGGTGATCCCGGTAGTTCAAGGTTTTATCTGTCTTTGGAAGATGATCTGATGAGAATCTTTGGCTCCGATAGAATTGCAGGTATTATGGACAGACTTGGAATAGAAGACGGTGAGGCTATAGAACACACTATGGTATCAAAGGCTATAGAGAAGGCTCAGATGAGGGTTGAAGCCCATAACTTTGAGATAAGAAAACATCTTCTTGAGTATGATGATGTGATGAACCAACAGAGAATTTTTGTTTATTCCTTCAGAAGAAAGATCTTGCAAAATGAAGATATAAAGGGCTCTGTAAAAGATACAATATATGAGGTTTTAGACTGGACCTTTGATATTTTGATTCCTGAAAAAAAGAAAGATTGGAATATAAAGGGTTTTGTAGATATTCTGAGAAGTGTCTTTGATATAAGAATAACAACAGAAGAGGTTGAAAATTTTTACCCCGATGAGGATGGCCTTTACTCTCATTTAGAAAAAATTATTTTTGAGTATTACGAGAAAAAAGAGGCCGATTATGGCGAAGAAACAATGAGGGAGTTAGAAAAATATTTTCTTTTAACCTCTCTCGATAGTCATTGGAAAGATCATCTCCTTGCCATAGATCACCTGAAAGAGGGTATAGGGCTTAGAGGATATGCCCAAAAGGATCCCTTGGTGGAATACAAGAAGGAGGCCCATTACCTTTTTATGGAGATGCTTGAAAATTTCAGAAAAGATACAATAACCAAGCTATTTAATGTAAGAATACTGAAACAGGAAGAGATACCTGATTTGGAAGACGAGGAAGAAAAGATTAAAAATTTAAGATTCGGCGGAAGCGACAGCAAAAGGGAGCCATTAAAGGCAAGTGGTAAGGTTGGCAGAAACGATCCCTGCCCCTGTGGTAGCGGAAAAAAATATAAGAAATGTTGCGGAGCTGAAAAATGATTCCCAAGGGATTTTTTTTCTCTGGCATATCAGCAGGCGTAAAAAAGAACGGGAAAAATGATTTAGGGCTGGTTTTGTTTGAAAAAGAGGTCATATCTGCAGGGCTTTATACAAAAAACAGGGTAAAATCTCCTTCAGTAACTTATACAAAAAGGGTTATAGAGAAAAATTATCCCGGGGCACTTCTTGTTGTTAGTGGTAATGCCAATGCCTGTGTAAAAGATGGTATGGCTGACATAAAGACAATAGTTTCTGCACTGGGTTCAAAACTTAAAATAGATCCTGAAAAGATAAGCTTTGCCTCTACGGGAGTCATAGGCGTTAAGATGCCTGTGAATATTATAAAAGCTTCCTTTGAAAATCTTATAGACAACTTAAAAAAGGATGATTTCAGGGAGTTTTCTTCTGCAATTCAAACTACCGATGCCTTTGAGAAGGTAAGTCATAGAAGCTTTAAGACAGATGACAAAAAGATTAATATTCTTGTCCTCGGCAAAGGTGCAGGCATGATCGCACCGGATATGGCAACAATGCTTGTATTTATATTCACTGATGCAAATATTTCAAAGGATCTTCTTTCATCTGCTCTGAAATCAGCGGTTGATAACTCCTTTAACATAATAAGCGTTGATGGCGATACAAGCACGAACGATATGGTTCTTGCCTTTGCAAGCGGGCTTGCGGGTAATAAACTTATTGATAAAAAAGACGAAAATTTTAAGATTTTTTCTGAAAATTTAAGCTCTGCCTGTTTAGACGTTGCCAAACTCATTGTTAAAGATGGAGAGGGGGCTACGAAGATTATAAAGTTTATATTGCACGGTGCAAAAGATAGAAAGTCTGCTTTGAAAATATTAAAGACTGTAGCGAACTCTCAGCTTGTTAAAACCGCCTTTTATGGCTGTGATCCCAACTGGGGGAGGATTATGGCGGGTATAGGCAGAAGCGGAGTAATTATAAAGGAAGATAAGATTGATATTGATATCGCTGGAATGCCCGTCGTCAGAAACGGTGTTGAGGTAAAGGGTTTTAGTGAAAAAAAATTAAAGGAAAAAATGAAGGATGATGAGGTAACCGTAACCATAAACCTGAATTCAGGCAAGGAGTCTGCGGTTTTTTATACCTCCGATTTAACAACTGACTATGTAAAGATTAACTCTGCCTACAGGACTTAATTGCCACCTGAGCCTACAATCCATCTGACGGAGTTTTTCACGTCATCCTGATCAAACTTAAGCCTGAAATTAAAGAATATTCCCTGAGAGGTAAAATCAGATTTGGAGAAATCTCTATCTGTAAAACCAATAAAGTTATAGCCTAAACTAATCCATATATTTCTCTTTGGGGTATAACCAACAGTAGGTCCGAAGCTATATTTATATTGGTCAGCGTTCCATGAATGGAGAAGTTTTGCCCTTAAACCTATGTCCCAGTTATTTTTAATATCGTATCTGCATTCAAACCCAATAAGGTCGGTAAATCCTCTGTAGTCTCTCTCATCGATTCTTTCTGTTACATACTTTGCTCCATACTGAACGGAGAACTGCCATTTTTTGCTATCCTTATAATTTAGATTTGCTACATTTATAAATCTTAAGCTATCGTAAGGGCTTTCACCGCCTCTTATACTATCAAGAATAATATCTAATCTTTCAAGAAGCGTCCATTTTGAGATTTTTGGTCTGTAAACAAGGCCAAACCTTAAGTCAGCAAATATCTGTTCCGTTGTGTGAGTCTTTGTATCAAAAATCTGAAATGAAGAGCCAATCCCTATCCCTTCCTTTACCTCTCCGTATATAGATGTGAATAGCCCTGCTTTGTCCTGTTCTTTCCCGTCTCTGTATTCAACCCTGCCGTTCCAGCCCCAGAGCTTCTCTTTGAAACCAGCACCGAAGTTAACTGCGGTATAGTCACCTTCACTACCTGCTGAGAAGGTATTACCATTCAGTGTGTAACTTGACTTTTTAATTGTATCGCTTCTGTCTAAGCCAGCGGTTAAGCTC
>JAOAGA010000083.1:5510-5775 GCA_026415985.1 Pseudomonadota bacterium | reverse complement strand
GCCCAGTACATTCTTAAATATCCGTGCATCTTTCCTGTTATAACCATCTCTTTTTGTGCCGAGTTCCACAAAATATCATGGGTTTCTGCCTTTTCAAAGTCCTCCAGTTTGTAAACATAAACCCGTTTGTCTCCTCTGTGTCTGTTTAGGGTTTCCTTTCCCCATTCAGGGAATCCATCAAAATTGTCATAGTTTTCTTCGTAATAACAAAAATTATCCGATAACTCTCTCCTGACAATCAGCTCTTCTAAAAAAACCTCTTTTT
>JAOAGA010000083.1:0-5500 GCA_026415985.1 Pseudomonadota bacterium | reverse complement strand
AATGCAGATATGGTGATAAGTTTGATAAAGCATCTTTTGCGGGATTATTTTTTTGCTCACCATAAAGGAAGATTTTTTCCTTAAGGAATCTATTTAGTGTCTTCAATGCATTCTTTTCTCCCGGAGCTATAGCTTTAACCTCCTTTATACTTTTATCAATTTTTAGATTATTAACAATTTTTTTTATGTCTAAATTGGATCTGTTAAGATTTATTCCGAAAGGATGTCTGATAATTTTGGGGTATTCTGTCAAAAAATCCGGAAGGAGCCTGTTGATTTTAGGTCTGAATGTGCGGGCGGAAAACTCTTTTTTATCAGAGACAAGCCAGCAGGGGACTATATTATGGGCGTCAACCTCGAATATAGGTATGTTAATTTCTTTAATTAACTTTTTTTTCCATAACCGTTTTATCTTTAAAGGATCAAAATCTGTTACAACAGCAGATATTTTTTTACTTTTAATGAACCTGGTTAACTCTTCTGTAACATCTCCCTGCAATATATAAAAGGGAATGTTTTTGTTATATAACTCTTCCTGAGTTTCTTTAAGTCCCTTTAACATGAACATATAATGTCTTAGGTTTGCGTTTAAAAAAGAGTTGGCGAGACAAAAAACAACATAAAGGGGGCTTTTGTTTTCAATTGCCAGTGTCTGAGCAAAAATTAACGCCCAGTTGTCATTGACTCGCTGGTCTCTGCTCATCCAGTAGATGACAGGACCTGTGGTTTTGATTTCTAAATCTTTCAATAGTCTGACTCTTCTCATGTCAATATTAGTTGTAAACATAGCCTAAAGTAATTATATCCCTTCAAAAATTTCAATTCAAATTTGATTGTAAAATAGATTAAAATATGTTTAAGTTTTTTAAAGGAGTGGTGTTGTGTCATTTAGCGGAAATTTAGAGCATTTACCAATCGTAGATGTTATCCAGCTTCTTAACTCTACCAAGAAAACAGGAACTCTTTATGTAAGAACCGACGGTTTGGAATATATATTTGCCTTGAAAGATGGTCTTATAGTCAGTGTATCCCATCCCGATACCTTCTCTTCTCTTATGAGGGTAATCAGAGACAAAAAAAATATTGATGATAGTTTCGTTAACAATTTAATTGAAAAAAAAGGTAGTTTGGGTAAACCGCTGATAGCATATCTGGTAGAACAAAATATTCTGACCCCAGAATCGGCATTATCTCTTCTGCAGAGTTTTGTAGAACTTACGGTAGTGGATATCCTGACATGGCAGAGCGGTAATTTTCAGCTTGTTGTAGACAAAATGGATGTAGATGATAATTTTCAGTATCTTGCAGATCTTTTAAAAGGTAGCTTCTACATCAGTACCCAGAATACCCTTATGGAATCTCTTAGAATCTTTGATGAGATGAGAAGAGATAACTTACTTGATAAGGGTATTTTTGATCATCAGATTAGAGCGAAGGAAGAGCCTGAAGGAGAAATAACTATATCAGAAGATATTCTCGGTCTGGATAATATTGACAAAATAGAAAGAAAGATACCATCAGTATTTAAATGTGTCGATGCCCAGGATTTGTCTGAACCACACAGAAAAAAGGTGTTTATAGCATTTCCTGATGCTACAAAAGCAGATGAAGAGAAAATAGTTAATTTTCTTACCAGATACAGTCAGAGAATGCAAAGAGAAGATATTTCAGTTGCTATAATCTTACTTACCAAAGATGAGTTTATGTCCTATGTTATTAACATCATGGCAAAATCAATGGGGGTCTTTGTTTTTACAACGGATAGTGTAGACAACATATCTATTATAATAAAGCAATCTCTATCAAAACAATTAATACCCGTTGTTATAACAGACTATCTTTCTGAGAATATCTTTAACGGTGAAAAAAATAATAATCTGAAAAAGGGGATAAGGAATAAGTTTCCGGTAGTAAAATTTATTCAGCTTGTTGACTGGGAAAATAAAGAAATCGTTCTGAATCTGCTTAAGGAAGGGGTTTTGTCCGTCTTTCCAAAACCAGTTCATAACTCACAAAATATAGAGAAAGTTATTCTTTTTTATGAATCGATAGAAAATTATATTAAAAATTTAGGAACTTATTCAGATAATAGTGAGATCAGAAATTTTAAGAATCTGACAAATCAAATAGGTAATGCCACAAAAATTTCAGAAATCATAAATCTGTCTTTAAAATTTATCTCTGACTATTTCGAACGTAGCGCTATCTTGGTAGCCCATAAGGATGGCTATTATCTTGAAAATGTAATTGGAATAACCATTCAGGATCTGCCCAAAAGAGTTGTTTTAAGCTCTGGTCTTTACGATTTAGTAAACAGTGGAGAGCTAATTTATAGGAAACTTGACAGAGAAAACAGTGAACCTTTTTTTAGCCTTTTTGGTAAACCTGAAGATGAAGAAATATTTTTAATCCCCATAAAGGGTGCAGGGAAATTGTTAGCCTTTTTATATGGAGATACTCAAAAAAAGGTTTATTTCAGGGAGATATTTGAGATACTCAGGGATTTTCTGAACTCTTCAGTGGAATTGATGCTTTATAGAAAAATGTTTGAAAAAAGTAAGAAGACAGAATAAACTATAGAAAATATATGGATTTAAAAACTTTCAACCAGATTCTTGAGATAGCCTTTCAAAAGAGGGTTTCTGATATACACTTTGAGGCAGATAATCCCCCTTTCTTTCGTGTCAAGGGTCAGCTTATAAAATCAAAGCTACCTAATTTGTCTTCAAAGGATACACAGTTTATTGCAGAAAGAGTATTGGAACAACACAATCTTACCATTGAGTCTTTTAAAAATGATATGGATTCAACCTATTCCCTGCCGAATGGTGGTAGATTCAGGGTTAGCCTTTTTAGACAAAGGGGTAGTATAGGTATCGTAATGAGGGTTATCCCACCCCAGATCGGAACTTTCGAAGAGCTAAACCTGCCAACGGTTCTTGCAGAGATAGCGCAGGCTCCTAACGGCTTGATATTGGTTACCGGCCCAACAGGAAACGGCAAATCTACAACCCTTGCAGCTATGATAAACTATCTTAACGAAAATTTTAGTTACAATATAGTTACTATTGAAGATCCTATCGAGTTTCTTTTCAGATCCAAACAGAGTTGCATTATTCAGAGAGAGGTGGGTTTTGATACCGATAGTTTTAACACCGCTTTAAAATCTGCACTGAGAATGGATCCCGATGTTATTATGGTTGGTGAGATGAGAGACAGGGATGCTATTGATGCCTGCATAAAGGCGGCAGAAACGGGACATCTTGTCTTCTCAACGCTTCATACCCAGGGGGCGGTATCAACTATAAATCGGCTGGTAGGGCACTTTCCACCTGATGCACAGGAGATTATCAGGCATAGACTTGCCGATATTATAGTAGCAACAATCTCTTTGAGACTAATAAAAGATAAGTCAGGTGAAAATATCTTACCCGTTGTTGAGATAATGAGGGCGACAACAACCATTCAGGCCTGTATAAGAGAAGGGCGATTGGAAGAGATCGAAAAGCATATCGAAAACGGTAATCTAATGTACAAAATGCAAACGATGGATCAACATCTTCTTGAACTTCACAAAAAAAATCTTATCACCCTTGAAGACGCAAAAAGGTTATCCCGTTCAACAGACTTTGAAAGAAAGATATTGCTTGAAGAGTAATGATGGAGTAGATAAATTGCAATCTTTAATGCCCTTTAGGGGAAATCTTCTTACTACAGGAATGGGAATCTTACCTCACAAAGACATTGATTCAGCTCTTAATGTCTCAATGTCCGTTGATATTCCTTTCTGGCCTCAGCTACCTAAGATGAGTTTCTACGAGGATATGTATGTTCAGGTTTCAGAAAATTTTCCCGGAATAGTTTTAGAACCGGAAAACTTAAATATTTACTTTAATACAGCAAAGTTTTATAACGAGCTTGAGAATGCCCTGATTAATATGGAAAATGAAGAGTTTTTTAGAATGTCCGATAAATTTTCTGTGACCTATCATAAATTTTTATCCCATGAGCTGAAAGATTATGTCTCTATAAGAGGTCAGATTGAAGGTCCTGTGAGCTTTGGCTTAAAGGTTCTCGATGAAAATAAAAAACCAATCATATTCAGCGAAGAAGTAAGGTCAATACTTTTTGATTTTATGGCAAGAAAGGCAAATGTTCAGCTTAAAGAGTTAAAAGAAAAAAATGAGAGAGCCTTTCTTTTCATTGATGAGCCGGGGCTACAGTATATCTTCAGCAGTGTCTCCGGTTATACAAATGATATGGCAAAGGCAGATTTTGAGATATTTTTCAATCAGATAGAATATCCAAGAGGGATTCACCTCTGCGGTAATCCCGACTGGGATTTCTTGCTTAATCTTGATATAGATATTCTTTCCTTTAATGCTTACAATTGCGGTGAGATCTTTATCAGATATAAAGATAGCATAAGAAGATTTTTAAAAAAGGGTGGTATTATAGGCTGGGGGCTTGTTCCTGCTAACTATGATGAGTTTCAGAAAGAGTCAAAGGAAAATCTGATTCATCATATAGAGAGTTTGTGGTTAGAGCTTATAAAAGAAGGTTTTCAGCTTGAGGAAATAATATCACAGTCAATCCTTATGCCCGCAACATGTGCCTTATTAAATCCCGATGAGTTCAAAACAGTAGAATCGGCCTATTTGTGGTTAAATGATTTATCCAAAAAACTCAGGGATAAATATTCAAGGTATATAGACAATTCATAAAAATAAATTTTTTGACTACATCCTGATAATAGCATAAAATATTTATGGAAGTGCAAGGGCTCCTGGTGGGCTCCACGGACTTCAAATCCGATGTTCCCCGAGAGGGGAAGGTGGGTTCGATTCCCATGCACTTCCGTAATAAAGCGGAGGTTTGATTTATGTTTGGATTAGGGTTACCTGAACTTTTAGTGATACTTGTTATAGTTGTTCTTGTCTTTGGAGTAGGAAAGTTACCTGAGGTTGGGTCAGGAATAGGAAAGGCTATCAAAAATTTTAAAAAAGCTGTCAATGAACCCGACGCAATAGATGTTACTCCCAAAGATGAAACCAAAAAGGACGAAAAGAAGGTTTAAGAGCTTTTTTGGAAACCAGGATATTTAATATATCTGATGATCTTGAAGATGTTTTAAGCAAAAGCGCAGATATACTTAAAAAAGGCGGGCTTGTTGCCTTCCCTACGGAGACTGTCTATGGTCTCGGTGCAAATCCCTTTAACCTAAAGGCGGTATATAAAATCTATCATGTAAAGGGAAGACCTAAGGATAACCCTTTAATCTTTCATATCTCATCCATCGATTGGTTAGGAAGGCTTGCCTTTTTCTCAGAAAGAGAAAAGGGTCTTATAGAAAAATTCTTTCCCGGGCCCCTTACTCTTGTTTTTAAAAGCAGGATTAAAAGCATATATACCTTTGGTTTGAATACTATTGCTGTTAGAATGCCCGATAATTTTATTGCCCTGAAACTTATTGACAGATTTGGCTTACCAATAGTAGCAC
>JAOAGA010000082.1 GCA_026415985.1 Pseudomonadota bacterium | reverse complement strand
AAATATCGTAATGAATATATTTCACATGAGAAGGCAATAAACGATATTTATGACATTCTTAAGAATCTTTTAGCTCCAAGATTTATAGAAGTTATCGGAGATTTTAATCCGAGAGGCAATTTAAAGACAGTAATAAGGGTAAGTAATAAACAGTGAATAGTCATCGTTTATTGTTTTAAACATGTTAAATTGTCTCTTCATCTTTGCCTTAGATTCTAAAGCTTAATCCATTTTTTAAATAATTAATTCATTTAGTAATTTTATTTTTAAAGATTAAAATTAAATTAAAAAAAAATATTTTTTTTTATAAAAATTATGGTATAGTAAAAAAAAATCTCTGGGGTGTCTATGTTTAAGTATCTGTTTTTGTTGCTTTTAATAATAATTACAGGTTGTACTTATCTTGGTTCTTCTAAACCGATATTAAAACAATCCGACTTAGAGAAGATGATTGCGGGGAGATTCGATGCGGAATATGTAGGGACGGACACCTGTCTATTCAAATGTCATGAACATGACAAATTAAATGAGCATTTCAAAAAAAGTATTCATGCCGAACAAATCAGTAAAGAGACCGCTCTTCCTCTGGTTAACTGTGAGACCTGTCACGGACCGGGAAGCTTGGCAATAGAAAATATTAAAGAGGTAAATGGTAAAAAACAATGCGATTACGAAACACTGATTAATCTCAAAAAGTTACCTGCCGGCGCAAAAAATTTAACCTGCCTTAAATGTCACACAATCTCGTCTACGCCAAATACAGTTTTTTACAGAGGTTCTGCCCATGATATAAATGATGTAGCCTGTAGTGATTGTCATAAATTACATCAATCACCCTTACAAAAGGTTGGATTTTTTGAACAGGCGGACATGTGTTTCCATTGTCATAAAAAGATAAAACTTCAGTTTACCGCTATTTCTCATCATCCCGTTAACGAAAAAAAAATGACCTGCACGGACTGTCATAATCCTCACGGTTCAAACTCAGAAAAGCTTCTTAAAAAGGATAGTATAAAGGAGGTTTGTGTCAGATGTCATTTAGAGAAAGGCGCACCAAATCCCTTTTCTCACGGTGATGTCACGGATGACTGCACAAACTGTCACAATCCCCATGGTTCGGTTAATGATAATCTTCTCAAGTTTAGGGAGCCAACTTTGTGTTTGAAATGCCATAAGGGGCATCATCTTACTTCTTCGGCTGACTCCAAAAAACTCTATAACAGATGTACCGATTGTCACTCAACGATTCACGGAAGTACAACTCCAAAAGGGCTTCTTAGGTAGGGGGAAGACATGAGATTCTTAGTTATTTTTTCTGCTTTGTTTTTTATATTTTGTAATAACTCCTTTGGTGAGGAACCGTTATTAAAAGGAGAGTATTCTTTTTCTGTGGGGTATAAATTTATTTCAAAAGACAAAGAGCCCTCCCTTATATCGGAATATGAACCTTTATCTTCATCACCGCTTTTTTTGCTTAATTTCGCTGATCTAACGGGTCATCATAAATACTTGGGAGAGATAAATTTTTTAAATAAGGACGATTTAAATTTCCATCTTCAGTATGACTACAAAGATTTTATAAGATTAGAGATGAGAGTTGAAGATTTTTTTCATAACACGATTCATAAAGGGTTTGCTTATACTAATGATTATATTGACTACAAGCCAACAGATAATTATTTTGCAGATTTAAGCAGAAACAGTTTATTCTTCAAGATCAGACCAACCGATCTGCCCTATCACATCAGGGTTTTTATTGAAGAATTGAATAAAAAAGGTGAGAAACAAAAAAGGTTCTATGGTCGTTCGAGACTTGATAGTGTTCCCCTGGATTATAATCTTTACTCCACATCAAAGCCATACGATATAAACAATGAGTTCTATCAGCTTTCTTTAGATGGAATTATTGGCGGAATCAATTTTTTAGCCCTTCTTGAACTTGCAAACTTAAAGGACAAAACCTTTGACAATTCAGAGGGGGGGCAGATTGATGTTACCCCGAGTATAACAAAAAATTATAAACAGTTGGTTTTTTACAGCAATCAGACAGGACAGATAAGTTACGCCATTTCTTTTACAAACAGCAATATCAATAATAACAAACGTGATGAACTAAATCAGAAAACAGCAGAGTTTAATTATAACAACTCAAACGCTATAATTACCTTTTATCCGGTGAAGGAATTAAAATTTTATCTTAAACTGAAATATGAAGACAAAGAAGAGAACAGTCCGATCAATATCAGATTCTTAAATGTTGATTATGCTACAAAAAATCAGATTCCTTCTTCTACGGTAACATTTTTATATGGTTTAGTTTACAACCTTGGCAAAGACTGGCGATTTAAATACGAAGGAAAAAATAAAGATACGAGAAGGTCCGGTGTAGTTGATAATGAGTGGCTTTTATCTAACAGCTTTGGTATAGAAGGAAAGGTCAATAAAACTCAGATAAAACTCAGAGAAATAATAGAAAGTATCGATAACCCCTATTATAAAAATACTCCTAAATCTCAGTATAAAACTAACCTTTATATAAGCAATCCACTAAATGACAGATCTGGCATAGATCTTGATTATAGCATTGCTGTAAAGAAAAATGATGATATAAATTATTATCTTCAGGAAGGGGTATCAAACTCACTGATGATTAACTACTATTATATGTTCGATAATAATCTTGATTTAAATGCCTATGTAGGGTTAGACAGGGATAGGTATAAGTTTGATATAAATATTTTTGGAAGTGGAAATATACCAAATACACCTTATAAATCTACGAGACTATATGGAGATATTACTCTCTCAAAAGCATTTACCAAACAATATGATGCCTATGGAGATATATTTTATCAGAGAGTCTATGGCAATTACTATCCGGACATTAACTATTTAACAAATGAGATAACATCTGTTGACTATTACCAGTATGGCCTTAAATTAGGAAACAGGCTAAAGATTGGCAAAGATCAGAATGTAAAATTAGAGTTGGGTTATTCCAAACATACAGAAAAAAGCATTGAAGAATTAAGCGGAGATGTTAAAAATATCTATGTAGCATGGGTTAAGAAATGGTAAGAAAAATTTTTATAATATTATTATTTTTTATTTTAACCCCCTATTACTCATTAAGTTCCAGGGATAAGGTTATTGCTGTTATATTGGCTACCAATATTCAGAGATATAAAATTGCAGCAGAGCAGTTTGAAAAGACCTTCAAAACTCTGAATAAAGGGATGGATGTTCAGTTTTTATTATCAACGCCTAACCCGGATCCCTCTTCGTGGGCAAACGCCATTAAAAGGGCTGAAGGCTATGATGTTGATATGATTATTGCCTTTGGTGCCCCCCTTGTTAATGCAGCAATTAAAGAAAATGTTTCTTCTCCGATAATATTCGCAGATATCTTTGAGAAGGAATTGGTAGAAAAGGCTAAAAATGTTAAGATAGGCGGTCTCTATAACAATATTCCTCTTGGAACATTGGTAAAACACATAAGTTCCATAAAAAAGCTCGATGTCCTCTATGTTTATTATAATCCGTTAGAGGCAGAAAGTGAGAGACAGGCTAAAAAGTTAGGCGAAGTCTGCCAGCTTCAGGGAGCAAAATGTGAGCCCATAGAGGTAAAAAGCGTTGCCAAGATATTGGGCGAAAAGTTAGATCCAGATTCAGCCATATTTATAACAAGCTCTGTATTACTGGAAACCGGTTTGGCAAGAATTATTACCTTTGCAAACAATCATAATGTTCCTGTCATCGGTCTTACTGAGACTGTTACTGATAAGGGTGGGTTATTTTCAATTGCCATAAACCCTCAGGAACAGGGAGATATGCTTGCCAAATACGCAACAGATTTTATAAAAACAGGGAAACTGCCGGAAAACAGGCAGGTTACAAAGGTAGATTTTATAATTAATCTTGAATCTGCAAAAAGATTGAATATCAACGTTCCATTTCAGGTATTAAACAGTGCAACAAAGGTATTAAAATGAACGTGCAAAAAAGCCTTAAAACAACCTTGCTTAAACTCATCTTGCTGACAATTGCACTTTCCACGCTTGTGTCCTCTTTTTTTATCACGGTAAACTTTTATCTCGATTATAAGAAAAGCGTAATAACAAGTATAAAAAAGATTACAGAAAAGGTATCAGAAGATATAAATAAGGTCATATCTTTAGGCTTAACATTGCAAGATATCCCCGGATTAGAAAATGATTTAAAAGACAGGGTAAAGTTTGAAAAAAACTTAAGTTACATTGTTATCACAGACAAAAATAATGTTGTTAATATCTCAACCGTTGACAGTATAAAAGATAAAAAGTTTTCCTTCAAAGAAGAGGAAGAGGTTCAGGTAAACGGGATTTCCGCAATTAACCTGATTACCACAGTTTTAGATACAGAAAAAAAGCCCGCCTACTATATATACGGTGGGTTAAAAAGCTCTGTTTTAAAACAAAAGATATATAGCACATTACTGCTTTTTCTGGTAACTTCGCTAACCGCCATCGGTGTATCATTTGCAATATCCAAAAAAATTCTTGATACGAGGGTTTTCCAACCTTTAATAGCACTGAAGGAAAGCACCAGCAGAGTTTCAGAGGGAGATTTGAATATCAGCTTATCCACGTCCTTTGAAGATGAAGTAGGTCTTGTAACTAAAAATTTTTCACTTATGGTCTTAAATCTAAAAGAAATCATTCAGAGTCTGAAAGAGGGTGTATATCAGCTGTCATTGATAAACGATACCGCAGAAGAGCTTAGCCACAATGTTAAAGAAGGTTCTGAAAGACAATTACTCGGTTCTTCCAAAATAAATTCAGCCTTCACAAATATAGAAAACAGAATAACATCTCTAAAAGAGCGGGTTGAATCGCTTAACGAGTTTATAGAACTGACCTCTTCTACATTTCTTGAGATATCCTCTTCATCGGAAGAGATTTTCAAAACTATGGAAGAACTAATGAGAAGTGTTGAAAGAATAGACGAGACCTATAAAAACCTTAACAATATAAATGTTAAATTAGACGATGCCGCCGACAGACTTTCAAGAGAAATAGAGAGTATACTGTCTTTTGTCAATCAGATAGATGCATCGCTTAAGATAACTCTTCAAAACGTAACCAGCACAGCAAACTTAAGTGATAGAATGAATGAGCTTGCCAATTACAGTAAAAAAACAATTCAGGAAAACATGAAAAGTGTTGAAAGAATGGCAGAGATATCCGCAGAGTCAAGGGCGTCTTTTCTAACCCTGAAATCTAATATAGAAAAGATATCAGATATTCTGAATGTAATAGAAGAGATTACGGAACAGACAAATATGCTTGCTTTAAATGCTGCAATTATTGCTGCTCAGACAGAAGAAAGTGGTGGGAAGGCCTTCTCGGTTGTTGCAGAGGAGATTAAAGGGCTTTCAAGAAGGACTCAGTCTTCTACAAAAGAAATCGCTGAACTAATTGAATCAATTGTTGAACAAACAGAGAAGGTTTTCAATAAACTCAATGATAATGCCATGGAGGGAGAAAACGCTTCTAAAAAGGCAAAAGAGGTTGAAGAGAATATAGGAGAGATAATTAATCTTGTCGAGAAGGTTACCCTGAGTGTTAAAGAGGTTCTGAAATCGGCAAACGAACAGGCGACAGGTAGCAATACTCTTAGCAGAGAGGTTGAGGATTTGAGAAAGGTTGCCGATGTTTTAATATCTGTTAAAGAAGAAGGAAACAGGGCAGGCAGACTTCTGGGAGAGTTGGTGGAGTTTATTTCAAGGGTTGTTAATAAAGTAGGGAGTTCCGTTAAAGAACAGAATGATTCTATTGGAAATGTTAAAAAATCAGTTATTGATTTGAGTGGTTTTTCAAGGCAGTTATCCGATTACATTTCTAAAGAGAAAGCAGAAATTTCACAAACGATGCCCCTTATCAGTGAGATTGAGAAACTTGCCGAAGATAATAACAAACAGGCAAGAAATCTTGAAGAAAAACTTGTGGAACTTAAAAACTTAGGTGATAAGTTTAACGATATCATAAGGAGGTTTACTGTTTGAGGAAGATAGCAATAATTTTTTCTGTTTTTTTATTGCCTTCTTTAGCTTTTTCATACGAAGCAAAGGTTTTAAAATTAATGGGAAATGTATATGTAATCCCCTATAGCAAGGCTGAAGTCAGAGCAAAGGAAGGTATGGAGCTCTTTGAAAAGGATACGATTAAAACAGGAGACGACGGATGGGTCTCGGTGGAGCTTCCCGATAAGTCAAAAATAAACATAGGAAACAAAAGTCTGATAACGATATACAAAAGTAAGCAAGATATAACCGTTCAGATAGACAGAGGAAAGATTAATGCAAAGGTTAATAAGGTTAAAGACAGAGAGATAACCTTCAAAACCAACACTGCTATAGCAGGTATCAGGGG
>JAOAGA010000081.1 GCA_026415985.1 Pseudomonadota bacterium | reverse complement strand
GTCTTTATCGTTAAAATATTTCCGAACAGATAACTAAAAAGATCAATGTTAAAGCCACCTGATATACTTGTAATTAATATTCCTAAAGCTATACCTGTGGAAGATATTATTCCTATTGCTGAATCCCCGTAGATACGTGCCTTTTCTGTTAATTTCATCATTCCCAGACCACCTAAGAGGGTTAGTGGTAGAGCCATATAGAAGGGATAGACTTTGAAAAACATCCCGACAGCGATACTGCCAAAGGTTAAATGAGCAAGTCCATCTCCGATAAGTGAAAGTCTTCTCAATACAAGGAATATACCGAGAGTGGAGCATAAGACAGCAATTAATAGACCAACTATTACAGCTCTCTGGGCAAATCCAAACCTGAATAACTCAAGAATATCCATTATCTCCCCGGTAATTTAGTGTCTGTGACATATTATGTGCTGAGAACCATAACCAAAATAATTTGACATTTTATCTGATTTACAGAAATCTTCGAAGGTTCCATAAAATACTATCTTTCTATCAAAATACATTAATTTCTTTGCATATTTACCTGCATTTCCCGTATCGTGGGTTACTAAAACCACTGTAGTTTTTTTTTCCTGATTCAGATAAGAAATAATCTCAAAGAATTTCTCCCTTGTTTCGGGATCGAGAGCGGTTGTCGGCTCATCAAGTATCAGAAATTCCGGTTCTGAGACAATAGCCCTTGAGATAATTACCTTTTGAAACTGTCCGCCTGATAGTTCTGCAATATTTTTTTCCTTTATATTTTCAATACCTAAAAGATTAAGGGCGTTGCTAATTCTTTTGATTTTCTCTCCGATGGAGAGTTTTTTTACCGGTTGTAACCCCATCTTAACAACTTCATACACAGATGCAGGAAAAAAGGGACTTAAATTAAGTCTTTGAGGAACATAACCTATCTTATGCCATTGATCAAATTTTTCCAAAGGATGACCCAAAATTTTTATATTGCCGGAAGAAATTTTTGTCAGGCCTAAGATGGACTTTACCAAAGTGCTTTTTCCGGAACCATTTGGTCCGGAAAGGGCTATAAAATCACCCCGTTCTATTTTAAAGGTAATATTTTTAAATACCTCAGTGTTTTCATATCTAACAGAAATTTCATTAACTTCAGCTACTGACATTCTAAGCCCTCTTTAAGGCTATCTAAATTTCGCTCCATTAGATATATAAAACTTACTCCATTTTCAAAGTCTTCTTTCGTAATATTATGGCCACCGCTGATTTTTAGTAATTTAACTCCCGTTTCTTTTGAGATTACTTCAGCAATTTTGGGAGAGATAAAATCTTCATAAAATATATATCTTAAATTCAGTTTTTTTATATTCTGGACTATCTTGGCAAGTGTTGAGGGAGTGGGCTCTTCATCTGGAGATACACCTTTATATACTGAAACGTAGCCCAAGTTATATCTGCGAGCTAAATATCCGAAAGTATAGTGCCCCGCATGGATAATATATCTTGTTTTGCAGTTTTTTAGTGTTTCAATATATTTTTTGTCAAGATCTTCAAGTTTTTTCTTATATAGTTTAGCGTTTTTAAGATAAAAGGAAGAGTTTTTGCGATCCAACTCTGTAAGAGCGGTAGCGATATTGTCAACCATCCTTTTTGCCCTTTCAAAATCGAGCCATATATGGGGGTCTAATTTTTTATTATTATCTTCTATTACAGCCTTATCAAGGATTATGTATTGTCCCGCTTCTTTAACTAATAAATTTTTGTTATCTAAGCCTTTTATAATATTTTTAGCCCAAACTTCCATATCTCTGTTCAGAAAAATAAACATATCTGAGTTATTTATCTTGATTATATCTTCAGGTCTGGGTTCAAAGCTATGGGCCTCAACACCGGGTGGCAAGATTGTTACAACATTAACTTTATCCTGACCAATGTTTCTCACAAAATCGTATATGGGAAATACAGTAACAGTAATGTTTAACCTTTTTTCACCGGAACTGTCAGTTGTCTTTATTTTACAGCTAACTGAACTTAAAAGAAAAATTATTGAGATCAAAGCTAACAGAGGAAGCAATCTCTTGTTATTTATTAAGTTCATACATCCTCTCAAGGGCCTTCCTTGCCTCTTTGATTACTACATCAGATAAATATATTTCTGATTCCATATTTAGCAGGGCATTATAAAGGTCTTCGAGGGAGGTTAATTTCATGTTGGGACAGATTAGTTTTTTAGAAGCAAGAATAAATTTTTTATGGGGGCTTTCTTTCTTTAATCTGTGAAGAATTCCTTCTTCTGTGCCGATAATAAAGGTATCGGAATCATCTTCCCTGCAAAACTTAGTTATTCCCGATGTGCTCAGAGCTTTATCAGCCATGTCCACAACTTCCGGTCTGCACTCAGGATGGACAAGCACCTTTGCATGGGGATATTCTTGTTTTTTCATTAAAATATCTTCAACTCTGAGTCTTTCATGGGTGGGACAGAAACCATTCCAAAAAATAAAATCCTTTTTAACAAAACGGGAAACATAATGTCCTAAGTTTCTGTCAGGCACAAAAAGTATTTTATCGCTTTCTATATTTTCAACAACTTTAGTAGCGTTAGAAGATGTACAGCAAGCATCACTTAAAGCTTTTACATCTGCAGTGGAGTTCACATAGGTTACA
The DNA here is from genome assembly GCA_026415985.1 of Pseudomonadota bacterium. Lineage (GTDB taxonomy): Bacteria > CALINM01 > CALINM01 > CALINM01 > CALINM01 > JAOAGA01. The sequence continues at coordinate 3,834 of JAOAGA010000081.1, read as the reverse complement.
ACTTTATAATCGGGGTATGCTTTTTTCTTTAATATCAGAGCATCTTTTGTTACCATATCTGCCATAGGACAACCTGCATCTACACGAGGTATTATAACCCTTTTGTGAGGTGATAGAATCTTTGCGGTTTCTGCCATAAAGTGAACACCACAAAAAATAATTACGCTTTGTTTGCAATCTCTTGCCTTTGTGCTTAGTTCTAAAGAATCTCCTGTGAAATCAGCTATGTCTTGAATTTCAGGCCTCTGATAATTATGAGCAAGAATTATGGCGTCTCGTTCCTTTGCAAGCTTTTTAATCTCATTGGCTATATTCATATTTAAGTTATTATGATTTTAATATCAATTTTTTTCAATAATTTTTCTCTTCATTGAGGAGGGAGATAATAAATTTTGCTATATCTTCAGGAGAATTTATATCAAAAAACTTAATATCTGTAAATTTTACGTCTGATGCAACAGCAACAACATTCTTTAACTTTTTATAAAGAGGTTCTTTATTAAGCTCTTTTCGGTAAACCTCAATTTTTGTTGTCTCATCATCCTTAAAGCCCTCTACAATGACCATATGACAGTCAGAGAGGTATCTTTCTATAAGATCTTTACTTGTAAAGTCCTCTCCTCTTTTGATAAGGGCAAACTTATCATTGGATACTATCATCGAGGCATATGCGCCGGAGTGAAAGTGTCTGTAAGAATCTTTACCGGGTCTGTCAATCTCGAAATTGTGATGGGTATGTTTTATGGTCCCTATTTTATACCCTTTGGAAACAAGTATATTAATAATTTTCTCGATTAACGTGGTTTTACCCGAGCCTGAATATCCCACAAAGGAAATAACCATTATTTTTTATCCCTGAAATCTGCTATGAAGATAGCTTCTTTTTTTAATATTACTTCTCCAAGTATGCCCTCTTTCAGCTCTAATTTTCTCAAAACACCTATGGGGATGTCTATCTCAATTTTTACATTATTTTTAGTCTCAAAGATTACCTGCCCCCTTTCTCCCCGCTTCCATATAGACTTAACATAACCATTTAATACATTTTTCTGATCCGGTAATTTTCTGTTAGCCCTTACATACATAACCTCATCTGATCTTATCCCGACATGAACATCCTTTCCCTTTTCAAAGGGAGGAAATTTTGGTCTTTTATTAACATAAATAGACTGGTTAAAATCATAAACATAGAGAAGGTAATCTTCTTCAAACTCTTCTTCGTATCTTGCTTTAAAGATATTTCTAATCCCTAAGAACTTTGCCACGGAATAGTCTTTAGGATAAAAATATAGTTCATCCCTTTTAGATGTCTGTTTAAGCTCACCATTTATCATAACAGAAACCACATCACCTAAAAAGAAGGCTTCATCGAAGTTGTGGGTTACATAGAGCATATTGAAGTTTATCTTTGATTTAATTTCTTTCAAAAAGGCCTGAAAATCGATAGCTAAGTTTAGATCTAAGTTTGATAGGGGCTCATCAAGGAAGATAATCTTAGGCTTAATAGCAAGTGCCCTTGCTATGGCAACCCTCTTTTTTTCTCCTCCACTGAGGGAGCTGGTTTTTCTCTCTTTCAGGTCTTTTATATCCAGTATTTCCAGAATTTCTTCAATATAGTTTAAATCACATTTCTTTGTGAAACGACAGCCAAAGAGAATATTTTCCATTACATTTAGATGGGGAAAGAGACATAAATCCTGAGGGACATAGGCAATCTGTCTTTCCGAAGGGTGGATATCGTTAATTATTTTGTCATCGAGGTATATGTTCCCCCTGTCAATTTTTCTGAAGCCCAGGATGGATTCAAGAAGGAGCGTTTTTCCGGATCCGGATGGGCCCATAAGTATATGGCTTTCTTTCTCACGGACCGTTAAATTAATATCCTTCAAAGAGAAATTTTTAAAGTGAAGGGACAGGTTTTCAACCTTTAGCATTCATTATCCTTAATAAACACAGGGATATTACACTTATTACCATAGCAATAATTACTGCAGAAAGAGAGGCGTTAATCTCTCCTGCTGTAAGTTTTGTATAAATAAATATCGGGAGGGTTTCCGTTTTAAAGGGCATTGAGCCCGCCACAATAAAGGTTGCACCAAACTCGCCGATTGCCTTTGTCCAGATTAAGATAAAGGTAAGAAAAATACCTCTTTTTAAAAGGGGGAGCAAGACATAAATAAATACCTGTAGAGGTTTTGCCCCTAAGGTTGAGGCGACCATCTCATACCTTTCAGGAATCTCGTCAAAATGAGATGCGGTAAGTTTAACCGACATCCCTAAAACGGTAGCAAACTGAGCGATTATAATGCCCGGAACGGCAAAGGATATGTTAAAAAACCTTTCCTGAAAGGCTTCTAAATATTTATGTTGAAGAACTATTAGTATTAGCACACCTATGGCTACAGGCGAAATTATAAAGGGGATATCAAGAATGCCCTCTAAAAAACTTTTTAAAGGAAAATTTTTTCTCGATAAAAAGTATCCCGCAGGTATGCTAAGTAGCATCGCAAGTAAGGATGTTAGGGTAGCAGAAAGGAGGCTCAATTTTATTGAATAGGTAATCCTTTCGGAAAAAAGGATTTGTGAAAAACTTGTAAAATCGACAATGAAAAGGGTAAATATCAGGAGAAGTAGATAAAAGGCAATGACAAGAATCAGCGAGAAAAGACTTATCTTTTCAAAAAAACTATTCATCTATAAACCTTTTAACCTCTTCTGTTGTGACAAAATAGCCTTCGTTTTTTAAGATCTTTTTTGCCTCATCTCCGTTGAGAAAATTAATAAATTTCTTTGCTAAATCTCTTTTCTTGGAGTAAATAACCACAGTGGCAGGGATATAGCTAACCCTTCTGATTTCCCTTTTGTTTAGCTTAATAATTTCAACACCTTCCATTTTAGAAAAGTTATGCCATCCTATGGCAACATCAGCCTGCCCAGTCTTTACAGCCAGATAGACCTTATCACATCCCCCTGCAAAGTTTATAATTTTTCTTTTAATTATCTTTTGCTCTTCAGCAGAGAGATTTTGCTCAAAAATCTCGACCGCATATCCTCCAAGACACACATTCTCAGGGTTTCCAATAACTATTTTAACATCTTTTTTGACCAGATCTTTCAGTCCCGTTATACTTTTTGGATTTCCCTTTTTAACAACGAGCACGGGAACTAAATAGGCAATTGATTTTGTAGTATCTCCATAAATTAGCCCATTTTTTTTAGCCCTTTCCATATAATCCTCAGAGCCGGGGATGAAGATATCGCCTCTTTTAGAGAGCATTATCTGAGACATAACAACACCAGAACCACCGTAGTTTATATGGAGCCTCACATTTTCTTTACTTTCGTAAAGGGGCTTTATCTTTTCCATAAAAGGTATTGTTGCCTCACCTGCAAAGATAAGAAGGCTTTCTTCTCCATAAGTTAGATTGGGGGCAAATGTATATAAGATGCAAAAAAATACACTCAAAACAAAATTTATTAATTTTTTCATATCATTTGTTCCCATTATAATTGGCAAAAAGCCTTTTTTCAAGAAAGTATGAATGATTTATCTTAATATTTTGCTCTAATTTGACAAAATTGACTTGTCTGCTAAACTTTATTTAAAAATTTTATTAATAAGAGGAGGGATAAAGTGAGACGATTAATTTTAATCTTAACTGTAATTCTTGTTGCCTCGTATGTTTTTGCTAAGGTTGGTGGTGGGGATATAGTCTATAAGGTGAGTACCGGAGATGTAACTTTTAGCCATGAGAGGCATGTTGAGTTGGGGTTTGCCTGTAAATCCTGTCATCCAGAGCCCTATTTAACTAAGGAAAAGCATAAAAAGGTTTC
>JAOAGA010000080.1 GCA_026415985.1 Pseudomonadota bacterium | reverse complement strand
GATTAAATCTGATTATATTATAAGCAGGCTTGCCGAAACCTTTAAGGTTCTTGGGGATCCCACGAGGACAAAGATAATTTTAGCCCTATCTTTTGATGAGTTATGTGTTTGTGATATTGCAAGTCTGCTTGGTACAACAAAGTCTGCGGTGTCTCATCAGTTAAGGGTATTGAGAGATAGAAGGATTGTAAAGTATAGAAGGGAAGGAAAGATTGTTTATTATTCTCTTGATGACAAACACATCAAAAATCTCCTTGATGAGGGTTTAAGACATATTGAGGATAAGTGAGAGGGATTATGAAAACTATTGAATTGAATGTTGAGGGGCTTTGCTGTCAGTCCTGTGCAGGCAAAATTGAGAGAGTACTTAAAAGTACTGATGGTGTAATGGATCTTAAGATATTGATGACTTCTGAAAAAGCGGTAATAACCTATGATGAGAAGAGATTAGATCCAGAAAAGTTAATAAAAACAATAGAAAATCTTGGACATAAGGTTAAAGGAAAGGATATCAAATCAGAGCCAAAAAGGGATGATCTTTTTGAAACCCTGAGACTTGCCTTTATCGTTGGGTTGGGAATTGCAGGTCTTTTGCTTTTGGGGCTTGAGTATTTAGGTATCTATAAGAAAGGAATTGATCTAATACCCTTGCCAATGGTTCTTTTAGCTATTTTATTAGGTGGTTATCCTATTTTTAAGAGAGCAGTCCTTGGCATTTTAAAAAGGCAGATAAATGTAGACCTTATGATGAGTATCGGGATTATTGGTGCTGGCCTGATCGGTGAGTATATAGCTTCAATGCTTGTAACATTTTTTATGAATATCGCCCATTATTTAGAGGAGTTCACAGTATCAAGGTCAAGAAAGGCAATAAAGGAGTTAATGGAGATTGCTCCTAAAAGGGCTGTTATTAAGGTTGATGGTAAGGAGATGGATGTTGATGTTTCAGAGCTTAAGGTGGGCGATATAGTAGTAGTCAGGCCTGGAGAAAAAATACCTGTCGATGGTGTCGTAATTAATGGTCTAAGTTTTGTAAATGAATCAACTATTACAGGTGAGAGTCTTCCTGTTGAAAAATATGTTGGTTCAACTGTGTTTTCAGGCACTATAAATGGTTCAGGATATCTGGAGATTGAGGCAAAGAAAGTTGGTGAAGATACTACCCTTGGGAAAATTATTAAGCTTGTAGAGGAGGCTGAGACTCATAAGGCGCCGGTCCAGAAGTTTGCTGACAGATTTACCTCTTATTTTCTTCCATCGGCGTTGGCCTTTGCTTTTCTTACTTATTTAATCTCTGGCAAGGCTATTTATGCTATTGCGGTTCTTGTTGCTGCATGTCCCTGTGCGGTTGGTCTTGCAACGCCACTTAGTGTTGTTGCGTCCGTAGCAAGCGGGGCAAAAAGAGGGATACTGATTAAAGGCGGGCTTTATCTTGAAGAGTTATCGAAAATTAATTGTCTGGTAATGGATAAAACGGGCACCATTACCTTTGGGACGCCAAAAGTTAGTGGTATTGTAACTTTTAATGGTTATAAAAAAGAAGAAGTTTTAAGGCTAAGTGCATCTTTAGAATCATATTCAGAGCATCCAGCAGGAAGGGCAATAATAGAAGAGGCAAAAAGAGAAAGGATAGAACCAATAACCACTGAAAGCTTTGAGTATCTCATTGGCAAAGGAATTAAGGGTGTCGTTGATAATAAAAGGGTATCCATAGGAAACGAACTGCTTATTAAAGAACAGGGTATTATTATTCCAGATTCTGTACTTGAGAAAACCTTGGAACTTGAGAAAGAAGGTCAGACTGTTTTGTTTGTAACAGTAGATTCTCAAATTGCGGGGGTTATCACCATCTATGACAGCATAAGGGATGAGGTAGAAAGGGCAATAAAGGAGTTAAAGGAACTTGGCATAAAAAGACTGATAATGTTAACCGGCGATAATGAAAGGGTCGCTTGTGCAGTAGCAAAAAGGCTTGGTATAACCGAATGGAGAGCAGATCTGTTACCTGAGGATAAGATAAATATAGTTAAGAGCCTTCAGAAAGAGGGTTACAAGGTCTGCATGGTTGGAGACGGGGTCAATGATGCTCCCGCACTTACTCAGGCAGATGTTGGCATTGCAATGGGTGTGGCTGGGACAGATACTGCCATTGAGTCTGCCCATGTGGCACTTATGAAGGATAACTGGTTGCATATCCCTACCGCAATAAGAATAGGTAGAACTACCTATAAGGTTATTAGACAGGGCATTGCTTTAGGGGTAACATGGGATATTATAACAATGGGGCTTGCATCAGTGGGTATTTTATCTCCTGTTATGGCGTCAGCTCTTGAAGAGTTGCCCACTCTCTTCGTGGCGCTAAATGCCTCAAGGCTATTGATTAGAAAATAAGTATAATTTTAATCAATTTAATTCTCTAATTTTTAACCACTTTTAACCAATTTTTAACAAAATTTTAACAATTGAAAAGTTAAAATTAATTACTCATGCAAAATAGAAAAATCGTCAAATTTAGAGAAAAAATCTTAGAAATAACCTTTTTTCTCTGTGCTTTTGTGTCTGTTTTTACAACCTTTGCTATTATTTTTATTCTATTTTTTGAATCCTATGATTTTTTTAAACAGGTCCCGTTGAAAGAGTTTTTTCTCGGAACTCAGTGGACGCCCCTTTTTGCGGAACCGAAGTTTGGTATATTGCCACTTGTTTTGGGAACCTTGATAACCACTATCATAGCCCTTTTGGTTGCTCTTCCGGTAGGTTTAATTACCGCAATATATTTAAGTGAATATGCACCACATAAATTCAGAGAGACTGTAAAACCAGTTCTTGAGTTGCTTGCTGCTGTTCCAACAGTAGTTTATGGCTACTTTGCCTTGCTTTTTTTAACCCCTATTTTGCAAAAAATCATACCCGATTTATCCACCTTCAATGCCCTAAGCCCGGGCATTATTATGGGGATAATGATTGTGCCTTATGTAAGCTCTGTTAGTGAGGATGCCCTTAAGGCTGTTCCTATGCAGATACGGGAAGGCTCTTATGCCATGGGTGCCACTAAATTTCAGACCGCCTTTAAGGTTCTTATTCCTTCAGCCTTTTCAGGTATTGCAGCAGCGTTTATCATCGGGATATCAAGGGCAATTGGCGAGACTATGGTTGTTGCAATCGCTGCGGGAATGATGCCCAATTTTACCTTTAATCCCCTGGAGCCGGTACAGACAATAACATCCTATATAGTACAGGTTAGTTTAGGAGACGTGCCCCATGGAACGCTTGAGTACAGAACAATCTTTGCAGCGGGGATCGTATTATTCTTTATGACCCTCTTTTTTAATATTATCGGATACTTTTTAAGAAGCAAGATTAGGGAAAAGTATTAAAGTTATAGGGGATTTAATATAGATGGATATCAAAAAGCAGGATATTAAAGAAGTTATAAAAATAAATAAAATATGGGAGTTCTTGTTTTATTTTATCGGACTAATCTCAACTTTCATTGGTTTGGCCCTTTTATGTGTGTTATTTATAGACCTCTTTTTAGATGGCTACCCAAGACTGACTTACAAATTTTTCACTTCCTTCCCTTCCCGTTTTCCGAAAGAAGCGGGTATTTTATCTGCATGGGTTGGATCAATCCTTGTTATGATTGTTACTGCAATTTCTGCAATACCCGTTGGTGTCCTTGCAGGCATTTATCTTGAAGAGTATGCGAAGAAAAACTGGTTTACCAACTTCATTGAGATTAATATATCAAACCTTGCGGGAGTGCCATCAATTATATATGGATTATTGGCATTGGGGCTATTTGTTCAAACCCTTAAGTTTGGAGAGAGTATTTTAACGGGAGGACTAACACTTGGTTTATTAATCTTACCAATGATAATAATGGCAACAAGAGAGTCAATAAGGGCAATACCCGATTCAATAAGAGAGGCCTCATATGCCCTTGGTGCAACAAAATGGCAGACAGTAAAACATCATATACTACCCTATTCATCAGGGGGGATATTAACCGGAATAATCATCGGACTTTCAAGGGCAATCGGTGAGACTGCACCGATTATTACCGTTGGTGCATTAACCTTCATAGCCTTTTTGCCTACATCACCTTTTACTGACACATTTCCCTTTATCTCCTTTAAATGGCTTTTTGATCCCTTTACTGTCATGCCCATTCAGATGTTTAACTGGGTTTCCCGTCCCCAGAAGGAGTTTCATATTAATGCGGCATCAGCGGGTATAGTTCTTCTTATTATGACCTTGGCGATGAATGCTTTAGCAATATACATAAGATACAAATTCAGAAAGAGGATAAAATGGTAGGAGAAAAAATCAAGGCAGAATCTATTAATCTCAATTTTTGGTACGGAACTGTTCAGGCACTAAAAAATGTTAATCTAAAAATTGCCGAAAAAAAGGTTACCGCATTAATTGGACCATCGGGATGCGGTAAAACAACCTTTTTAAGATGCTTCAACAGGATGCATGATCTGTATCCCAACAACAGATATGAGGGAGAAATATTCCTATATCCCGATAAGGTAAATATTGTCTCCCCCCATGTAGATCCCATAGAAATTAGGATGAGGATTGGTATGGTATTCCAGAAACCAAACCCCTTTCCTAAGACAATCTATGAAAATATTGCCTATGGGTTGAGGGTAAGGGGTATTAACAATAAAAAGGTACTTGATGAGGTAGTAGAACGTTCTTTGAAAGGTGCTGCATTATGGGATGAGGTTAAGGATAAACTAAACAAATTAGCCTTTGAACTTTCTGGCGGACAGCAACAAAGGCTTTGCATAGCAAGGGCTCTTGCAACGGATCCGGAGATTTTACTCTTTGACGAACCAACGTCTGCTTTGGATCCCATTGCAACAGGAAGAATTGAGGAATTAATTGAAGAGCTTAAAGAAAAGGTAACAATTTTAATAGTTACCCACAATATGCAACAGGCAGCAAGAATATCAGATTATACGGGTTTTATGATGTTAGGAGAGCTCATAGAGTTTGACACCACTGATAAAATCTTTACCAATCCTTCAAAGAAACTCACGGAGGATTATGTAACAGGGAGGTTCGGTTAATGGATCACCAGTTAGATCAGGATATAGAGAGGATAAAAAACCTCATTGTACTTATGGAAGACAATGTAGAAAGAGCCATATTCAATGCCTTTAAATCTTTAATGGAACGAGATGATGCTTTGGCACAAAAGGTTTTTGAATTAGAAAGGGAGATAAACTCATTAGACGTAGAGATCGATGAAGATTGTATAAAGACTATTGCCCTAAGACAGCCTGTAGCAGGGGATTTAAGGTTTATAATAACAGCCATGAAAATAACATCAGATCTGGAAAGAATTGGTGATTTAGCGGTTAACATGGCAGAAAGGGTTATTGAATTAAACGAGGAGCCACCGCTAAAGCCCTATATTGATTTACCAAAAGTATTTGAAATAGTCAGGCTTATGGTAAGAGATTCCTTGAGAGCCTTTTTTGAAAAGAATACTGATATTGCCTATAAGGTCATAAAAGAAGATGACAAGGTTGATAAGCTAACAGAACAGATTGGAAATGAACTAACCCTTTTTATGATAAAAGACCCAACAACAATAAACAGAGCCACAAAAATATCATTTCTAACAAAATATTTAGAACGTATAGCAGACCACGCAGAAAACATTGCAAGGTCAGTAATCTATCTCGTAGAAGGTAAAATCATAAGACATGCCCATCAATCCAAATCCAGTTAGTAAGTGAATAAAACAGGTATAATCAGGGCTTTTACTGAGCTCAGTTTTAATCTGGCCTAAAAGATTAGTTACTTAATTTCCATATTTTTAAAAAACTATTTTAAAACCTCTTTTTCTGTTATAGTAGTGAAGATATAAGGAGGTAGGTATGAAAGAAAAAATCAGAAATTATGCTTTAAGTTTAGATATTGATGACGTAGGGTTTTTATCAGCAAGAGATTACTTAAGTCCTCGTTCTCCAGATCTTGAAAAGATTCATCCGGAGATTAAATCAATCATTGTTTTGGCTTACAAAGAGCCCTCAAGCTGTGAAAGCAATAATATGCAGATTGCTATGAACGGAAGACTGGATCTACTTGAATTTACAAGAACTTGTAATTATAAGATGATAAGATTCATAGAAAAAGAGTTTGGAGCTAAGGCAATGTCTGTTCCTGTCTCCTATCCGCTGGAAATGAGCTATGAGACGATGGGTTCTATCGGTGATGTTTCTTTAAGACATTGTGCTGTTCAAGCGGGGCTTGGTGTTTTTGGAAGGCATAACTTAGTTATACATCCCAAGTTTGGAACGAGGTTGGTTTTTACTGCCATACTGACAAATATTGTTCTTGAGTCAGATAAAAAACTTGGATTGGAACTTTGTACCCATTGTGATTTATGCGTAAAAAGTTGTCCTGCAGGTGCACTGAACGAGGAGGGGAAAACAGATGTTATAAAATGTATTCGCCACTCTCAACC
>JAOAGA010000007.1 GCA_026415985.1 Pseudomonadota bacterium | reverse complement strand
GCGTTGGAGAAGGAGCTTAGATTTGCTATTCGTGAAGGTGGAAGAACCATAGGTGCCGGTGTTGTTACAGAAGTAATTGAGTAGGAGAGAAACTTAAATGAGAGAGATAATTCATTTATCCTGTACAGGTTGTAAAAGAAAAAATTATTCCACAACAAAGAATAAAAAGAAACATACAGAAAAGTTAGAGGTAAAAAAATTTTGCCCCTTTTGTAAAACTCATGTTTTACACAAGGAAGGCAAATGATATTCTTGGAGGACAGTAGCTCGAACGGCTAGAGCATCGGTCTCCAAAACCGAGGGTTGGGGGTTCGAATCCCTCCTGTCCTGCTTTAAAACTTAAATAATGAGGAATTATGAAAATACAAGAGATCTATGTTAAACTAAAGTCTTTTATTGAAGAGTCTATTGTCGAATTAAAAAAGGTAACATGGCCACCGAGGAAAGAGACAATTAAGGCTTCTTATGCAGTTATAATATTTATGATTATTTTAGGGATCTTTTTAGGAATAGTAGATTTTGTTTTGGCAAAATTAGTGAACTGGATGGTTGGTTAAGATGTCTTTAAAATGGTATATAGTTAATACATATTCTGGTTATGAAAACAGGGTAAAACAACTTTTAGAGGAAAAGATTAAAAACTCCAAGTTAGGCCATCTGTTTGGTGAAATATTAATTCCCGTTGAAAAGGTTGTTGAGCAAGGTAAAGCTGGAAAAAAGATCGGTACAAGAAAGTTTTATCCCAGCTATATTCTTGTTCAGATGGAATTAAACGATGATACATGGCACATTGTAAAATCAGTTCCTAAGGTCACAGGTTTTGTAGGCCCTGAAAAGGGGACAAAGCCAATGCCTTTAAGCGATGAAGAGGTCCAAAAAATTATAACCCAGATGCAGGAAGGGGTTAAGAAGCCTAAACCTAAAATCGAGTTTTCCAAGAATGACACTGTCAGGATTATTGATGGTCCCTTTGCTAATTTCAACGGGGTTGTTGATGAAGTCAACTTTGATAGCGGTAAATTGAAAGTATATATTAGCATTTTTAATAGATCTACACCTGTAGAAGTTGAGTTTCATCAAGTAGAAAAGACTTAATTTTTTCGATTAAATTAATCAATAACAAACTGGGAGAATATAAATGGCAAAAAAGGTAATAGCTCAAGTCAAGATTCAATTACCAGCGGGTAAGGCAACTCCAGCCCCACCGGTAGGTCCTGCGTTAGGACAGCATGGTGTAAATATAATGGAGTTTGTAAAAGCGTTTAATGCGGCTACTGCTAAACAGGAAGGGATGATAATCCCCGCCCTGATTACTATCTACGCAGACAGAAGTTTTACTTTTATTACAAAGACACCACCAACTTCAATATTACTTCTTAAGTATGCAGGATTAGAAAAGGGATCATCTAAAGCTAAAAAAGATACCGTAGGTAAGATCAAAAAGGATCAGGTTGTTGAAATAGCTAAAATTAAATTACCTGATTTAAACTGCGATAGCCTTGAAGCTGCCATAAAGACAGTGGAAGGCACAGCTAAAAGTATGGGGATACAAATAGTTGATTAAAGGAGAGATTATGACAAGGTTAGCAAAAAAGTATAAATCGGCATTAGAAAAATACGAACCTTTAAAGCTTTATGGAATCGATGAAGCCTTTGACAAGGTAAAAGAGCTTGCCTATGCAAATTTTGACGAAACAATAGAAGTTGCCATAAATTTAGGTGTTGATCCGAAACATTCCGATCAGATGGTAAGAGGCGCGGTGGTTCTTCCACACGGAACAGGAAAAAGTGTGAAGGTTCTTGTTTTTGCCAAAGGTGAAAAGGAAAAGGAAGCAAGAGATGCAGGGGCAGATTATGTAGGAGCGGAAGATTTAGTTGAAAAAATTCAATCGGGATGGTTTGAGTTTGACAAAGCGGTTGCAACTCCAGACATTATGGGGTTAGTAGGTAAGTTAGGGAAAATATTGGGACCGAGAGGGTTAATGCCAAATCCAAAGGTTGGTACCGTTACCTTTGATGTTGTTAAAGCTGTTAAGGATTTAAAGGCCGGTAAAATAGAGTTTAAAGTTGATAAAGCTGGAGTTTTGCATGCACCAATCGGAAAAAAATCCTTTTCCAAAGAAGCTTTGATTGAAAACTTTAAAAGCCTCATAGAGACGGTTATTAAACTTAAACCAGCAACAAGTAAGGGAATATATTTAAAAAAGTGCACAATTAGTTCCACAATGGGACCAGGAATCAAATTAGACCCAGTTCCTTTAAGAACCATGTTTAAATAACCGCCTGGTCTGAGAAAGTAGGTACACAAAAGTGTTTAAATCTTTATAGGAGCCTACCGAGACGGGTTAAGGATAAAAAATTTATTCCTCCCGTCAGTTATTAAAAATAAAGAAGGGAGGTGATAGTTTGAAGAAACAGGAAAAACAAAAAATAATTGATGGAGTAAGAGAAAAGTTTGAAAAAGCTTCTTGTGCTGTTCTGATTAAAAACAACGGTTTGACCGTTTCTGAGTTTACAACCTTAAGAAATAAACTTAGGGCAGAAAAGATTGATATTAAGGTAGTAAAAAATACCCTTGCAATCAGATCTATAGAAGCAAGCTCATATAGTTTGCTAAAAGATTATTACAAAGGTCCGACTGTTACTGTATGGTCTTATAATGACCCTGTTACTCTTGCAAAAATTCTGACAGAATTTCTCAAGGGGCAACAAAAGGCCGAAATAATTGCAGGAGCAATAAGTAATAAGTTATTAAATGCCAATGACATTAACAAACTTTCTACTCTACCTTCAAAGGAAGAACTCTTATCAAAGATGTTAGGTTCTCTTAAATCACCGACAACAGGTTTCGTAAATGTTCTGGCAGGAATACCAAGAAGTTTTCTCAATGTTTTAAATGCAATTAAAGAACAAAAACAAAATTAAAAAAAACAAGGAGGCGTTTACTCATGGCTATAACAAAGGCAGATGTAATTGAGTTTATTAAAAATATGACTGTTATTGAGCTTGCAGATTTTGTTAAGGAGTTAGAAGAGATTTTTGGTGTTTCTGCAGCAGCCCCTGTGGCGGTAGCAGCAGTTGCAACAGGCGCAGCAGCACCTCAGGCAGCACAGGAAGAGGAAAAGACAGAGTTTGACTTAATACTTACCGATGCCGGTGCTGATAAGATTAAAGTTATTAAAGTTGTCAGAGAGCTCACAAACTTAGGACTTAAAGAAGCGAAAGATCTGGTAGAAGGTGCACCAAAACCTGTAAAACAGGCAGTTCCCAAAGACGAAGCCTTGGCAGGTAAGAAAAAATTAGAAGAAGTCGGAGCAAAGGCAGAAGTTAAATAAAAGTTGGGGGAGCTTTATCTCCCCCTTTTCCCTATGAATAAATCAAAGAACAATCATCATTTGTTTTTCATTTTTTTGACCTCCAAAAAAAAATAAGGAGTACTATAATCTATGACAAAAAATCTTTTTTACGGAAGAATCAGAAAAGACTTTGGTAAAATTCCAAGTGTCTTAGATGTTCCATATTTACTCGATATACAAAAAAGATCATATCAAAATTTCATTGATAAAGATTTAGGAGAAAACAAAAGAAAAAGAGGACTTTTAGGAGCTTTCTTGAGTGTTTTTCCAATAACTGATTATAGTGGCAAATATACTATAGAGTTTGTTGATTATACACTGATGGAGCCCAAATTTAATGAAGAGGAAGCAAGAACTAAGGGAGTTTCTTATGCTGCTCCCATAAAAATAAAAGTAAGATTACTTATTAGAAGTGAAGAAGATGGAAAGGTTGGAGATGTTATAACCTTTAAAGAACAGGAAATTTATTTCGGTGAAATTCCGTTAATGACGGAAAACGGCACTTTTATAATAAATGGAGCCGAAAGAGTAATCGTGAATCAGCTCCACAGATCACCCGGTGTATTTTTCGAAGAAGATAAACAGGCAAATATAGCCACCGGTAAAAGACAGTTTACAGCAAGAATTATCCCTATAAGAGGTTCTTGGCTTGACTTTGAGTTCGATCAAAAGGATATTCTTTTTGTTAGAATTGACAGAAAAAAAAGATTTTTGGTAACAACCTTTCTTAAGGCCTTAGGATTAACTTCAGAGCAGATATTAAACACCTTTTATAAATCAGAAAAGATTATAATCGAAGACGGGAAAATATATAAAACAATAGTTCCGGAAGTTTTAGAAGGATTAAAGGCCAGTTACGATGTAGTTTCAGATAAAGGTGAAGTTGTTATAAAAAAATCCCAGAAATTCACGAGGGGAAACCTAAAAAAGGTTTTTAACGCAAAAATTGATAAAATTCAGATAAAATCAGATGAAATAATAGGTTCTGTCCTTGCCAACTCGATAAAGGATGAAGTAACAGGGGAGGAAATACCCTGTAACACCGTAATTACCGAAAAGTTGTTTGATGATTTGATTGAAAAGGGGATTAAAGAGTTTAAAATAATAACCTTCAATGGCTATAATATGTCTCACTGCATTAGTGAAACCCTTATACTGGATGAAAAAATAAGAACAAAAAAAGATGCTCTTTTAGAAATATATAAAAAGATGAAACCAAATGAGCCTGCTACTGAAGCGGTTGCCTCTGAGTTTTTCTACGGGCTCTTTTTTGATCCCGATAAATACGATTTATCACCTGTTGGAAGACTGAAACTTAATTTTAAGTTTAATCTTAATGTTCCTGTTGATAATTGTATCCTCTGTCAGGAAGATATTGTGCTTCTTATCCAACACTTAGTAGCCTTAAAAAACGGTAAAGGTAGTCCCGATGATATAGATAACTTGGGCAACAGAAGGGTCAGAACTGTTGGCGAGCTTGTAGAGAATCAGTTTAGGATGGGATTAGTCCGAATGGAAAAGATGGTAAAAGAAAGAATGAGCATACTTGATATGGAAACGGTTATGCCACAGGACGTTGTTAATCCAAAACCCGTAATGGCGGTTCTTAAAGAGTTTTTTGGTAGCAGTCAGTTGTCTCAGTTTATGGATCAGACGAACCCCCTTTCGGAAATAACCCACAAGAGAAGATTAAGTGCATTGGGTCCCGGTGGTTTACAGAGAGAGAGGGCAGGGTTTGAGGTTAGAGATGTCCATCCAACACATTATGGCAGAATATGTCCGATAGAAACCCCGGAAGGTCAAAATATTGGATTAATAACATCAATCAGCACCTTCGCAAGAATAAATGAATACGGCTTTATAGAAACCCCCTACAGGGTTGTGAAAGATGGTGTTGTTACCGATGAGGTAAAATATCTTTCGGCCCTTGAGGAAGAAAGACATATAATCGCCCAGGCAAATGCTTCTTTAGATGAAAAAGGAAGGTTCAAAAGCGAGTTGATACTGGCAAGGCAAAGTGGGGAGTTTGTATCTAAAAAGCCAGAAGAAGTAACCTATATGGATGTTTCGCCCAAACAGGTAGTTAGTGTTGCGGCCTCATTGATCCCCTTTTTAGAGCACGATGACGCAAACAGGGCTCTTATGGGTTCGAATATGCAGAGGCAGGCAGTACCTCTACTAAATCCTGAAGCACCCATAGTAGGCACGGGTATGGAGTATATTGTAGCCAGAGACTCCGGAGCTGTTGTTATTGCCAAAAGAGATGGTGTTGTTGAGAGTGTTGATGCAACGAGAATTGTTATCAAACCCGACAATGTAAAAGATGATAAGGAAGATTCAATAGATATTTATAACCTTATAAAATTCAGAAAAACTAACCAAAATACCTGTATAAATCAGAAACCAATAGTCAACAAAGGACAGTATGTAAAAAAAGGACAAATCATAGCCAATGGTTTTGCTACCGATGGGCCGGAGCTTGCCTTAGGTAGAAATGTATTGGTTGCTTTCATGCCCTGGGAGGGTTATAACTTTGAAGACTCCATAATCATTAGTGAAAGATTGGTAAAAGAAGATGTTTTTACCTCAATACACATTGAAGAGTTTGAGGTTGCTGCAAGAGATACTAAGCTCGGTAAAGAAGAAATTACCAAAGACATTCCGAATGTCGGTGAAGATGTGCTTAAAAATCTTGACACAACAGGTATCGTAAAGATTGGAGCGGAGATTAAGCCCAATGATATACTTGTTGGGAAAATTACACCAAAGGGAGAAACACAGCTTACCCCAGAAGAAAAATTAATGAAAGCCATATTTGCCGATAAGGGATCTGACTATAAGGACACTTCTCTTAAAGTACCATCAGGAATTCATGGCGTTGTTATAGACACAAAGGTTTTCTCAAGAAAAGGTGTAGAAAAGGATGACAGATTAAAGGAGCTTGAGGAGAAAGAATACGAGAAGATAGCACGTGACAGAGATGATGAAATCAGGATATTAAAAGATACCTATTATGATAAAATAAAAAAACTGCTTATTGGCAAAAAGGTTGCAAATAAGATCGTCGACGAAGATGGTAATGTATTGCTACAGAAAGGTAAGGAGATAACAGAAGAAGTACTACAAAAAATTCCTTTTGATGAATGGGAAAATATCTCACTCCACCAAAAAGTTGATTATGAAAATAAAATAAAAAATCTTTTTGAAAAGTTAAGAGATCAGATAGAGCTCGTGGAAATGCTTTTCAAAGATAAGATTAATAAGCTTAAAAAGGGCGATGAACTTCCGCCGGGTGTTTTAAAGTTAGTTAAAATATATATTGCCATTAAAAGAAAGATCTCTCCCGGTGATAAAATGGCAGGAAGACATGGTAATAAGGGTGTTGTATCTATAGTTGTTCCTGAGGAGGATATGCCCTTTCTTAAAGATGGTTCACCGGTAGATATGGTTCTTAATCCGCTTGGAGTTCCTTCCCGTATGAATGTGGGACAGATTTTAGAAACTCATTTGGGTTGGGCTGCAAAGGGGTTAGGCAACTTGGTAAACGATTACTTAAACAGCACCTCAAAAAAATTAAGAGAATTTTTAAAAGAGCTATATGAGACACCTCAGGCAAAAAAGATTATTGATACCCTGACTGAAGAAGAACTTTATAATTTTGCCCGTGAAGTTGCTAAAAAGGGGTTATTTATGTCAACTCCTGTTTTTGAAGGAGCCACAGAGCAGGAGATTAAAAAATTGTTAAAAAAAGCAGGATTGCCTGAATCAGGGCAGGTTACTCTTTACGATGGAAAAACCGGCGAACCATTTCATCAAAAAGTAACAGTAGGTTATATGTATATGCTTAAATTGCATCATTTAGTAGACGATAAGGTTCACGCAAGATCTACAGGACCTTACTCTCTTGTAACTCAACAGCCCTTAGGTGGTAAGGCTCATTTTGGTGGACAGAGATTGGGAGAGATGGAAGTTTGGGCATTAGAAGCCTATGGAGCGGCATATACTCTTCAGGAATTTCTTACTGTCAAATCAGATGATTTAGTGGGCAGAAGCACAGTTTATCAGGCAATTGTAAAAGGTAATAATGTTCCGGAACCGGGTATTCCGGAGTCTTTTAATGTTCTGTTAAAGGAACTTAGAAGCCTCGCCCTGGATATAGAGCTCCTTAAAATAGAAGAAGAACAAGATTAAAGGAGGTATAAATTGGATACAATTTATGGTTTTTACAGTAAAACCGACGAGATAAAAGATTTTAACTCAATCAAGATATCAATCGCATCACCGGAAAAAATAAAGGAATGGTCTCACGGAGAGGTCAAGAAGCCTGAGACGATAAATTACAGAACCTTTAAACCCGAAAAGGATGGACTTTTCTGCGCCAGAATTTTTGGCCCCATAAAAGACTTTGAGTGTAATTGTGGTAAATATAAAAGAATGAAACACAGGAACATAGTTTGTGAAAAGTGTGGAGTTGAGGTAATTCATTCAAGAGTTAGAAGAGAAAGGATGGGGCATATTGAGCTTGCTGCGCCTGTTGCTCATATATGGTTTTTAAGAAGCCTGCCAAGTAGAATAGGTACATTGCTTGATATACAATTAAAACAGTTAGAAAGGGTCCTTTATTTCGAGGCATACATAGTTTATGACCCAAAGAAAACAGACCTTGTCAAAGGTGAGATACTATCTGATGAGCAATACAGGACTGCTATAGCAAAGTATGGAGAAGGCTCCTTCGATGCGGGAATGGGTGCGGAAGCAATTAAGGAGATGCTGAAACGAATAGACTTAAAGGAACTTGCCGATTCTCTTAGGCTTGAGATGGCAGAAACAATATCTGATGCAAAGAAGAAAAAGATTGGTAAAAGACTGAAAATAATAGATGCCTTTATAAAATCCGGTAATAAGCCTGAATGGATGATTCTTGATGTAATTCCTGTTCTACCTCCTGACTTAAGGCCGTTGGTTCAGTTAGAAGGTGGTAGATTTGGTTCTTCAGATCTGAATGATCTTTACAGAAGAGTAATTAACAGAAACAACAGATTGAAAAAACTTATAGAACTAAACGCTCCGGAGATAATAATCAGAAATGAAAAGAGGATGCTACAGGAGGCAGTAGATGCTCTTTTCGATAACGGGAAGAGGGGTAGGGCGGTTCTCGGTAGCCATAAGAGACCATTAAAGTCTTTAAGCGATATGATAAGAGGTAAACAAGGCAGATTCAGACATAATCTGTTAGGTAAAAGGGTTGACTATTCCGGAAGATCGGTAATCGTTGTAGGGCCACATCTGAGAATGCATCAATGTGGACTGCCGAAAGTTATGGCTTTAGAACTATTTAAACCATTTATTTATTGGAAGCTCGAACAAAAGGGTGTATCAACAACAATAAAATCTATAAAGAAAATTGTTGAAAGAGAAAGGCCAGAGGTTTGGGATGCTTTGGAAGAGGTAACAAGGGAACATCCTGTTTTGCTAAACAGAGCTCCCACCTTGCACAGATTAGGAATTCAGGCATTTGAACCAATACTGATTGAAGGAAAGGCAATTCAGCTTCATCCTCTTGTCTGTACCGCCTTTAATGCAGACTTCGATGGTGACCAGATGGCTGTTCATATCCCTCTGTCTATTGAAGCTCAGACGGAAGCACGGGTTCTTATGATGTCTACAAATAATATACTTTCTCCTGCCAACGGAAAACCAATTATCGGCCCCACTCAGGACATTGTTTTAGGGCTTTATTACATGACAAGAGAAAGGCCTCTTGAAAAGGGTGAGGGGAAAGTCTTTTCAGGAATTGATGATGTGAGAATCGCCTATGATACAAGAGAGGTTGATTTACATGCGAAAATAAAGGTAAGAATGAATAAAGAATTCGTAGATACAACCGTCGGAAGATGTCTGGTCTATGAGGTTATGCCTAAAGAAATGCCATTTACTGTAGTAAATAAGGTCCTGAATAAAAAGGAACTCAATAACATTATAGATTATGCCTACAGAAATTTTGGTCAAAAAACAACTGTTATTGTGGCAGACAGATTGAAAGATCTTGGCTTTTCAATGGCAAAAATAGCAGGCATATCAATCTGTATCGACCATCTTATAATTCCTACTCAGAAAGATAAAATTATTGAAGAAGGCATGAAAAAAGACATAGAAATTGAAAATCAGTACGCCCATGGTCATATTACAGCAGGTGAGAAATATAACAAAAAGGTCGATTTGTGGCAGACCGTAACAGATAAGATAAAAAGAGAAATGATGAATGAGCTTAAGATGGAATATGTTGAACGGGGCGGGAAAAAGATTCTTACTGAAAGTTTTAACTCCATTTATATAATGGCAGACTCAGGAGCGAGAGGTAGTACACAACAGATAGTTCAGCTTGCAGGAATGAGAGGGTTGATGGCAAAGCCATCGGGACAGATAATAGAAACACCCATTACTGCTAACTTTAAAGAGGGGCTTTCAGTATTGCAGTACTTCATCTCAACTCATGGTGCCAGAAAAGGTTTGGCCGATACAGCTTTAAAAACAGCCAATGCAGGGTATCTTACAAGAAGGCTTGTTGATGTCGCACAAGACGTATGCATAACTATTGACGATTGCAATACTATTGATGGTATCTATCTAACTCATTTGATTAACTCTGCCGGAGAAATTGAAGAAAGACTATCTGAAAGAATCTTGGGAAGAATAGCCATAGAAGATATAAGAGATCCATATACTAATGATATAATTATCAAATCTGGTGAAGAATTTACTGAAAATATTGTGGCAAAAATCGAAGAGGCTGGATTTGACAGAGTTAAGGTTAGATCTCCTCTTACATGTAGGGCAAAAAGGGGAATCTGTGTAAAGTGTTATGGGCGTGATTTAGCAAGAGGGCATTTGGTAAATATTGGTGAGGCGGTAGGTATAATTGCTGCACAGTCAATTGGTGAACCCGGCACACAGCTTACAATGAGAACGTTCCATTTGGGTGGTACTGCAGGAGCAAAGGCAGAGAAAAATACCCTTGAAATCAGAAATGACGGTTTAATAAAGCTTATTAACGTTCAGACAGTTACAGACAGGGACGGAAATCTTGTTATCACCAACAGACACGGTGAAATTGCTGTTGTAGATAATTTTGGCAGGGAAAGAGAAAAATATTCCATCATTTACGGTGCAAGATTGCTTATAAAAGATGGAGAAAAGGTTACAGGTGGACAAAGAGTTGCTGAGTGGGATCCGTACTACATACCAATAATTACAGAAGTCGGTGGTATTATTAAGTTTGGTGATATAATAGACGGGGTTACAATTAAAGATCAAGTTGATGAAGTAACGGGAATGTCTCAAAAGATTGTTATAGAACACAAAGATGTTACACTAAGACCAAGAATATCAATAAAGGATACCACCGGTAAGACTTTGAGGATTCCCGATAGTGGTATGGAAGCAAGATACCATTTACCTGTAAGTGCCATGATTATAGTTACTGAAGGTCAGGAAGTTTCAGCAGGTGATATTATTGCTAAATACCCAAGAGAAATTACAAAACAGCACGATATAACCGGTGGACTTCCAAGAGTTGCCGAGCTTTTTGAAGCAAGAAAACCAAAGAAATTTGCCATTATCTCAGAGATTGATGGGACAGTATTTTTTGGTAAAGACAGTAAAGGCAAGAGACAGGTAATTATCAAACCTGATGTGGGTGAAGAGAAGGTATATCAAATTCCTAAGGGCAAATATATCATAGTTAGAGAGAGAGAAAGAATCAAGGCTGGAGAAAAGTTGATCGAAGGCTCGCCCAACCCCCATGATATACTGAAAGTACTTGGTGAAAAGGAGTTAGCAAGGTTCCTTGTAGATGAGATTCAGAATGTTTACAGGCTTCAGGGAGTTAAGATCAATGATAAACATTTCGAGATTATTGTACGACAGATGCTTAAAAAGGTAAAAATTACAGATGCAGGTGATACTAATTTTATAATCGGTGATATAGTCGATAAACTTGTGTTCGAGGAAGAAAACAGAAGGGTTGTAAGTGAAGGGAAAAAGCCTGCGAAGGCAGAAGCAATGTTTTATGGTATCACTAAGGCATCCTTAAGTACAGAAAGCTTTATATCTGCAGCGTCATTCCAGGAGACAACAAAAGTACTTACCCAGTCTGCCATAGAAGGCAAGATTGACTATTTAAGAGGTTTGAAAGAAAATGTAATAGTAGGAAGACTTGTCCCAGCGGGAACGGGTGTGTCAAAATATAGAAAGATTATGATTACTACTGATACCGAGGAAGAGGTTAGAGAAAGCGCCTAAACATTGGTTTAAAGGGGATTAAATGAAAATAGCAATATCAGGTAAGGGTGGGGTGGGAAAGACTACTTTAGCTGGTGCTTTGGCAAGATACATAGCTGATTTAAAATATAAAGTTTTAGCCATTGATGCTGATCCCGATGCCAATTTAGCCTCTGCAATCGGAATATCTAAAGAGCTTTTAAAAGGTGTAAAGCCCATCTCGGAGATGAAAGAGCTTATATCGGAAAGAACTGGTGCTAAATCAGGCTCTTTTGGTGGAATGTTTATTTTAAACCCCAAAGTTGATGATCTTCCTGAAAAATTCAGCATTGAGTATAAGGGCGTTAAAATGATGCTTTTAGGAGTTGTAGAATCTGCAGGAACAGGTTGTTTCTGTCCGGAAAATACACTTCTAAAAGCACTCTTAAGACATCTCTTTGTCGCAAGAGATGAAGTGGTTATAGTAGATATGGAAGCAGGGCTTGAGCATTTAAGCAGAGGAACAACTGCATATGTTAATAAATTCATTGTAGTAGTTGAGCCGGGGCAAAGAAGCTTTCAGACGGCAAGACAAATCAGAGATTTAGCTAAAGAGTTGAATGTAAAAGATGTTTGGATAGTAGGGAATAAAATTAAGTCCGAAGAAGACAGAGATCTAATCAAAAAAGAGTTATCAGATTTCAGTATACTTGGTTTTCTTTCCTATAACGATAAAATAATTGAATCAGATAAACTCGGTATATCACCTTATGATCTGTCTGATGGATTAAGAAAAGAAATTGAAGAAATCTGGAATAACATTAATAATTTATGATTTTCTTTTATGGCAGAGTAAACACCTTTCTTTATTAGGGTGTTTTTCAGGAAGTGGTTTGTTAGTTCCTTTGCCGTGACATTCGGTACATCTTTTTTCATCCTTTAAATCTCTGTGGATATCATCAGCGGGAACTCTCGGAGTTGTCTGAGGTGGAGCGGAAAACAAAAAAATTAATACTGTTATACCAATTATAAGAAAAAAAATATCAACCTTTTTTACTTTCATTTTGTCCCTTTCGTTATAAAACTTAATAAAAAAATAATTAAAACAATGAGTGAAGTTGCAGAGAAAATAATTATATTAATAATTTTATTTCCTCCAAATGGGTTAATCAAAGAATAATATAATCCAAAAAAGAAAATTACGGTTACAAGAATAGTTTTAAGAAATAATTTAAATCTTCCGGTTATTAATAACAAAATTAAAAAAAGATAGTATAGGGTAACATAGGGGTTAGCTATAAACTCATCAAGGTTTTTAGGTATATTCAAAAAAATACTTTGTAAATATTTTAGAAAATTCATAATACTAAATTCTAATTTATTTCTGATTAAATTACAATTTTATTAAAAAAATTTTTATTATAATTTTAGTTTACATAATATATCTTATACGAAGTTTTGATAATCTGTATATAGTTTATACAAAACTATAGCAGATGCCGAAGATACGTTCAATGATTGAGCTTTAGGATTAGATTCTATTGAGATAATATAATCGCAAAGACTTTTAGTAAGCTCTCTGATACCTTTGCCCTCACTTCCTAAAACTATGGCAGTTTTATCAGAAAATCTGACTTCTGATAAAGCCATCTTTCCGTTTGATTCAAAACCAAAAATTTTAAAGAAGTTATTTTTTAAATCTCTTATAAAATTATTAATATTTGTAACTTTGGAGATATTTAGATAAACTGCGGTTCCTGCAGATGCCTTAATGACAGTTGGGGTTACATCGCAGGCTCTATCTTTAGGTATAACAATTAGTTCAACATTAAAAGCAAGGGCATTTCTTAAAATAGCTCCAAAGTTTCTTGGATCTTCTAAATGATCTAAAATTAGAACCTTTTTTACATGGTTTAAAATTTCATCGGCATCAACATAAGGAAAACCTGTAATCTCACAGGCTATACCTTGATGGTCTTTAGTTTTGGTAATTTTATCAAGTTCATCATAACTTACATGTTCATATTTAACTTTATTAAATAACTTATCATCAGGTCTTCTTGAAATGAAGACTTTTTTAACTAACTGAGGCTTTTCTCTTAAAAAACTAATTACAGGATGAAGTCCATATATAATCATAAAAAAATATTTTCCAAATATCCTTTCGGATCTGATGAATCTAAAACTGGTCTGCCAATCACTATATAATTTGCCCCAGATTCCAAAGCCTCTTTGGGGTTAATACCCTTTTTTGATCATCTTGTACTTTCTCTTTTCTGATACCAGGAGTAACAATTAAAAAATTATCACCACAGGTTTTTCTGATTGATTTTATCTCATGAGGAGAAGATATGACTCCGTCAAGTCCTGCTAACTTGCCATAGGAAGCTAAAAAAGGTACATAGGCATCGATTGGTTTCTCTATACCAATATCTTTTAGGTTTGATTCGTCCATGCTTGTTAAGACTGTTACACCAAGCAGAAAAGGAGTTTTCTTTTCTTCCTTAACCTCCTTTGCCCTTTTAATCATCTCTTTTCCACCCATAATATGGAGAGTCAACATATAAATTTCATTTTCAATGGCAGAAAAAACCGCCTTTTCTACGGTGTTTGGTATATCAAAAAATTTTAAATCAAGAAATACCTTGTAACCCGAATCCTGAACTCTTTTAACTATATCTACACCATATCTTGTAAAGGATTGCATACCAATCTTAAATACCGAAATCATCCCTTTCAGACTCTGCAGGATTTTGTCAGTCTTGTTTAAATCAATTGTATCAAGGGCAACTATTACCTTATCAGTATCCATAAAAATCTCTAATGATTATATTAAATATGGTTTATAACTTCTTCAAATGTATACAATAAAGAAGTTTTATCCTTTCTTCTGACATACTCAATCTTTCCATCCTTTTTGTAAGTATTGCCAACAGTAATTCGGTAGGGAATGCCTATTAAATCAGCGTCTTTAAATTTTACTCCCGGTCTCTCATCTCTATCGTCTATTATTACCTCATGTCCTTTTTGAGTTATTATATCATATAGTTTGAAGGCGGTCTCTTTTATCTCACTGTCATTTATATTTGTAGGAACTATAATATATTTAAAAGGTGCAATAGGTTCCGGAAAAACAATTCCGTCTTTATCATGGTTTTGTTCAATTGCAGCAGCAACTGTTCTGCCAACTCCTATGCCATAACACCCCATAACGATTAAAACCTCTTCCCCTTTTTCATTTAGATAGGTAGCGTTCATTGATTTACTGTATTTTGTGCCTAATTTGAAAATATGTCCTACTTCTATCCCCTTTTTACTATATAATTTGCCTTCCTCACAACGTGGGCAGGGGTCTCCGTCTACAGCATTTGAAATATCGGCAAAAAAATCTACCTTTATATCTCTGTCAAAGTTAGCATTAATGAAATGATAGTCCTTTTCGTTAGCGCCGGTAACAAAATTTTTAAGCCCCTTTAAAGATATATCAGCTATAACCTTCAGCCCGCTTACATTATAAGGTCCCATAAAGCCTACCGGTAGTTTCAACAGATTTTCTATCTCTTCTTCCGTAGCAGGTCTTATCTCATTACCGTTTACTGCGTTTTTAATCTTTATCTCATTCCCTTCCCTGTCTCCTCTAAGGATTACCATGTGAAAAACTGAATCTATCATATAAATTAATGTCTTTGCTGTTTTTAAAGGAGAAACTTTTAAATAATTTGAAACCTCCTCTATGCTTTTCATATCAGGAGTATTTATTTTTTCCAACCTTTCCAAAGGCTCCTCCGTATTTATGGAACTAATTTTTTCTCCCACCTGAGCCTTTTCTCTGTTAGCAGAATAACTGCACTTATCACATAAAAGTATTGTATCTTCACCGGTATCAGCCATAACCATAAACTCATGAGAAAAATTTCCTCCAATGGCACCGGTATCCGCTTCAACTGCACGAAAATCAAGCCCGCATCTTTCAAAAATTTTGCAGTAGGCCACATACATTTTATGATAACTTTCTTCTGCTGATTTTTCATCAATATCAAAGCTATAACCATCTTTCATTATAAACTCTCTTGACCTCATTACTCCGAATCTTGGCCTTATCTCATCCCTAAACTTAGTTTGTATCTGATATAAATTTATAGGTAACTCGCGATAAGATTTAATATGATTTCTTACTATGTCGGTAACTACTTCTTCATGTGTCGGACCATAACAGTAATCTCTGCCTAACCGATCTTTAAATCTAAGAAGTTCTTTACCGTAAAAGCTCCACCTGCCACTTTCCTCCCATAACTCTTTAGGCTGAACGGAAGGCATTAATATTTCAATAGCCCCTGCCCTATTCATCTCTTCTCTTATAATATTCTCAACCTTTTTTAAAACTCGTAATCCTAATGGGAGGTAAGTGTAGATTCCGCTTGTGAGCTTTCTTATCATTCCCGCTCTGATCATTAGTTTGTGACTTATAACTTCTGCATCAGATGGATCTTCCTTCAGAGTTGGTATAAAATACCTGCTATACCTCATTTTTTTTGTCCCTCCAATATTTTTCATCAAGTTTCTTTATCTCTATAATAAACTCTTTTATTAATTTATCACTTTGTTCTATTCTTTTTAATACCCTTCCCTCTTTAAAAATTATGCCTCCTGTTATACTTCCTGCAATTCCAATGTCGGCATCTCGTGCCTCACCGGGACCGTTAACTTCACAACCCATTATTGCTATTTTTATTGGTGATTTAATGTTTTTTAACTCTTTTTCTATCTTTTTGGTTATTTTAATAACATCTATCTCTCTTCTTGCACAGGTTGGACAGGATATTAAAATCGGTCCTAACCGCCTTAAATTCAATGATTTCAAGATTTCCTTGGCGGTATCGATCTCCTTTTCCGGATTAGCCGTTAATGATACTCTTAAAGTATCTCCAATACCTTTTATGAGCAGATAGCCTATCCCAATTGCCGATTTGATTGTTCCTGAAAACTCTGTTCCTGCCTCTGTTATGCCGATATGAAGAGGATACTCAGATTTTTGTGAAAACTTTTCATAAGCGGAAATAGTTGTCAGTATATCTGTAGACTTTAAAGAAACCTTAATATTAAAAAAATCATTGTCTTCAAAAAATTTGATGTACTCTATGGCGCTAAAAACTATTCCGTCATCGATATTATTTTTAAATTTTTCCCTTATTTTATAATCTAATGAACCAGAATTAACACCAATTCTTATAGATGTATTATAATCTTTTGATATTTTTATTATTTCTTTGATTTTTTCTTTGTTTTTTATATTTCCTGGGTTTATTCTTATACAATCTGCGCCATTTTTAATAGATTCAAGGGCTAATTTATAATCGAAATGAATGTCTGCAATCAATGGTATGCTAATCCTTCTTTTAATCTCCTTAATTGCCCTTGCCGATTCATTGTCTGGGATTGCCACTCTTATTATTTCACAACCCCTTTTCTCTAATCGTTTAATTTGTCTTACTGTTGCAGAGATATCCCGGGTATCGGTATTGGTCATTGATTGTATAGTAATTGGAGCGGTTCCTCCAACTGCCACGTTGCCAACATAAATTTGTCGGGTTTTCTTCCTATTTATTATCATTTTATAAGTCCGAAAAATTTTTTTATCTTATATGACAAAGAGTTTAATTTTTCTTCGTATAAATTCTTTGGGGTTTTCTCAGCAATAAAATTCTTGTTTATTTCATCTCTTTTTATTATTACCTCTTCAAGCTGTTCTACTAATTCAGGTGAGGATTGAAAAATTTCTGATAAACATTCTTTATTAATTTCCAGCAATAAAGACTCTGTTTGTGAAATAACAGATGCTTTTCTGCTTTCTCCTGTCAAAAGAGAGTATTCACCAAAAAAATCGCCTTCTTTGAGGGTTCCAACTTTCTCGTTATCAATTAAAACATTCAGAAGGCCTTTCAAGACTATAAAAAGAGAATCTCCCTCCTCACCTTGCTTAACTACAATTTCTCCACTGCCGTAAGTTTTTTTCTTTGATTTATTGAGAATTATGTTTTTTTGTGATTGATTAAGATATGAGAAAATTATGGTTTTGTCAAGATAGGCAGTTAAATTTAATTCTTCTTGTTTTTCTTCGAGCCGTTTTTTATGAACAATTTCTCTGTGGGGATACGGAAAATCGTAGCCAGCCCTTTTTATAGCATACCAGATCTGAGTATGAATGCTGTCAATGGTAATATCCTTTTTATAAAAATCATCAATGTAAAACTTGAGTTTATACTCGATGGCACTATCTCCGTATCTGTTATGAAAAACCTTAGGTTCAAAATGTTTGGAAATGTTTTGGTTGTTGGAGATAACCTCCGTAATTATTTTTTTTGCTTCGTCTGGAGGAATCTCGTATCTTAATCCTATATTAGTGTATAATGCAAAACCATCAACCGTCTTTTCAAAGATGTTTATGGGGCTCTGCAGTAACTGGTTATTAGGTATTATATATATTGTGTTTTCAAGAGTTCTTAAGGTTGTGTACCTGAAACCTATATTAATTATTTCTCCATATACATCTTTATCTTTTACATAGACCCAGTTTCCCAGCTTGAGATTTTTATCTAACTGTATAGATAACCCAGAAATTATATTAGCCAAGGTATTTTGCATAGCAAAGGCAATACCCGCTGTTAAAACAGCAGAAGTGGTTACGACGGAAGACAAATCTAAATTAAATACCAACCTTAAAGATATTATAGCAAACAAAAAGTATATTAATAATGTTGCTATATCTTTTAAAAAAGACGGAGGATTGCCCTTCCATTTTAAGTTTATAAAAACTTCTATAATCAAATACCTGACAAAATTGGCTACGCATATTAAAGCAATCAGATTTTGAATGATATGGGCGGTTTTTCCATAAATTGGGATATCTTTGAGTTCTACCGAGAAAAGAAGCAAAACTAACCCTAAAATTGTTAATTTTATTGTACCCGATACTAACTTTATTGAGATTTTATATCTGGTTAATCTCTTTAAAACCAATACTACGAGAAAAAAAACCAAGATGAATACTAATATGGCCAGTTTATTAATAATTATAAAATTCAACTCTTTCATAATATTATATCTTCTGTTTTTTTAGGAATAGATACATCAACTGTCTTAGAATTTTCAATAAACTTTTTGAATTGAAGCATGACTTCTCTTTCGCCGTGTATTAAAAAGATTTTTTTTAAGTTTGTTAAGTGGCTTATAAAATTAAGGAGAATATTTTTATCTGCGTGGGATGAAAAACCATTTATAGTATATATCTTTGCTCTTACTTGTATATGTTCTCCGTAGATATATACATATTTTTCACCGTCTACAATTTTTCTGCCAAGCGTCCCCTTAGCCTGAAAACCAGTAAATATTATACTGTTTTTCTCACTCCAGAGATTGTGTTTAAGGTGATGAAGTATCCTGCCTCCGTTACACATCCCTGAACCGGCGATTATAATAGCTCGTTCTTTGATATTGTTAATATTTTTTGAATCTTCTACAGAGCTTGTAAGTATGAGGTATGGAAAATAAAAAGGGTTTTTACCGCTTTCATAAATTCTCTTTGTTTCTTCATCAAAATAATCATAGTATTGAGCAAAAAGATTAGTTGCCTTGATTGCCAGCGGAGAATCAAGAAAAACTCTGCATGGCGGTAACTCCCTTTTTTCATACATTTCGCGAAATAAATATAAAAGTTCCTGAGTTCTCTCTAATGCGAAAGAAGGAATTATTACATTACCTCCTCTCTGAAAGGTTTCTAATATTGCCGATTTAAACTCATTGTAAGAACTCTGAAAATTTTTATGTTCCCTATCGCCGTATGTTGACTCAATG
The DNA here is from genome assembly GCA_026415985.1 of Pseudomonadota bacterium. Taxonomy (GTDB): domain Bacteria; phylum CALINM01; class CALINM01; order CALINM01; family CALINM01; genus JAOAGA01. Next base: position 19,418 of record JAOAGA010000007.1, on the reverse strand, counting down.
AACAAGTAATTTATATCCTTTGAAGGACAGGCGGGATCTCTGACAATTGGTTTATTTCTGTTACCTAAATCTCCTGAAAAAATTATTCTTTTACTCTCACCTTTTTCTCTAACGGTAAGTTCAACATAGGAAGAACCAATAATGTGACCTGCATCACGGAGTTTAAAAACTATATTAGGGCTGATTCTTGCCTCCTGATCATAGTCTAATATGAAAAAACTATCATAAGTATCAATCACATCTTCTTCATAATACAACGGTTCTCTGACTTCTTCTCCCCTTCTTAAAGCCTTTCTCTTTGCGGAAAGATAGTCTTCATACATAACCTTTGCAGAGTCAAGTAGCATTATTTTTGTAAGCTCAAAGGTGGCTTTTGTGCAGAAAATCTTGCCTTTAAAACCCATCTTTACCAAATAGGGTATTCTTCCTGAGTGATCTAAGTGGGCGTGAGTAAGAATTAAAAAGTCTACTTCCTTGGAATTAAAAGGGAATTTATTCTGGTTGTTATTTGTATCCTCACCCTGGAATAACCCGCAATCGATTAAAAATGTTTTTTCTTCTGTTTCAATCAAGAAACAAGAGCCGGTAACGTTTTCTACTGCTCCAAGAGGTATAATTTTCATAGTTTTGTAATTGTTAGCTAATAAAAAAAAATGTATTATAAAATGATATGACTGATGATAAAAAAACTCAAGAGATTAAAAAGAGAAAAAGAGAAAAGCTGATAATATTTATTTTAATAAGTCTGCTTTTTGTTTTGGGCTCCACCCAACTCTATATAATAAAGGGATCAACAGAAAAACCATTAATATCCGAAATTGCCTTCTTTGTCTTAATCAATCTCAACCTTGCGTTGCTCCTTTTCCTGCTTTACCTGGTTATAAGAAACTTCTCAAAACTGATTTTGGATTATAAAAAAGGGGTCGGTTCAAAGATAAAATATAAATTAATCCTGTTTTTTCTGATCTTCTCAACTGTTCCTTCCATATTATTATTCTTTTTGTCTTCAAGTTTTATCTCAACAAGCATAGAAAGATGGTTTAATGTTCAGATAGAGAAGTCTTTAAATGAAGCCCTTAAAGTTGCCAAAACCTTTTATAAAAATACCTCAGATAATGCCCTCTTTCATTCGAGAAGAATAAGCAACATTATCAGGGAAGAAAGGTTACTGGATCATGACAGATTAAAATATCTCTCATCGTTTTTACAGATCAAAAAAAAGGAATATAATTTGGAGTCATTAGAAGTTTTTTCTTATCTGAAAGAGAGATTGTTTTCTGAAATACCCGAAAACTCAAAACCTTTGGACATTAATTCCAATATCATTGAAGATGCACTTAATGGAAAGGAAAATGTAATTATTGATGATAGTCCATCGGGTGATATAGTCAGAGCCTCGGTGCCGATTTTTTCAACATTCAAAAAAGACGAAGCGGTTGGTTGTGTTGTGGTAAGCTATCACATACCTCACAGCATGGTTAATAAAATGGAAATAATTTCAGAAACCTATGAGAAATATTCTAAGCTTATGTTTTTTAAAAGACCTTTAAAGTCTGTCTTATTTATAATGCTCCTTGTAGCAACTTTAGTAATAATATTTACCTCACTTTGGTTTGGCTTATATTTTGCAAGACACATTACAGAACCTCTGGAAGAGATGACCTCGGCAGCAAAAAGCGTTTCTGAAGGAAATATGGATGTTCAGGTTGATATTCAGTCGGAAGATGAGATAGGAACTCTTTCCGAGGCTTTCAATAAGATGCTCAGAGATCTGAAAGAAAAAAGAGTAATAATTGAGGCACAGTCTAACTACTTAAAAGTTCTTATGAACAAGGTTTCAACAGGAATACTTGCTCTCTCTCCTGAGGGAGCTGTTGTGACCTTTAATGAAGCCTTTAAAAAGGTTTTTTCGTTGGGTGACGGAGAAAAGTCAAAGGAGCTTTCAACCCTCTTTGAAAATGTTTCATCTAAAGAGGAACTTCTATCAATATTTGATATAAAAGGGATGACAAAAACAAAAGAAAGAATTGTTAAACTGTTGATAAAAGAAAAAGAAAAGTTCTTAAAGATTGATATCATTCCTATGTTTGATGATTCCAAAAACCTTCTTGGATTTGTTGCAGTATTTGATGATATAACTGAAAATATCCGATATGAGAAAATGCTTGCCTGGCGTGAGGTTGCCAGAAAGGTTGCCCACGAAATTAAAAATCCTCTCACACCAATTCAGCTCTCTGCAAGCAGGATTAAGAAAAAATATGAAAAATATATATCCGATGATGAAAAAGAGACTTTTAATGAATGTATAAAAACCATTATAAATCAGGTAGAAGATATAAAGTCGCTGATAAATGAGTTTTCCAATTACGGCAAGATGCCATCTATAAATAAGAATATATTTTCTATCAATGAAGTGATGAAAGAGCTTTTCTTCCTTTTCAAGGAAACACATAAAAACATTAGTTTTGAGCTTGACATTGACAATAACATACCTCCTTTTAGTTTTGACAGTGAGGCCATCAAAAGGGCAATGATTAATTTGATAAATAACTCGATTGATGCCATAGGAGAGAAAAAGGACGGAGAAATAAAAATAAAGGCCTTTTATCAGCAAGAAGATGATTCCGTAATAATAATAGTTTCTGACAATGGAATTGGTGTTAAAGATGAATACAAATCACGACTCTTCGAGCCCTATTTTACAAGAAAAGAAGGCGGGACCGGGCTTGGTTTGTATATTGTTTACAACATAATAAAGGAACACAATGGTGAGATCAGGCTAAACGAACAAAAGAAAGATGGAACAGAGTTTATTATAACCTTACCGGTTAAATAAAATTACAATGAGGTGATGATGAAAAAGAAGATAGCAGTTATTGATGATGAGGCTCCTATCAGAGAAAGCCTGAAAGGTGTTCTTGAGGATGAAGGATTTCAAATACTCACCGCTGAAGATGGCGAGAGTGGTATAAGACTTGTCCGTGAAAACATTCCTGATCTGGTGCTTTTAGACATCTGGATGAAAGGGATTGATGGCTTAGAGGTGCTTAAAAGGCTTAAAGAAGAGTTACCGTTTATACCGGTTATAATAATGTCTGGACATGGAACAATTGATATTGCGGTAAGTGCTACCAAGTTGGGTGCCTTTGATTTTATAGAAAAGCCCATATCTTTAGAAAGATTATTCTTGCTAATTGAAAATGCTATCAGATACTATGAGCTGTTAAATGAAAATATATTTCTTAAGAAAAAAGTCGGGAAAAGTCTCGATATAGCTTCTAAATCCGAAAAAATAAAAAAAATTATTGAAGACTTAAAATATCTTTCCAAGTCTGATAAAACTATCCTTTTCTTAGGAGAAGAAGGGGTTGGAAAATCATTTTTTTCAAGGTATTTTCACCATATAAAAGGTGGAGATGAAAAAGATTTTCATGAGCTTAACCTTACAAACCCCAATAGTGAAGATTTAGAAATGCTATTTAGCCTTAAAAATGCAAAAAATTTTAAAACTCTTTTCATAAAAGAGTTTCAGAATCTAACCCAAAATTTACGATATGAGATCTTGAAAATGAAGTCTCATATCAACTTTATTTTTTCCAGTAGCGTTGATATTCAGAGGCTTATAGAATCTGACAAGGCTTTTGCAAGCTTCTATTATGGTATGGAGATAATATCTTTTTCAATCCCGCCACTGAGGGAAAGAAAGGAAGATATAGAAGCTTTCATAGATTTTTACTCGTCACTTTTTTCAAAACAGTATGGTAAAAAGATTAAACTTACAAAAGAAGCATTGGAAATACTAAATAACTATAACTGGAATGGTAATATAAAGGAGTTAAAAAATTTTCTCGAGTATGAGTTCATAACCTCAAAAACTGACTTAATTACACAAAAGGACCTGCCTGATTATATCAGACTTAACAGTAAAATAAGCTCTCTTGAAGAAGATATTTTTAAACACAATCTTTTGTCAGAGGCAAAAAGATTATTTGAAAAGGAGTTTATAAAAATGAGGCTGATAGAGGCAGGCGGTAATATAAAGCGAGCATCAGAAATCATGGGAGTAAAAGAAAAGCTTTTGGTATGTAAGATGAAATATTACGGAATAGATAGATGGAAATAAAAGATTACGGAATTATTATCAGCAGTGAGGATTTCAGAGAAAATGATAAGTTAGTAAAAATCTATACTAAAGATAATGGGCTTATTATTAGCTATGCCTTTGGAGCAAAAAAAAGCAAGAAAAGATTCGGTGGCAATTTAGTCCCCTTTAACTTATCAAGTTTTCATTTAAAAAGGCATAAGGACTACATTACCATTGAAGAAGTAAGAGTGATAAAATATTTTCCGGAGATAACTAAAAGTATAATTAATATAAAAATACTTTTTAATGTTTCAGCACTTCTCTGCTCTCAGAGAGGCCATTGGGATACTAACTTGTTCAAACTATTATATTTTCTTCTAACCAACCTTAATGATGCCAAAGAAGACAATGACAGGATTAAAATTTATCTTATTTTCTGTTTTTACCTTTTAAAAAAAGAAGGAATAATAAATGCTCAGAAAATATGTTATATCTGTAAAGACAAAAAGATTTTATTTATAGCCTCTGACAACAATTCTATATATTTTAAATGTCCAAGTTGTGCGAACGAAAAAGAACTTTTAGTTAAGATTGACGGGTTTTTTTTAGAATTTTTCATACAGGCATTGAACCCCACAAGGACATTTCTTGAACAAAAATTTAAGAAAGATGCTTTGCTAAAAATCCTATCAATTATTGACCCTTTTCTAAAAAGATATTTTAATGTTGATATAGAATTACTTTTTTAATTTTTTCTAAGTTTTTTAAAATTAAGGAAAACCTTGACTTTTCAATCTTTTTTATGTTAAAAAATCAGTCATCTTTCAGGAGGATACGATGACTTTTCAGGAATTGATTTTAACATTAGAAAGGTTTTGGGCTGACAGAGGCTGTATAATAGGACAACCCTATGACATTGAAGTTGGTGCGGGCACATCAAATCCACACACATTTCTAAGAGTTTTAGGACCTGAGCCATGGAACGTGGCCTATGTGGAGCCTTCAAGAAGACCTACTGATGGCAGATACGGCGAAAATCCAAACAGACTACAACATTATTATCAGTATCAGGTTATATTAAAACCTTCTCCTCTTGATGTTCAGGAGATTTATTTAGATAGTTTAAGGGCTATTGGAATAGATCCGCTAAAGCACGACATCAGGTTTGTGGAAGACGATTGGGAATCCCCTACTCTTGGTGCCTGGGGGCTTGGATGGGAAGTCTGGTTAGACGGGATGGAGATAACCCAGTTTACCTATTTTCAACAGGCGGGTGGCATAGATTTGAAACCAATCTCTGCAGAAATAACTTACGGTCTGGAGAGAATTGCAATGTATCTGCAAGGCGTGGATAATGTTTTTGATCTTAAGTGGAATGACACTGTAACTTACAGAGATGTCCATTACAAGGGAGAAGTAGAATGGTCGTATTATAATTTTGAAATTGCCGACAATGAAGCACTTTTTAAGCTTTTTGATATATTTGAAAAGGAATCATTGAGAGTTATTGAGATACCACTCGTTCTTCCCGCATACGATTATTGTCTGAAATGCTCTCATATTTTTAATGTTTTGGATGCAAGAAACGCCATATCAGTAGCAGAAAGGACAGGACTTATCGGAAGAATAAGGGTTTTGGCAAAAAGGTGTGCGGAAGAATATCTAAAACAGAGAGAACAACTTGGATTTCCCATGTTAAAAGAAAGGAGATAAACATTGAAAAAAGATTATTTGTTGGAAATAGGAACAGAAGAGATACCCGCTGGTTTTGTTATTCCCGCTCTGGAAAATTTAAAAGAGCGTTTTATAAATTTATTACAGGAAAACAGAATTACCTTTGATGATGTTGAGGTTTTTGGGACGCCACGCAGAATGACCCTTTATGCCAAGGGATTAATTGATAAACAACCGGACATTGAAGAAGAAGTTTTAGGGCCACCTAAAAAGGTAGCGATCGATGATAATGGTAATTTTACAAAGGCAGGGATTGGCTTTGCCAACAGTAATAATGTTGATTTAAAGGATATAAAATTTTTTACAAGGGACAAAAAGGAGTATATTGGCTTCATTAAAAAAAGGATAGGAGGAGATACCTCTCAGATACTTTCTGAAAACCTGGCTCAGCTAATATTATCAATTAACTTTCCCAAAAGTATGAGATGGAAAGAAGGAGATATCAGATTTGTAAGACCTATTCACTGGATACTGTCATTATTAGGTGGTGAAGTTGTTAAGTTTAATATAGGAGAGATAGTCTCTTCTGATCTGACCTATGGTCATAGATTTATGTCTAACAGAGCCTTTAAGATAAAAAATTTTGATGAATATAAGAAAACTCTTAACGATAATTTTGTTATATGGAACAATATTCAAAGAAAAGAAACAATCAAAAGAGAGGCTCGAAAAATTGCCGAAAGTATCAACGCAGTTATAGATGAAGACGAAGAACTCATTGATACAATTAATTTTCTATGTGAATATCCCTGCCCTCTTTTAGGAAATTTTGAAGAAAGGTTTTTGAATCTTCCACAGGAAATACTTATAAATACAATGAAGAAACATCAGAAATACATCCCTTTAAGGGACAAAAATGGAAAGTTGCTTCCTAACTTCATTACCTTTTCAAACACTAAAGTTGAAGATGAAAAGGTGGTTATTAATGGTAACAGCAGAGTCATCAGGGCAAGATTTTCCGATGCGGAGTATTATTTTGAAAAAGACAAGAAAATCCAACTCTCGGAACATGTAGAAAAACTTAAGAAGGTTCTTTTTCAGATTAAACTCGGCAGTTATTATGAAAAGACAGAAAGATTGGTTAAACTTTCGAAATATCTAAGCTCAGTTTTTTATCCCGATTTAACAGAAAAGGCAGAAAGATCTGCCTTATTATCAAAGGCAGATTTAGTAACGGGAATGGTTTATGAGTTCCCATCACTTCAGGGTATTATTGGTGGGGAGTTAGCAAAAATTCAAGGTGAAGATAAAGATGTTGCTGATGCCATATACGAACATTACCTTCCTCAATCTCCCGATGATAGTGTGCCTCAAAGCAAAACAGGAATAATATTAAGTTTAGCCGATAAACTTGATAATCTGGTTGGGTTCTTTGGTATCGGTTTGTCGCCAAAGGGGGCATCGGACCCCTATGGATTACGAAGACAGGCCATAGGAATAATACGAATAATCACTGAAAACAATCTATATGTTGATTTCACAGAATTGCTAAAGTTTTCCTATGATTGTCTAAAAGATAAACTAACTATGCCATTAGATAAACTCATTTCAATTATTTCAGAGTTTATTGAAAACAGATTTTACTATCAGATGGAACAACAGGGGTTTAATCCGGAGATAATATCTTCTGTAACAGCCCTCCACCCAAGAGACCTCTCGATGGCCAGAGATATTATAGTTGTTATGAATGAAGAGTATAAAAAGCCGGAGTTTAAAGACTTAGCCTTTTCTGTCAAAAGGGTATCAAATATAACAAAAGGTGTTGATTACACTGATTTTGATTTGTCTCTATTTAAAGAGGAAGCTGAGTTTAAGCTTTTTGAATCTTACAAAAAGGTAAAAGTTAACATTGAAAACGCTCTGTCTCAAAATAACATCAGATCAGTTCCGTCGGTCCTTCTTTCTATTAAACCGGATCTTGATGAGTATTTTGATAAAGTTCTTGTTATGGATAAACAAGAGGATGTTAAGAGAAACAGGCTCGGCTTTCTAAACTCTCTAAAGGCAATCTTTGAAAAGATCTTAGATTTCTCAAAAATACAGATATAATGGAGGGTTATATGGCAGTTAAAAAATACGTTTATTTCTTTGGCGAAGGAAAGGCTGATGGTAAAGCGGATATGAAGGAGCTTTTGGGTGGAAAAGGCGCTAACTTGGCGGAGATGTGTCTTTTGGGGATACCGGTTCCTGCAGGTTTTACCATAACAACTGAGGTTTGCACATATTATTATAAACATAATAAAAAATATCCTCCTGAGCTTGAAAAACAGGTTAAAGAAGCCCTATCTAAGGTTGAAAAAATAATGGCAATGAAGTTTGGTGACCCTAAAAATCCTCTTCTTGTTTCTGTCAGGTCGGGAGCAAGAAAATCTATGCCCGGTATGATGGAAACAGTTCTAAACATCGGGCTTTGCTCAAAGACAATACCCGGTCTGATTAAGAAAACCAACAATCCCAGATTTGTCTATGATGCTTACAGAAGGCTTATTATGATGTATTCTGACGTTGTTATGGAAAAGGCGGCAGGAATTGAACCCGAGGAAGGTAAAGGAATCAGAGTTCAACTTGACAAGATGTTAGAAGAAGTAAAGCACAAGAAAAAGTATTCTACCGATGCCGATCTGACTGAAGAAGATCTTAAGGCTCTCTGTGACAAGTTTAAGAAAAAAATTAAAGAGGTATTAAAAAAAGATTTTCCTGACGATCCTTACGAACAACTTTGGGGTGGTATAGGTGCTGTTTTCGCATCGTGGAACGGCAAGAGAGCTGTATCCTACAGAAGAATTGAGGGTATTCCCGATGACTGGGGTACTGCGGTAAACGTTCAGGCTATGGTCTTTGGAAATATGGGAGACAATTCCGCCACCGGTGTTGCCTTCACAAGAAATCCTGCTACCGGAGAAAATAAGTTTTATGGTGAATGGCTACCCAACGCTCAGGGAGAAGACGTAGTTGCAGGTATCAGAACCCCTAACCCCCTTAATGATGATACAAAAAATGAACATAATAAGGACTTACCATCCTTAGAGAAGGCAATGCCTAAGGTATATAAAGATTTATTAAAGATAAGAGCAGTTTTAGAGAAACATTATAAAGACATGCAAGATATTGAGTTTACTATTCAGGAAGGAAAACTCTGGATGCTCCAGTGCAGAGTTGGAAAAAGAACAGGGACTGCAGCACTTAATATGGCAATAGACATGCTAAAGGAGAAACTCATAACAAAAAAAGAAGCGGTTATGAGGGTATCTCCCGCACAGTTAGATGAACTACTTCATCCTATAGTTGATCCAGAAGAAGAAAAAAAATATAAACCAGTTGCAAAAGGCTTGCCCGCTGGACCCGGCGGTGCCTGCGGAGAAATAGTCTTCACTGCCAACGAAGCAGTGGAAGAGACGAAGAAAGGCAAAAAAGTAATATTAGTCAGAGAAGAAACCAATCCTGAAGATGTTGAAGGCATGCGCGCAGCTGTTGGTATTTTAACAGCAAGAGGTGGTATGACAAGTCACGCAGCGCTTGTTGCAAGAGGCTGGGGAAAATGTTGTATAGTTGGTTGTGGTGCTTTAAAGATAAATCTTAAAGAAAGGACTTTAACAATAGGAGATAAAATTTTCAAAAAGGGAGATTATCTAACTTTAAACGGAACTAAAGGAAATGTTTATGAAGGCAAGCTGAAAATGGTTGATTCAACCCATAATCCTCGGTTTGTTGAGTTTATGAAAATAGTTGATTCCTTTAGACAGATTGGAGTTAGGACTAATGCGGATACTCCGGAAGATGCGCTGAAGGCAAAGGAGTTTGGAGCGGAAGGAATTGGACTTTTCAGGACAGAACATATGTTTTATGGTAAAAATTCAGAAAAACCATTATTTAGATTAAGAAAGATGATTGTTTCCAAGACAGAGAAAGAGAGAGTTCAGGCCCTTAAAGAGCTCTTCCCTTATGTTAAAAAGGATATAAAAGATACCCTCGCTGTAATGGATGGTCTGCCTGTGACGATTAGACTTTTAGATCCTCCTCTCCATGAGTTTGTCCCTAACAGAGAAGATGAAAGAAAGAAATTAGCAGAGAGTTTGGGTATCTCTTTAGAAGAGTTCAACAAAAGAGCTGAAGAGTTGCACGAATCAAACCCAATGATGGGACACAGAGGAGTCAGGCTTGGTATTACCTACCCGGAAATTACGGAGATGCAGGTAAGAGCAATATTTGAAGCATCTGCAGAATTAATAAAGGAAGGCAAAAAGGTCTATCCGGAGATAATGGTGCCAGTTGTAGCAACAAAGGCTGAGCTGGATAATCAGAAAGTTATTGTTGAAAGAGTTTATGAAGAAGTTTGCAAAAAATTTAAGTTAAAAAAGATTGACTATCTTTTCGGTACGATGATAGAAATACCACGTGCTGCATTAACTGCCAATAAGATTGCAGAATCTGCGCAGTTTTTCTCATTTGGTACCAATGATTTAACTCAAATGGGCTTCGGTTTCTCAAGAGATGATATAGGCGGATTTCTCCCCGATTATCTTGATAAAAAGATACTGCCTGCAGATCCTTTTCAGACCATAGACCAGGAAGGGGTTGGCGAGCTCATCAAGATTGGAGTTGAGAGAGGAAGGAAAACAAAGCCAAACTTAAAGATTGGTATCTGTGGAGAACATGGTGGAGAACCTAAATCTGTTGAATTCTGTCATAAAGTTGGCTTTGATTACGTGAGTTGTTCGCCTTTCAGGGTTCCCGTAGCAAGATTAGCCTCTGCTCAATCGGCCATATTATACCCAAGAAAAAAATAATAACTTCTTAAGGCAAAGGGCTTTGAGAGTTTTGCTTTAACTCTCTTCCCTTTGCCTTTTTATTTTTTTCTCATGCTTGAAGAAAGTATTCCCATACTTTCTCTGTATTTGGTTACGGTTCTTCTCGCTATGCAGTAACCTTTTGATTTGAGTATGTCTGAAATCTCCTGATCGCTTAGCGGTTTATTTGGACTTTCTTGATTAATAATATCCTTTATTAGCTCTTTCACACTTGTTGTCGATACGTCTTCAACACCTATTTTTCTGATACCACCACTAAAAAAATATTTCATTTCAAAAAGTCCCTGCGGAGTCATTATATACTTATTGCTGGTAACCCTACTTATGGTTGATTCATGTAGGTTTAAAGAATAAGCAATATCCTTTAGTGTTAATGGTTTCATATAACTTGGTCCTTTATCAAGGAACTCTTTTTGTCTTTCAACTATTTCTTTGGCTACAGTAAGTATGGTGCTTCCTCTTTGCTGAATACTTTTTATAAACCAGTAAGCAGATTTAATTTTTTCCTGAAGATAACTTTTTACCTGGGGATCACAGTTTTTATCTTTAAGCATCCTTTCATAGGATCTGTTTATTCTTAGAAAGGGCATCTCATCAAAGTTCAAAACCACATCGTAATCATCTCCCCTTTTGATAACATAAACATCAGGCTGAACGGATTGATTTTCATATTCAGAGAACTCATAGCCGCTGCCGGGTTTTGGGTTAAGATGATTGCTTATAAAATCAAGAGCAAGTTTTACCTCTTCCTCGGTAATATTAAGTTCCTTTGATATTTTTTTAAAACTTTTTTTTGCAAGATCCTCCAGATGATTCTCGATAATAGGAATAATATATGGCGTCGGGGCACCATAAACTTCTATCTGATTAAGCAAACATTCCTTTAAGTTACGTGAGGCAATACCAACGGGATCGAATTTCTGAATTTTTTTTAGTACCGCATAAACATTATCTTCGCTTGTATTTAATGATTCTGAAATATCCTTTATATCTACTCTTAGATACCCGTCGGAATCGATGTTACCAATTATTTCTTCACCAATTCTAATTTCTTCATCAGTTAGTTTCTCTAAGTTTAACTGCCAAAGCAAATGATCATAGAGATTGGAACGTTTTGCTGAATAAATATCAAGTATATTGCTACTCTCTTCATCGTCTTCATTTAAATCTTTCTGACTGTAAAATCTCTCCTTTTCAAAATATTCTTCATTTATTTTCGAATAGTTATCAAGAAACTTTTCAAATTCAAAATCCGTTTCGTTCTCTGCCTTGCCATTCAAATTATCCTTGATCTCTAATACCGGGTTTTCCTGTAGTTCCTGACTTATGACATCTGTCAGTTCTAAATGATTTAACTGCAGAATCTTAATGGAAAGTTGCAATTGAGGTGTCAGGACAAGTTGTTGAGTTAGCTTAGGTTGTAATTTTAACGATAACGCCATTATGCCCTATACCCCTCACCCAAGTAGCTTTTTATCACCTTTTCGTCCTGTAATATCTGTTCAGGAGAGCCTTCAGATATGATACTCCCTGAGCTTATAACATAAGCTCTGTCACAAATCTTAAGGGCTTCCCTAACGTTGTGGTCAGTTATTATAATACCTATGTTCTTTCTTTTTAGATCTCTCACCATCTCCTGTATATCAGCAACAAGTATCGGGTCAACCCCTGCAAAGGGTTCATCAAGGAGAATAAATGACGGTGATAATGATAGTGTTCTTGCAATCTCAAGCCTTCTCTTTTCTCCTCCTGAAAGAACCGAAGCCTTTTCTTTTCTTAAGTGATCTATTTTAAACTCCTTTAACAGGTTATTAGTTATTTTTTCTATTTCGTCTTTAGAATAATCATTTTCTTCGAGGACCAGTTTTATATTGTCTTCAACTGATAATCTTCTGAAAACAGATTGCTCCTGAGGAAGATATGACAACCCCTTTTTGGCCCTTAAATAAATAGGCAGATTTGTAATGTCTTCATTATCAATCTTTATCGTTCCGCTATCAGCCTTTATTATTCCTGCGATTATATAAAAACTTGTGGTCTTTCCTGCTCCGTTAGGTCCCAAAAGCCCAACTATTTCTCCCCTTGATACCCCGATGGAAACATTATTAACTACCAACCTTTTTGAATAACTCTTTTTAATATTTTCAGCTATAAGCACCTTATTCTCCCGTTTTAAAAATAACCCTCGGTCTGTTACCCTCTATAACACTTTTGTTCTCATTTAGATATATGGTTATCTTGTTGCCGTTGACAACATTATCCCCTTCTTTTACAATTGCAGGATTACCGGTTAATATAATTATTTCCTTGTCCTTGTAAAATCTTGCTTCATCACCGGTTGCTGTTTTCGGTCCCTGAATGATTTTTATGTTACCCTGAGCTATTATATAGTCTACATCTCTTTTTTTGTTCTGATCTTCTGTATAATATACATATAGTTTTGAGCAGTATAATGTTAAATCGTCTCTCTTAACAACAACATCGTCAATAAAGGTTATTAAGTTTTTATTGTTTTCCATCTCCATTCTGTTTGAGTTAATGTCGATTGTCTTACCTTTTTGTGAATAACCAACCGAACTTGACATAAAAAATATTACAAAAAAAATTATTACCCTTCTCATATCTGTCCCTTTATTTTTTCTGCAGTAAGCTTTTTCTTCTTTAGATCATACTGAAAGTTTAAGCCGACAATTTTAATACCGTCTATTAAGATTTCAGTATTATCTTTTGAAATTATCTTTTCATTTTGAAAGTCGTAGATAAGCTCATCAGATAAAACCTGATTATTATCGGTAATGATTTTTCCATCATCTTTTAAAATAACGATGTTATCCTCTCTATAAACTCCTTTTTTAGCAGAAAAAGATATCTTATAATTTTTCTGAGTATAAAAACCCTGTGGCTCATCGATAAAACTACCATCCTGATTCTTTAAAAGCCTTTTGGCTGATATATTTATAACATTGTCCTTTAAAATTATAGTATGATTTAGGTTTGAGACCTTTTGTTCAGGCAGAGAATAAGATATCTTGCTTTTAGTTGATACTATACCTGAATTGGCATAAAAATATACTAATATGAGAAATAGGTTAAAAAGGAAAAAGTATATAGCATTTTTCATACCAATAGAATAGCATTTTTTTTATATTTTGCAAATATTACTTTTATGATATTCTAACATCTATGAAAAAAGCAGATGTGGTTTTTTTACATTCACCCAGCATTTACGATTTCAGAAAAAAGGCTGTAATACATGGCCCCATTAGTGATGTTGTTCCCTCAGGACCTATCTTTGAAATGTATCCTATCGGGTTTATAAGCCTCTGCGGACATCTGGAAAAGGCCGGTTTCTCAACAAGAATAATAAATATAGCCAATAAGATGCTAAACTCCCTTAATTATGATCCTGAAAAGGAAATAAAGAATTTAAAACCAAAGGCCTTTTGTTTTGATTTACATTGGTTTCCCCATGTGCAAGGTAGCCTTAAAATTGCTGAAATTACAAAAAAACATCATCCCGATGTGCCTATAATATTTGGTGGTTATTCATCTACCTATTTTCATAAAGAGCTTATTAATTATCCCTTTATCGATTTTATACTAAAAGGTGATTCTACCGAACTCCCGATGGTAATGTTGATAAAAGCTATTGCTAACGGTGGAGATTTTAGCAGTATTCCAAACTTAACTTATAAAGACAACAAAGGAAATATATATCATAATGAGATAACCTATGTTCCTAACTCAACTGACTATGTATATACAGATTATACCTTTCCGATCAGAAAGACATTTAAATTCTTTGATTTAAATGGTTATATACCCTTTCAAACATGGATGAAATATCCGGTAACTGCTATATTTTTATATAGGGGTTGTATTCATAATTGTAGAACCTGTGGTGGTTCGAAGTTCACCTGTGAAAATACCTTTAACAGGAAAGAACTGGCATTTAAATCTCCTGAAAAGGTTGCTGAGGAATTAAAATCCATTGAAAGCTTAATAAACGGACCCGCATTTATTATAGGCGACATTTTGCAAAACGGAAAGGCCTATGCCGATGAAATTCTCAAAGAGATAAAAAATATTAATTTTAAAAATCACTTAGCTTTTGAGTTTTTTGTCCCCCCTTCTGAAGAATATATTGTAAAGATGAAAAATGCCGTTGCAAAATATAATGTTGAGATATCACCTGAGTCCCATGATGAAGAAGTAAGAAGAGCCTTCGGCAGACCCTTTAACAATGAGCAAATAGAACGGGCAATTGCTGGACTGGTAAAAAACAATTGCAATAGAATTGATTTGTTTTTTATGACGGGCCTTCCTAAACAGACTTATAAATCTGTTATGGAAACGATAGATTATTGTGAATATCTCCTTAAAAAATATGGAAAAGATAAAACTCTTTACCCATTCATATCACCATTAGCCCCCTTTGTCGATCCCGGCTCTGAGGTTTGGGAGTATCCGGAAAAATATGGTTATAAGTTTTTTGCAAGAACCGTTGAAGAACACAGGGTTATGATGGAGAACGCCCTTTCATGGAAATATTTTCTTAATTATGAAACAATTTGGATGACGAGAGATGAGATCGTCCATAGTACCTATGAAGCAGGGATCAGACTTAATGAGCTCAAAAGAAAATATGGTTTAATCTCACCCAAAATTGCCGAGCTTGTTGAAAAAAGAGCAAAAACAGCCATTGCATATCTGGAAAAAATTGATTCCATAATTGAAAGAGGCGATTTTAACGGCGATGAGTGGAAAAAAATATCGAAAGAGATCAAAGACATTAATATCCATACAATTTGTTATAAAGATGAGCTTAACTGGCCTGTAAGTTTCTATAAATTTAATATTTTTAAGATTTTAGCCCTCATTGGCAAGTCTGCTTTTAAGAAGCTCTTTGGTAAGAAAACCGCACCGGTATTGGAAAAAAATTAATATTTAAAAAAAATTCTTAAATCACTCTGTATTTACTTTATTTGCGGTTGTCTGAATAATCTCTTCTTTAACGATCTTAGGCGTTATAAATATTATTAATTCTTCATTTCTTTTTTCTTTGGTCTTTGATTTGAATAACCAACCAATTAAAGGTATATCAGCTAAAAATGGAATTTTTCTCTCCGTCTCCCCTTCTACCGTTTTATATAGTCCGCCTAATACAACCGTTTCTCCGTCTTTTAGCAAAATGGTAGTAGTAGCCTTTTGATCCCTGATCTCAGGTATATTTTCTACTGTCCTCGCGTAGTTTGGCTCACTCTGAGTAACATCAAGGGTAAGCATAATATCCGAATCGCCAGAGATCTGTGGAGTAACTCCTAATTCTACACCGGTTGTGATTTCTGTAATACTTGCGCTTGTTGTTGTAACAGTAGAACCCAAAGGTATGGATCTGATCCTTAATGTTGCTCCACTTCTGATATTTGCCCGTTTATTGTCAAGGGTTAGTATCTTTGGTGTAGATACAATTTTCGCCTTACCCTTTTCCTCTGCCATTTGTAAAGCTAAGTCGAGCCTTCTGTTGGAGCCTAAACTGCCTATGGTAATACCTAAATTGCCAAATGGTTGAGTTTGTAAAGGAAGATTTACTGCAAAGTTCTGACCGGTAACCGAGGTGCCATAAGTTCCTCCCTGACTGGTACCAAAAATATTAAAGTTACCATCCTTTGAGGTATAAAACCCGCCCCACTGGATTCCCAAATCTCTGCTGAATGATTCTGTGGCATTAACTATCCTTGTTTCGATTAATACTTGTCTTGTCTTGACATCTAAGTTTTCAATCATCTTTTTTATCTGAGATATAACCTCGCTATCGGCCTTAATAATTAAAGAGTTTGTCGGAACATTAATCTGAATATTGTTTATGGTAAACATATTTGATAGCATTGAGCCTACTGTCTGTGCATTGGCAAACTTAAGGGGGATAACTTCTATTAAAAGAGGTTTCTTTTCTGCACTCTCTTTAAAAACTCTGACTATATTGCCATCTATCTTATAGTTGTATCCCCTCGATAATAACAATACTTCAAGGGCATTTTTTAAAGTCACATCTCTTAAGTTTAAATTTACCGTTTCTGTCATACCATCTGGCAACACGATATTTAGCCCGCTTTCCTGTGTCAAAACTTTAAGCACATCTGACAGAGGTTGTGTTTTAAATATAAGATTATACTTTTTTTCACTGTCGTTTAAGATTTTTTCTGTATTTGTAGTTTGACCATAAGTTACTGGTACAAAAATAAAATATATCAGAAAAATTAATACTTTCCTCATTATTTTTCCCCTTCTTCTATTTTTAAAATGAAAGTCCTTTTGTCTTTTTCAAGAATAACGGTATTTTCTTTTATATCTTTTATAATTATATCATCACCAATTTTATCTCCAACAGCTACCAGGCTTTCGTTTATATAAGCCTTTTTATGAACAGGATTATAAAGTATGGCCTTTAACTCAATACCTGTAATTTTTTCTTCCCTATCTCTGAGTGCGCCGGAGCTTAAAAATTTTTCTCCTATTTTATAGGGCTCTTCAGTAGGATCCTTCCTCTTGAAAAGAGTTCTGTCTTCAGATTTTTTTTGATAGGGTTTAAGATAGCCGACAAACAACTCATCTGCAAGAGAAGTATTAAAAAAACAGAAGAGAATAATAAAAAATAATAGTTTTTTCATCTTCCCACTATCTCTAATAATAGGGTGACATTATTATAACTTTTTTGTTCGCCCTTTGAAAAATCGAGCTTTTTTATACTTATAATATAGGGCAAACTATCCAAATATTTAAGATAATTGTAAATATCTTCATAACTTCCACTTATACTTAAGGTAAGTTCCATTCGGAGATAATGGGATACCTTCTCTCTTTTGGCAGGTTTTATTGATATAAATCTTACCTTTTTGAAATCTGTTATATCTTTAAAAAATTTTGAGGGATTTGATAAGTTTGCTAACTTACTTTTTAAGAGAAAGTATTCGGTTAATTGTTTTTCTTTTTCTTTAATCTCGCTTTCCTTTCCTCTGATTAGTTCTACCTCTTTCAGTATATTGCTTTTTTCAATATTAAGTTTTTCAATCTCAGACTTAGTGGAGGCAATTTTATTATATATGGGGTTAATTACTATTTTCCCGACATATATCAAAAATACTGATATAGCAAATCCTATCAATAGTATTTTGTGTTCTCTAATTGGCAAACTGGTTTTCATATAATATCAACTCTTATACTGAAACTATAAACATTTCCGTCTTCTTTGTCTATCCCGATTAATTCGGGATTTTTACCTATTATCAGACAGTTATTAAGTAATAAAAAAATTGCATCCTTATTGAAAGATTTTCCGTTAATATTTACAGATCTATTTGAGTCCTCTGTATAACTTATTGCGGTTATCCATAACTGCTGTGGAACTATCCCTGTAAGTTTTTCAAAAATGTCTTTTATAATTATGTTCTTTTTCAAAAGGTAATAATCGTCTTTAATAGTTAAAAACTCCTTTTCTATTGCAGAGCTTTTTTCAAGATATAAATTTTTCTCTGTTAACGATTTTTTTATTGCTTCTATCTCAACTTTCAGATTATTAAATGTGTCATTCAGACTATCAAGATCTTTCCTTGCCCTATAAAAGTTAAGGGAATAAAAGATAATTATTATTAAAATTATGGGATAAACAATTTTTCTCTGAATGCTTTCTGAGAGGGGAAATAAAGGCTCTTTAGGGATAAGGTTAATCCTTTTCATCTTAAGGCTACTCCAACAGCATAATTAAACATGAAGCCTTTCTTTCTGATATCTTCATCTTTGTAATCAAGCAGATCAAGTACATTATTGAGAATACAGGTATACGGAAGGTTCTGGCAGAAATACTCATGAATTCCGGGGATAGCAAAGATTCCTCCGCTGTATATTATATTAGATGGACTGCTTTCTTTATAGGTAGTTGAAAAGAAGTTTATTGTTCTAATAGTATCATAAAATATTTCTGAAAAATAATCTTTGAGGAGCTCTTCTATTTTACCATCATTAATACCCTTGAACTCAAACACTTCTGTAAGATTAGTTTCCGTTGAGTTATTTTTTAGAATATCATAAATAGACTTAACTCCATAACCTGTTGTTCTAACAAAAATAAGCCTTTCTCCCTTTGTAAAAATAATTTTTGAGCTTAAATATCCAAAATCAAAAAAACATTTGACTGTTTTGTCGTCGGCATATAAATTTTTATACAGCGCAAGAGATACCATCTCCTTAACGTCAATAATTTTAAGATTGATATTATGTTTTCTGAATTTATTGACTATTTCTTTGATTTTTGGTTTTTCTGAGTAGAAAATATAATACTCTCTGTCCTTTCCAACTACCCTGTTAGGATAATAGTCGTAGCTTATATTTTCTAAATTTAGATTAGATTGTCTTTTTATCTCATAAAGTATAGCCTGCTCAAGCTCTTTTTTTGGCATTTCGGGAAATGTTATAATAACATTTTTATACCATTCATGATCTGCCACGATGGCTGTATTATTAAGAGGAATTTTTGAGGAATTACAGACTCTTCTTACTGATTCTATACAAAAATCCAAATCATCATTAATCTGATAGTCACTGGGCAGGTCAAACTTTATTGCTTTAATGACAACTGGCTTACCCGCTCTGTATTTACAAAGAGCAATTTTAACAACATTATTACCTAAATCTATCCCAGTTAAAGCTCTTCTAAAAAAAGACATTAAACCCCTTTTCTCAGTTTTTCTCTAACGTAGTCAAGCATCTTTGGGTTTATTTTATCTGATTTTGAT
>JAOAGA010000079.1 GCA_026415985.1 Pseudomonadota bacterium | reverse complement strand
GATTAAATCGGGGTTTTCGCTAAAAGTCTTATTTATAGCCTCCTCACCATCATAGGCAGAAAGGACATCATATCCCGTTGCCTTCAATCTTTTCTCTAACAGAACTACATTGTCAATCTCATCATCGACAACAAGAATTTTTCTTTTCTCCATATAAACCTCTGATAATCTTACTCATACTTCATACCTCTCTATAGATCTTTTTATCTCCTTTAACAACTCATCCTTGTCAAGAGAGGCCTTGATAAATATTTTTTTCACATCGGTAAGTAATTTATTTTTTTCTTCTTCCGTAAGCTCTCCCCCGGTTATAACGATAATAGGAATATCTGTTAACTCTTTCTTCTTTAAAATTTCTATTATCTCAAAGCCGGTTATCTCAGGCATAAACAGATCAAGCAATATTACACCCGGTGTTTCTATTAAGAGGGTTTCAATTAATTCCTTCCCGTTAGTAAATGATTTAACCTTATAATTTTTTTCCAATAAAATTTTTTCAAGCAGTTTTATGGAATCTGCATCATCATCAACTATGTAAACAAACTTATTTTTAATATTTTCCTCAATCTTTTTTAACTCTCTTATAACATCTTCTTTAATAATGGGCTTTAATATATAGTCAATGGGGCCAACGGAATATCCTTTCTGAAAATCACCCTCTATTGATATAAAAATAACCGGTATTTTAGCAGTTTCGCTATCTTCTTTTAGTTTCTGAAGTATAGACCAGTTATTTTCCTCAGAGTAGATAATATCTAAAACTATAGCCATAGGTTTTTTTCTTTTTATTTCATCGATGGCGTCTTTAAAACCGGAATAAAAAACGGTATAACCTTCCTTAGACAGGAAATCATATAATACCTGAAGAATATCTTCTCTTTCTTCAACAATAACAATCCTCTTTTCCGTTCCTTTGAAAAGTGATACTTCCTTTACAAAAGACTGAAACTCCTCTTCAGACACCGGCATTGTGAAAAACATTGTTGTGCCCTGATTAAGCTCGCTCTCCACCCAGATAGAACCACCGTGCATCTCTACAAGCCTTTTGGTGATACTTAAACCCAAACCGGTTCCCTTAGGTTTTTTTGCAGATTTATCATCAACCTGCCTGAAAGCTTCAAAAATTAATGCCTGATTTTCCTTGCTTATACCAATACCGGTATCTTTAACATATATTTCTGCCCAGGTTTTATTAATTAAATCCTTCTTTAAAGTACAGCCTATCTCTATAAAACCCTCCTGAGTGAACTTAACTGAATTAGTAAGTAAATTGATAAGAACCTGTGATAATCTCTGCCTATCGGCTAAAACCGTTACGTTTTTCTCAATCTTTATATTAAAGCTTATCTTTTTTTCGGCAATCAGTGGCCTGACCATCGGTATAATATTATCAATCAGTTCCCTTAAACTTACCTTCTCAATATTAAGTTCCATCTTGCCTGCTTCAATCTTGGAAAGATCAAGAATATCATTTATAAGTTGTAACAGATGTTTGCCGTTCTTCTCAATTCTTTCCAAGTCCTGCCTCTGTTCCTCCGTTATGGAACCATCAACACCATCAAGTATTAATTGAGTGTAACCAATTATTGAGTTTAAAGGTGTTCTTAGTTCATGCGACATAGTTGCTAAAAACTGAGATTTTAATCTGTCCACTTCTTTCAGATGAATATTAGCTTCTTCAAGTAGTTTGGATTTTCTTTCCAGCTCAATAGTTCTTTCTTTAACCTTGTTCTCAAGATCTATATTCAGTTTATTCAATTCCTCATAAAGTTCAGCATTTTTAAGGGCGAGACCCAACTGGTTTGCAAGCCCCTGTAAAAAATTCTGAAAGGTTTCAGAAAAAAATCTCTTATCTTTGTGAACAGTTACAATGACCCCGAGGGGGACATTGGCAACAACGATCGGTGCAACTGTCAGTGATTTAATAGGAGTATCATCACTAAGCCTTTTAATCTTCGGCGGTACAGCAAGTTTATCTACATCTTCAATTACTTCTATTTTCCTGCTCTCAAAAACCTTTGCCACATAGGTATTGGAATCACATTCAAACTCAATCTTATTAACATCTTCTTCTTTAAGACCAATATGTTTTTTTATCCTTAAAATTCCATCTTTATCTTTCAGGATTACAGCACAGCCATCGGCATTAAAATTTTTTACAATAATATCAAGAATATTATTCATAACTACTTCTTTGTCAAGACTTGAAAGAAGGGTCTCTAAGGAAGAGTATAATAACTTTATCTCATTGACCTTAACTGCCAGAGTTTCTCTGCTTTCTTTAAGAGATTCGGAGATATCATGGAATATATCAAAAATCTCAACCACCTTTGTTCCATAAATTTTTAAAAAATTATCCAAGAGGTTTTTTGCAGTTGCAGAGCCTAAATAGGCAGAAAGATTTTTTTCAACGTGTTCTCTCAGTTCAAGGGCGGTCTTTGAACTAATTGTTTCATCTTTCTTGAGACCTCTTTCAGATATAAACCCTTCTATAACCTTATCAGCCTGCGTATCACCGATTATCTTGGCAAGAAAGCCTCTGTAATCAACAAGTGACGGAGAGTGTGAAATATGCTTAGACTCAAGAGTAACCCTCCTGGTCTCTACCCTACCCTCCGAAATAAAGCTCTTTGCCATCTCCTTCTCGATTTCTGATTGTTCAGAAATAATTGAAAAAATAACAAGAAATATAAAATTAAAGGTCAGGGACCAGAATATTGAATGACTCCAATTATCAAGTCCTTTAAGATAAAATAACTCAAAGGGTTTAAGTGCCGATATATTAAACAATCCCTTTTGTATTATCTCGTTAATAAAGGGAAATGACCCTGCAAAACTCGGAATAAAAAGCACATATAACCAAATTATAAAACCTGCAGTAATGCCAGCTATGGCACCTGCCTTATTAACCTTCTCCCAGTATAACCCTAAAAATGTTGCGGGAGCTAACTGAAGAACCGCACAAAAAGACATAAGTCCAATATCTACAAGTATTTTCTCTTCACCTAAAAGCTTAAAATAGATATAACCACTGACGGTGATAAAAAGTATAATTGCCCTTTTCAGATGTATAAGCAGATGAGACATATCTAATTTTTTTAGACGTAATTTTAAAAGAAACGGCGACACTATATGGTTAAGAATCATGGTGCTTATGGCCACTGTCTCAACGATTACCATACCTGTTGCTGCAGAAAAACCACCAAGGAAAACCAGAACGGCGATAAAATCCTCTCCTCTCATAGCAGGGATAAGTAATACACTTATATCAGCCGAATCAAGAGATATTCCCAAAAGCCGTCCTCCGATTGCTATGGCTGGAACGAATAGACTTATACAAAACAAATAAAGAGGAAAGATATACATGGCCTTCTTTATATGATTATCATTGGTATTCTCGATAATTGCTATGTGGAACTGCCTTGGTAAAAGCATTACCGCTACACCAGAGAGTATCATCATTGCTAACCACTGAAAATAGGAAGGTGTCGGTGACTCTCCTATTGTATAAAGGTTTTTGATTTCCTTAAAATATTCACCACTCCTGAAAATATCCCCATATCCGTTAAAAATAAAATAGGTAACATAAATACCTACAACCAAAAAGGCAACCAATTTCACAATGGCTTCAAAGGATATGGCAAGAACCATTCCCTCATGTTTTTCAGTTACATCTAACTTTCTTGCACCAAAAAGGGCACCAAAGATAGCAAGTATAACCGCTATATAAAAGGAAAGGTCTTTATAAAAACCTCCTATGGAGACTGCTTTAAAACTACTTTTGTAAAAATATAATAAGTTAAGGGAATTAGTAACCGCCTTAATCTGTAAAGCAATATATGGAAGAAGACCTATAAAGATAAAGAAAGATATTATACCTGCCAGTAAACTTGACTTTCCGTATCTTGTGCTAATGAAGTCTGCAATTGAGGTGGTATTGTGTTTTTTTGATATCTTAACCATTTTTCTGAGAGAATACCACCAGGTAAATGAAGCAAAGGTTGGCCCTATATATATTGGCATATAGGCAAAGCCATGATGCATAAATAAACCGACACTGCCATAAAAAGTCCAGGCGGTGCAGTAAACAGCTAAAGAAAGAGAATATATATATGGGTTTGAAACAAGGCTTTTGCCTTTTTCCTTTGCTCTATCACCAAGATAGGCAATTAAAAACAGGATGATTAGATAAGCTAATGTTATAACGGGAATGTAAGACATAGTCAACTGTTATTAAGAAACCTAACGTACAGGTAGATTATAAAAATTGATATTATCCAGCCTAAATACAGATAAATAAAAAAGAGCGGTAATCCTGCGATGTATATCAACCCATTGAAGATACTCATAAAGGGATAATTAAGGACAACAACTCCAACCACAACAAGTATTATCCACCAATCCTTTTCTTTAATATTCTTCATACAGAAATTAAAGCATAAAAAAAGCTATAGTCAAGGCATTTTAAAAGGAACCGGAACAAACGTAATTACAAAAATAATAAGTGCAATTAATCCGACAATCTTTTTAGATAAAGGTAGTTTTTCTTCTTCGTCTATCACTGGAGGATGGTTTCTTCCTAAGATTAAAAGCAAAAATCCCCAGAAGATCCAGCCTTCCCATCCTAAATAACCTATCAGAAAGAGCCCAAGAATAAGAGGAAACGAAAGCTTTCTGTAAAGCTTTGGAAAAAGTGCATAAAGAATATGACCTCCGTCAAGTTGTCCGACAGGTATAAGGTTCATAGCAGTAACAAAGGTGCCTATCCAGCCCGCAAAGGCAACGGGGTGTAAGATAAGATCAAGGTTCTCCGGAAGTTTCCCCCATATAGTATATGTTAAGAATTTTAAAAGGAGAGAATCCCCTAAGATTATGCCACTGCTACTTTTTATCTCTGACATTGTTGAGTTTGCAATACCATAAATCAAAAGTGGTATAGAAACAATAAATCCCGCTATAGGCCCAGTAGCACCAATATCTATTAAAGATTTTTTGTCTGTAATTACAGACCTCATCTTAATAATAGCACCAAAGGTTCCTATAAATGACGGCGCAGGTATGAAGTAAGGTAAAGAAGCAGGAACATTATGTTTTTTCGACATAAGATAATGGCCAAACTCATGAAAAAGCAGTATTGTAAGAAGCGATATCGAGAAGGGCAAACCTGAGAAAAAATTTAAACCTTCTGAGGGGTCCTTGATATTAAAGGTTGCACCCGCAAAGGTGGTAGTGAAAAATGTGAGAACAAAAAGAAATATGTTAAGCCAGGGTATTTTCTTCTTAGGCTCTATAAACCTGAACTCTCCATCTTTCTCCTGTAGTTCAATTATCTTACTATCAAAATGGTCCACGTTATTTTTATTATATCATTTCTCCTGCTGTAATCAAACCACTACCTAAACAGACAGATTAAGGTTTTAAAATGTCAACCCAATAAATTTAACTTTCTTTGTTTTACTCCTTATTATCATTAATATACAGGGTTAATATAAACAAAACCAAAGCAAAGACACTAAAAATGGCTCCCGCAAGAAACGCAACTTTATATGAAAATCTATCCCACAGAAACCCGAATAATAAACTGGCAGGCAAAGCAGATATACCAACCGCAAAGTTGTAAACACCATAGGCACTTCCTCTGTATTCCTGAGGCACTATATCCGCCAGAAAAGCCCTCTCTACCCCTTCGGTAAGACTGTAATAGAGCCCGTAAAACAAGAAAACAGATATAACTGCATATTTAGATGTAACTACGCCAAATAGTAAATAAGTAATTCCATAGATAATCCATCCCGCTATGATAACTGTCTTCTTGTTATAATTATCTGCAATTATCCCGGCAGGATAATTTCCTATTGATTTAACAAGATTAAAAACCCCCCAGAGAAAGGGGATGTAAATAGTTTCAACACCGCTTTCCTTCAACCGGTAAATTAAAAAGGCATCGCTACTGTTGCCAAGGGTAAAAACAAAGACCGATAAAAAAAACAACTTCGCCTTTTTTGAAAAATTTTTTAGGGTTAGAAAATCAGAAGGTTTAAAAATATTCTTTTTACTTTCTCCCTCAATTTTTTCCTCTTTTACAAAGGACATGAGAAGTATTACTATAACCGCAGGGATTACGGAGACTAAAAAAACCATTTTTACATCATTATTAAAAACAGATAAAAGAACCATCGCAAGGAAAGGTCCGATGAGAGCACCCAAATTATCCAATGCCCTGTGAAAACTAAAAGCCTTTGCCCTGTCTTTTTCCGAGACCGAACTTGCAATCAAGGCATCCCTTGGTGCAGTTCTAATCCCCTTACCTACTCTGTCTGCTAACCTTATAACAAAAACCAGAATCCAGCTGTTAGCAAAAAAATAAAAAGGTCTGAGAATATTAGACAGAGAGTAACCTAATAAGGCAAGGGGTTTCTTTTTTCTGAAAACATCGGAAAGGTAACCACTAAAAAGCTTTAAAAGACTGGCGGTTGTCTCTCCGACACCTTCTATAATTCCTAAAACCTTTGGAGTTCCTCCAAGAGATGCTAAAAATAACGGTAAAAGGGGGTATATCATATCACTGGCAATATCATTAAGAAGACTAACAAGTCCTAAAATTAATATATTGCCTTTAATAAAATTTTTCATAATCAAGTTATCTTCAAAAACTTTCTCTTTCCTGCTTTTATTATAGCCCCTGTGGCAGAGGGTGACATTTTATGATTTATATCATTAATTTTTTTACCATCAATCTGGATTGCATTTTGTTGTATCAACCTTCTTGCTTCACTCTTGGAAGATAC
>JAOAGA010000078.1 GCA_026415985.1 Pseudomonadota bacterium | reverse complement strand
GTATATTATCTGCAATAATAGTCATTGTAATTCTTGTTCTCGTTCACGAGTTCGGACATTATGTTGTGGCAAAGTATTTTAATGTTAAGGTCTTAAAATTTTCAGTAGGTTTTGGACCGAAATTATTTGGTATTCAAGGCAAAGAGACTGAGTACCTGATTTCCGCTGTTCCTCTTGGCGGATACGTAAAATTATACGGGGAAGATGATAAAGATGAAGTTTTGGAAGATAAAGAGAGGGCCTTTTCAAGTCAAAGTCCTCTTAGAAGAATTGCCATAGTTTTTGCGGGACCATTTTTCAATTTTATCTTTGCCTTTCTTGTGTTTTTGCTAATCAATATAATCGGCTACAAAACAGTTTCTACAAAAATTGGAGACGTGAAAGAAAATTATCCCGCCTACAATGCGGGGATTAAAAAAGATGATAGAATTTTAAAAATTGATGGTGTCTCTGTAAGAACTTGGGAAGAGATATCCAAGGAAATTAAATCAAAGGAAGGCAAAGAGTTAAACATTGAGATTCAGAGAGATAAGGATATTATTACTTTCAAAGTGAGCCCGGTTCTGGAAAACACAAAAAATATTTTTGGTGAAGATACGAAGGTTCCTGTCTTAGGAATAGTATCTTCCGATGAGCTTATAAAGGTGTCTCATCCCGTTCATAAAGCTTTTGTGAGAGCCTTTAGTCAGGTATATGAACTCACAAAGATGACTCTTATTACTATTATTAAGCTGATAAAGAGAGTTATTCCTGTATCTTCATTAGGTGGACCGATTATGATTACCAAGCTTGCAGGTGAGACTGCAAAAACAGGCGCAGTAAGTTTGATACTTTTTATGGCTTTGCTTAGTGTTAACCTTGCGGTTCTAAACCTCTTACCAATACCAATTTTAGATGGTGGTCACATAATACTTTTTACCTATGAGCTTTTTACGGGCAGAAAGGTATCTGATAGGTTTAAAGAAGCCTATGCATATGTTGGAATATTCATAATTATCTTGCTTACAATTACTGTATTTTACAATGACATACTAAGGGTCTTTTTTGGAAAATGATATCTTTAGCCTTTTCATCTTCTCAAAAGAGGGCTTCTCTTTCTCTTTTTTTAGATAATCAGCAGGTGATTAGTTTTGATGCTGAAAGAGATATTCAACCGTCACAATGGTTTACTCCCGCTTTATTTATGCTTTCTCATATATATGACAATTTTTATGAAAAATTAAGCTTCATTGGTGTTGATATCGGCCCTGGTTCTTTTACTGGTATAAAGGTGGCTTTGGCGTTCGTTAAAGGACTTGTTCAAAACAGGGATCTGCCAATTGTTTGTGTAGATTCTCTGTCTGCAAATGCTATCTTAGGCCCCGAAAAAAATGCGATAGCGGTAATAAAATCTGCCAGAAAGGGGTTATATTACTTCGGGTTTTATGAAAGAACAGAGGTATCTATCAATAAAATAATTGAGCCGGTGGTTTTACCTAAGGAAAAAATTATCGAGAATCTTAACAATTTTAATGATTATATTGCTTATGTTGATAATTACGATTTTGATGATATTATAAAAGAGAAGCCTCTTATTAAAAAAATACCCCCTTTGTCAGAAGGGGTAGGAATGCTTGCTGTAGAAAGGTTCAATAAAGGTATCTTTATCAAAGAAAAGGACATAAAACCTCTTTACCTGAGAGAGCCTGATGCTGTTATTAATTTACAACTCATTAACAAAGAATAATTTTTTAATTATTTGACAAGACCTTATTTTTTAATATAATAAAAAAATTAATCTTTTTTTAGGGGATTTGTGTTTGAAAGTTAATGTAAAAGACGTCAGAGCGGGAAAAGTTAATAGGGACTGGCTGGAATCCACCATTTTAGTCAATGAAATTTTTGAAAAGGAGCCGAATAATTCCACTAAACTTCTTGAGCCCTTTTCTATTCATATGGAATTAACAAGCGTTGGTGAAGATGTTGAAGTATATGGAGATTTTTCAGCAGAACTTTCCTTTTCCTGCGATAGGTGTTTATGCGATGCCTCTCTTAAGCTTAAAGAAAAATTCCATTACATTCTTATGCCTAAAAAGGAATCAGAAGAAGAGTTGTTAGAAGATGAGGAAACAGAACTATCATATTTTGAAGGTGATGAGATTGACCTGACAGAGCTGGCGGTAGAACAGCTTATGCTTTCAATACCATATAAGCTTCTCTGTAAAACAGGCTGTAAAGGTATATGTCCTAAATGTGGTACCAATTTAAATGAAGAGACCTGTAAGTGTAGCGAAGAGACAGAGTACTCTTTTTTGGCAAAGGAGCTAAAAAAATTAAAAAATAAGGAGTGATGTTATGCCAAATCCGTTTAAAAGACACACCAGAACAAGAGGAGGAAAAAGGAGAGCCCATGATTTTCTTGAGAACCCTTCTTTAGCAAGGTGCTCAAATTGTGGCGAAGTAAAACCACCTCACAGGGTTTGTCCCTCTTGTGGTTACTATAAGGGTAGAAAAGTACTGGCGATAGAAAAGTTCTAAGATGATTATTGCTTTAGATGCGATGGGAGGCGATAAAGCACCTTTGATTAATGTTGAAGGTGCTATTATGGCTGCAAAAGAGGTTGATGCAACAATTGCTCTGGTTGGAGATAAAGATATACTTGAACCTCTTTTAAAAGAGCATAAAAAGGAAAATATCAAAGGTTCCATAGTTATTGTTCATGCACCTGAAGTTGTTGCTATGAGTGAGTCTCCATCTTTGGCAATAAGAAAAAAAAGAAAGTCTTCAATTGCTGTAGCCCTCGAGATGGTTAAAAACGGTGAAGCAGATGCAGCTATAAGCGCAGGCAATTCCGGTGCCATGATGGCATTTTCCATGTTTGTTATGAAACGCCTTCCTATGGTTGAAAGACCTGCAATAGTAACGGTAATGCCAAACACAAAGTCAGCAACAGTTTTGTTAGATGCGGGTGCTAACGTGGATTGTAAACCCTCTCATCTTGTTCAGTTTGCTATTATGGGGTCTGTATACTCATCGACACTGCTTGACATAAAGCTACCAAGAGTTGGTATCTTAAGCAATGGTGAAGAAGAAGAAAAGGGAACAGATTTAACGAGAGAAACCCATCAGCTGTTAAAAAAGACAGGTCTTAATTATATTGGTTATGTTGAAGGAAGGGATATATTCAATGGTAATGTAGATGTAGTTGTCTGTGATGGTTTTGTCGGAAACATTGTCCTTAAGGTTGCAGAAGGCGTTGCAGGTGCAATAACATCAATACTTAAGGAAGAGGTTAATAAATCACTTTTAAGCAAGATGGGATTTTTGGTTGCCATGCCGGCGTTAAAAGCACTGAAAAAGAAAATAGATTATGAAGAATACGGTGGTGCACCGTTATTGGGAGTTGATGGTATAAGTCTTATCTGTCATGGTTCATCTTCTGGATACGCCATAAAGAATGCTGTTAAATATGCCATAAATTGCGTTGAAAAAAGATTAAACACAATAATCAGGTTAGAGCTTGAAAAATATAAAGATATGCTCGCGTTAAAGGAGCAAAATGAGGTAGACCAATGAAAAAAGCAGTGGTCACTGGTATTGGTGGTTATGTCCCCAAAGGGATACTTACAAATAAAGATTTGGAGACAATTGTTGATACTTCAGATGAGTGGATTACAACAAGAACAGGTATAAAGGAACGCAGGATAGCTGCAAAAAATCAGGTTACCACTGATTTAGCGCTGGAGGCATCAAAAATTGCTATCAAGAAGGCTGGTATAAGACCAAGGCAGATTGATTATATAATCTTTGCAACCGCTACCCCTGATATGCTTTTTCCCTCAGCGGGATGTCTTTTGCAACATAAATTGGGAGCAAAAAACGCTGCTGCTTTTGATATCGCCGCTGGATGTTCGGGTTTTATATATGCCCTTTCCATTGCGGAAAAATATATAGAATGTGGTTCTGCAGAGCATATTTTAGTTGTTGGTGCAGAAATTTTAAGCAGAATAGTTGATTGGAGTGACAGAACAACATGTGTCCTCTTTGGAGATGGTGCGGGTGCAGTTCTTTTAAGTGCAAAAAATGGCGACAGAGGCATAATCTCAACCGTTATAAGATCAGATGGCAGTTATGGCGATCTGCTGAAACTTCCCGGCGGTGGCAGTTTGTTTCCTCCAAGCTATGAAAGTATTGATAATAAACTCCATTATATAAAGATGAGCGGAAATGAGGTCTTTAAAAAGGCAGTAAAGTCTATGGAAGACATCGCTGTTGAGTTGTTAGAGACCAATGGATATGAGGGAAAAGACGTTGATCTGCTTGTTCCTCATCAGGCAAACATGAGAATTATTCAGGCGGTTCAGAAAAGAACAAACATCCCTGAAAACAGAACCTATGTAAACATTCATAAATATGGCAACACGTCAGCGGCATCTATTCCCATCGCCCTCTTCGAAGCGGAAGAAAGGGGATTTCTGAAAGAAAGAGATTTGGTATTGTGTATTGCCTTCGGTGCTGGGTTTACCTGGGGTGGTTCACTGATTAGATGGTAATTTAATCTTTTAATACTTTGAGGAGGAGAGTAATGGCTTTGTTTGATTTTTTTCTTAACGAGGACCAGAAGTATATTAAAAATTTAGCAAAAAAGATTGCAAAAGAAAAGATAGTACCAGTCAGGGCACATTTAGATGAAAACAACGAGTTTCCGAAAGAGATATTAGATGAGATAGCTAAGACCGGTCTGTTTGGATTGTATATTCCCGAAGAATACGGTGGGTTAGGTTTCGGTAGTTTTGAAAACTGTCTTGCCATTGAAGAGCTTAGCTGGGGATGCCTGGGTGTTTCAGTTAGCTTTGCTGCCAGTGGCTTAGGCTCCTATCCGATACTCCTATACGGTACAGAAGAACAAAAGAAAAAATACCTGCCCGATATTGCCAAAGGAAAGAAACTTGCTGCCTTTGGTCTGACAGAAGCTAATGCGGGGTCTGATGCAGGGGGGATAGAAACAACCGCTGTTAAAGACGGAGATTATTACATATTGAACGGAACAAAACAATGGATTACAAATGGTGGTGAAGCAGATGTATATACAGTAATAGCCATGACAAATAAGGCAAAAGGACCAAGAGGGGCATCGGCCTTCATAGTAGAAAAAGGCACCCCCGGCTTTTCTTTCGGTAAAAAGGAGAATAAGTTAGGTATAAGGGCATCTGCCACAAGAGAGCTTGTCTTTCAGGATTGTAAAATACATAAGGATCAGCTAATAGGAGGTAGAGAAGGGATCGGTTTTATCGTTGCGATGAAAACCTTTGATATGACGAGACCTGGTATAGGGGCACAGGCTGTCGGCGTTGCCCAGTCTGCCTTAGATGTTGCGGTAGATTATGCCAGAGATAGAAAGCAGTTTGGAAAGCCTATAATATCTTTTCAGGCAATTCAGCATATTTTAGCGGATATGGCAACAGAGATTGAAGTCTCAAGAGCTTTTGTATATCAGGTAGCTAAATATATTGATATGGGTGGTAAAGATTTTTCAAAATACTCTGCAATGGCAAAAGTATTCCCTGCCGATACCGCGGTAAAGGTTGCACTAAACGCCATACAGGTTTTAGGTGGCTATGGGTATATGAAAGAGTATCCCGTTGAGAAGATGTTGAGAGACGCAAAAATACTGCAGATTTACGAAGGGACAAACCAGATACAGAGAAACGTCATTGGTCAGGAGCTTATAAAAGAATACGCTGGTAAAAAGGAATAGTAATGGCTAAGCAGGCAAAAATAGCATTTATTTATCCCGGGCAGGGGTCTCAATATGTCGGGATGGGCAAAGCCCTTTGTGACGCCTTTCCTGAAGCAAAAGAGATATTTGAGAGAGCTGATTCAGCTTTAGGCTTCTCACTTTCAAGGCTATGTTTCGAAGGGCCAGATGCTGAGTTAAAGCTTACCCAAAATACCCAACCCGCTATCCTCACTGCAAGTATCGCTGTCTATGAAGTTTTAAAAAAAATTGTCCCTGAGTTATCTCCCCTTTTTGTAAGCGGGCATAGTTTAGGAGAGTACTCAGCTCTTGTTTCTGCTAAAGCAATGTCTTTTGAAGATGCTGTCAGGGTTGTTCATCTCCGTGGTAAGTTTATGCAGGAAGCGGTTCCTGTTGGTGAGGGTATAATGTATGCGGTTCTTGGTTTGGAAGATTCTGAAGTTGAAGAATCCTGTAAAGAGGTTGATAAATCTCTGGGGGTTGTGGAACCTGCAAACTTTAATTCCCCCGGTCAGGTAGTAATATCAGGTAATGTAAAGGCTGTAAATGCCTGTCTGGAGATTCTTAAAGACAGAGGTGCAAAGAGACTGGTACAGCTTCCTGTAAGTGCTCCCTTTCATAGTAGTTTAATGATCAGGGCGAGTGAGAATCTGAAAAATGTATTAGAAAAAATCTCTGTTAATTCACCTCTTTATCCGGTAGTTTCGAACGTAACAGGAAGATCTTATGAATCAGCTGAAGAGATAAGGCATTTATTGGTTGAACAGGTAAAAAGTCCCGTCAGGTGGACCGATTGTGTCAGATATATGGTTAAGAATGGTGTAAATGAGTTTTTGGAGTTAGGTCCCAACAAGGTTTTAACAAATCTTGTCAAGCGTATTGATAGGGAAGTCAAGGCGGTGAGTTTAGAGACCCCAGATGAGATATTGCTTTTTGCAAAACTATATAATGAGGGATAATTTATGAGTTTAAAAGGTAAGGTAGTTTTAATTACCGGTGGTTCTCAAGGTATCGGAGCTGATTTAGTGGAAGAGTTTTATAAAGATGGTGCGCTCGTATATTACACCGGAAGAGATGAAGAAAAACTAAAGTTATTATTAGAAAAATTGAAAGATATTAAAAATGATGGTATTATAAAATACTTTGTTTGCGATGTTACAGACAGTAAGTCTGTAGAACCAAAGCTAGGCCTGATATTAAAACAACAAGGTAGAATTGATATTCTTGTT
>JAOAGA010000077.1 GCA_026415985.1 Pseudomonadota bacterium | reverse complement strand
ATCATAATAAGCGGGTCGGTAAATGTTGACATAATACAGTCTGCCCTGTCAAAGGGTGTTTTTGACTTTGTTCCTAAACCTTTTACATTACAACAAATTAAAGAAAAAATAGACAGTGCACTTAATTTCTGTCTAAACATAAGACAGAGCAAACGATATTTTAGCCATATAGAAAGCCTTCTTAAAGAAAGAACTGAGATGCTTGAACAGTTGGCCATACAATCAGTTAAGGCGCTTGCAAACGCCATTGAAGCAAGAGATCCTTACACGAGAGGCCATTCAGAAAGGGTTGCCTTTGTATCGACAGAAATAGCAAAAAGATTGGGATACGAAGAAGAAACTCTGAAAAAATTGGAACTTGCAGGACTACTTCACGATGTAGGTAAGGTAGGTATACCAGACTTAATCCTGCTTAAACCGGGAAAACTGACCGATTTTGAGTATATGATTATGAAAAACCATCCCGGCATGAGCGCGCTGATTGTTTCTGAGATTACGCCATTAAACAGCATTATTCCCTGGATAAAACATCACCATGAAAACTTCGATGGTAAAGGATATCCTGAGGGGCTTAAGGCTAAAGATATTCCTATGGAATCAAGAATAATTGCAATAGCTGATAATTATGATGCCCTTTCCTCTTTGCGTCCCTATCGCAAAAAAATGGCGAAAGAAGATGTTATCAATTACATAAACTCAGAATTCGGTAAAAAGTTTGACCCCGATCTGAAAGAAGTCTCCATATCAGTCCTTCATGAGATTGAAGAGCTGGAAGAGATAAAAAGCTCCATATCCCCATACATAGAAAAATTCAGAGAAGCTATGGTTTATATTGATTTTCTTACAGGACTTTATTGGTATCCCTATCTGAAAAACTTTTTGAAAGAAAAGATTCAGGAGAATCAACCATTTTATCTGATCTTGATAGACATTAGAGGTATTTCTGAGATAAACAAAACAAAGGGAAGAATAAAGGGCGACGAAATAATAATAAAAACCGCCCATAACCTACAATCAATATTTTTACCACCATCTATCGTCGTCAGGGCGGGAGGGGATGATTTTGTTGTTTTTGATCAGTCTGACCTCAATGAAATAAATAAAAAAATTAACGTTTTGACAGAAAAACTTGACAAGGAAAATATTCCTTTTATTTCCAAAATCGTCTCATTTCCGGAAAACGGAAGTAATTTTGACGAGCTTTTCTCTTCGTTTGATTAATCAAAATAAAAAATTTTGTTCCTATCTGATATTATTAAAAATCTCTCCTTTTTATAGATAAGTTTTCCATAAACGTACAAAAGCTGACCTCTTTTAAGCTTTTTTTTGAAATCCTTAGCTATTACAACAACCTTATCAAAGATAATCTCACTTTCGTTACTGCCATTTAAGATGTTATTTACTATTCCTTCATAAAAGACATCCTGATTAATGTATTTTTTTAGATCTTTTTCGTATTTCAGATTAATTTTATAAAGGTTTTTTCTTTCCTTTACCGATTGAATAAAGGCATTTTTTAACCTTTCATAATACCTGAGACTCTTATTCTTTAGATATGGAAAGGCTAAACCTTCCCTCATAACTGCTTCATTAACCAGGATTCCATTAGCGAAGACATAACAGAGATCTCTGTTATAACTATCTCTTATCTCATTGTCATACTCTATATTTATTTTCTTACCAAGCAAAAGCCTATTGGTAAACTCAAAAGCTTGCCTACCATAGGGCTCATATACTTCGACCCATTTTCCATTAATTTTTTTCCTGATCTCCGGGGTGTCTATACCAATTAATCTTATATATCTGCCGTCTTTTAAAAGAATAGTATCCCCGTCTATAACCTTTTGAAGATATACATCCTCTCTTTTGTATACATATTCTTTTGCCAGGCCAACCGCAGGTGGGTCTGAGATAAATAGCAAGAAAACAGAAAAAATTAACAGTAAAAAAAATGCTTCTCTTTTTTTTATTATGCTCTATCCCTCAAAGATATGATGTTCCTGTTCCCCAAACCAGTCAACAGGGTTTAGTAAAAATTTTTCTAAATTTTCTATTAAAAGATAATGACCCTCTTCTTCATCTCTCAAAATCTCAAAAAATCTTTTTTCAACCGGATCGGTAGATTTTTTTGCCAATTGATCATAAAACTTAAATCCCTTTGACTCAAAATCAAGTCCCAACTTAATAGCTTCTTTATCCTGAATATCACTCTTTACTAACTCTCTGAACCTTTCAAGTGCTTCTTTGAAAATATTTTTCCAGGGTTTATTCTCAGAAGCGGGTATATTCGTAGGTAAAACGTTTTCTCTGACAAGATTGTCAAAAACCTCTTTTATCCTTTTTATATGTTTCAACTCCTCGTCAGCCAATGTCTTGAATATCTCCTTGGCGAAGGGATTTTTCGCTTCCTCAGCTGATTTTAAGAAAAACTCCCTTCCGTTTTGTTCAAAAATTATTGCTTCTCTTAATGAATTTTTTAAAAAATCGGTATGATCCATATTTCCTCCTTAAGGTTTTTCTTCCTTTTCTATCTTTTTCTTTTTATAAAAAGCCTCTGCCTGAACCTTGTCCTTACACTTTTCACATATATCTAAATCTGACTTTTTTCCGCAGATCAAGCAAAATTTTCCTTTTGATTTTTCATCTTTCATATTAATCAGACCTTTTCACAAAATTTAATAATCCACCTGATTTAATAATTTCTACCTGTCTTGAGGTAAGGTTTGCCTTTACATAAAAATCAAAATCTTTGCTTTTATTATAGATTCTTATTTCCTCATTCTTTGAAAGACTATCAAAATAATTACTGATCACCAGTATATCTCCGTTATCTATACTGCCAAAGACATCGGGATTGACAAATACCAAAGGCAATATGCCGAAATTTATAAGATTTGACCGATGGATTCTTGCAAAAGATTTGGCAATTACCGCCTTGATGCCTAAATACATAGGTGCAAGAGCTGCATGCTCTCTGCTTGAACCCTGACCATAATTTTCTCCACCAATAATAAAACCACTACCCGCCTTTTTCGCCCGTTCATAGAAATTTTCATCAACACTGTAAAATACATACCGGGATATGGCGGGTATATTTGAACGTAAAGGTAAAATTTTAGCACCCGCTGGCATAATATGATCGGTAGTAATATTGTCACCAACCTTTATTAATACAGATGCTTCAAGTCTTTCTTCAAGTGGTTTTGCAACAGGTAGGGGTGCTATATTGGGTCCTCTGATAATTTCCACCTTTTCAGGATTTTCAGAAGGAGGGAATATGAGATTATCATTAATTACGAACTTTTCAGGGAGATTAATTACTATTGCTTCTTTAAAAAACGTCGTTGGATCCGTTATCCTTCCTGCCAACGCAGATGCAACAGCAACTTCGGGAGAACAGAGATAAACTTTTGCATCCTTAGTTCCGCTTCGTCCTTCAAAGTTTCTGTTATAGGTTCTTAAAGATACCGCTCCTGACGCGGGTGACTGTCCCATCCCTATACAGGGTCCACAGGCATTTTCCAAGATTCTTGCCCCCGATGATATTATATCGTTTAGATATCCTTCTTTAGATATAGTCTCCATAACCTGTTTAGATCCCGGCGAGATGACAAGGCTTACGTATTGTGGTAATTTTTTACCTTTAAGAAGCTTTGCTACCGTTACTAAATCTTTATAAGAGGAGTTTGTACAGCTTCCTATGCAAACCTGATCTACTGATATATCTTTGAGCTCTTTAACCTTAACCACATTATCGGGAGAGTGGGGACAGGCAATCAAAGGCTCTAAGCTATCTAAATCAATATCTATAACTTCATCATACTGGGCATCATTATCAGCAGTTAGCCTTATAAAATCTTTCTCCCTTCCTTCAGCCTTCAAAAATTCACAGGTAACCTCATCGGAAGGGAATATTGAAGTAGTAGCACCTAACTCTGCACCCATGTTAGTGATGGTTGCCCTTTCAGGGACAGAGAGTTCCTTTAAAGCCTCTCCTCCATACTCAAAAATCTTTCCAACACCTCCCTTAACAGTAAGTCTTCTCAAGAGCTCAAGGATAATATCCTTTGCAGAAACATAAGGTCTAAGCTTTCCTCTTAATTTTACCAGTACAATTTCAGGCATATTTATATAAAAGGGGTATCCCGCCATTGCTGTTGCGATCTCAAGCCCACCTACACCTATGGCGAGCATCCCGATTCCACCTGCTGTCGGTGTATGACTATCGGAGCCTAAAAGAGTTTTACCGGGTATGCCAAACCTTTCCAAATGAACCTGATGACATATTCCATTCCCCGGTGCCGAAAAATAGATACCGTACTTTGATGCAAAGGTCCTTAAAAACCTGTGATCATCGGCATTCTCAAATCCTGTCTGAAGTGTATTATGGTCTACATAGCTTACCGACAGTTCTGTTTTAACCTTTTGAATACCAATCGCCTCAAACTGAAGATATGCCATAGTTCCAGTGGCATCCTGAGTAAGAGTTTGATCGATTTTAATAGCTATCTCACTGCCTTTTTTTATTTCTCCGTGAACAAGATGTTTCTCAATTATTTTCTGAATAAGATTTTTCCCCATCTCTCCTCCAGTGAAAAAACTGTATATATTATAGCGAAAAAGCAACATTGATTAAAATAATAAATTAAAATATTATAGATTCGATAAGACAGTAACCATTAAAATAAACTTTTGCCGACATATATATAGAGTAAAAAATCTTTTGTCAGTTCAGTTTTTTTAAATCACATAATTCTAACTTATTTTTTTGGCATATATATTGCTTACTAAAAAGTACATACTTTCCCTCCCTACTATACGGGAATGGGGCGATAAAAAGCCCCTTCCCGCAAATTTTTTAAAAAATAAATTAATATTTTTCAGAGTTTTTTCAGATAATAGACAAACTAATCATTAGCTATCATTTCTGATAATTTTGCACTATACTTAAATATCATGTTTTCTGTCAAAAGCCCTCCGCTTTATCTTTTTCTTGTCATGTTTTCAATATTTATGTAATATATATATTACATATTGTTTTTACCTTCACAAAAATGATAGATACCGTAATTGCAAAGGCAGAAAAATATAAGGGGCTTACAGCGGAAGAGACCTACGAGCTACTTCAGTGTAAAGATAATATTACACAAGAGAAGGTTCTTCTGCTCGCCAGTAAAATTAAAGAGAAAATCTATGGAAAAAGGATTGTCCTCTTTTCACCCCTTTATCTTTCAAGTTTTTGCAATAATCACTGCGTCTATTGCGGATTTAGCAAAAATAACCGATCAATTAAAAGGAAAAAATTGTCAAAAGACGAAATTAAGAATGAGACTACTTATCTTTTAAAAGAGGGTGTGAAACGGATTCTTTTAGTGTCAGGTGAATCTGACAACTTAGAATACATTATTGATAGCATTTCATATATCTATTCAATTAATCATAATGGTAATAACATAAGAAGAATCAATGTCAATATAGCACCATTAACCTTAGATGGTTTTAAAATGCTAAAAGAGGCTAATATTGGCACTTATCAGTTATTTCAGGAAACCTATAACAGGGACTTATATAGCAAATACCATCCCGACGGACCAAAGAGTGATTTTGATTTCAGATATAAAGCACCCTTTCGTGCCATTGAAGCTGGGATAAAAGATATAGGGATGGGAGTCCTTTTTGGGCTCAATAAACCGGAGGAAGATATATATTTCCTTTTAAAACATATAGAAGAAATTAAAAAAGAGTTTGGTATCGGACCTCATACAATATCTGTCCCGAGAATTAAACCTACTGTTAATAATTCTGACATATCACATAATGCCCCCTACCCCATTGGTGACGACTTTTTTACTTACATAATTGCAGTTTTGAGAATATCAATTCCATACACCGGAATAATCCTTTCAACAAGAGAACCGAAAGAACTAAGAGATAAGCTCTTTCAATACGGGGTATCCCAAATAAGCGCCGGTTCCTCAACAACCCCCGGTGGTTATACCGGTAAAGATTTTGCAAAACAGTTTAATGTTTATGATGAAAGGAGTTTATCTGAGATAGTAGAAACTCTCATATCAAATAATTTTATACCAAGTTTTTGCACTGCCTGTTACAGAAAAGGGAGAGTTGGCGAAGAATTTATGGATTTGGCAGAAACCGGCAAGATAAAAAATTTCTGTGATATTAATGCCTTGCTAAGTTTGGCTGAATACGTCAGAGATTTTTGTGACGATAAAAAGAGAGATGCTGTTAAAGAGTTCATCTACAGAGAGCTTAAAAGTCTTGGGCTAAACTATTATCTAAATAAAATAGAAAAAGTTTTTTCAGGTAAAAAGGACATATATGTTTGACAAAACCGAGGTAAAAGAGATATTAATTTCAAAAGATTCTAACCTTGTAAGATTAAAAGATATCGCTTTAAAAATGAAAAAAATCGTCTATGGCGATGAAATATTTGTGAGAGGAATAATTGAGTTTTCCAATTATTGCAGAAGAGATTGTCTTTACTGCGGCATAAGAAAATCAAGAAATATAGAAAGATACAGACTCAGCAAAGAAGAAATTATTGAATGTAGCAGAAATATATATAATAAAGGGATAAAAACCATTGTTTTACAATCAGGAGAAGACCTGTACTACTCAAAGGAATTATTGGTTGATATTATCTCAAATATAAAAAAAGAATTAGACTGTGCCATTACTCTCTGCATAGGTGAAAGAGATTCAGACGATTACAAAGCCTTTTACGATGCAGGAGCCGATAGATTTCTGATTAAACATGAAACCTCCAATGAAAGAATCTATGAAATTCTGCATCCCGGTGACACTTTAAAAAACAGGCTTAAAATTTATGAAGCTCTGATAAAAATTGGTTATAAAGCAGGTCTTGGAAATATTATAGGATTGCCTTTCACAAGTTTGGAGGATTATATTAACGATATCTTTCTTATGAAAGAACTTGACTGTGATATGGCTGGGATTGGTCCTTTTATACCTTCTGAAGGAACACCTCTCTCAGATGCCCCCTCACCGGATTTGGATATCGTTTTTAAAATATTAACCATTGGGAGAATAATTCTAAAGGACGTCAATATTCCCGCAACGACAGCCCTCTTTACTCTTGGAGGTATAGAGGCTTTATCGCAGGGAATCGATTGTGGTTGTAATGTAATTATGCCCAACTTTACTCCGGAAGAATTCAGAAAAAAATATG
>JAOAGA010000076.1 GCA_026415985.1 Pseudomonadota bacterium | reverse complement strand
GTTTTCTTGTATGGTTTTTTGCCCTTGATGCGGTAGGACATTTAAGCTCGGCACTTAGAGAAGATCTGCATATAGGTATTCTTGAACAGATAGCCCTTACTCCCTATTCCCTGATTTATAATATGATTGGCAGAAGTGTGGCGAGATTTTTTATAACCCTTCTTAATGCCATTATAATTCTTTTCATTTTTAATCTTCTATTTGAGCTTAATATATCTGTTCCTTTTAGTGTTTTACCAGTATTTTTGCTTACCTATCTTGGATTGTATGGCTTGGGGCTTTTTTTTGCTGGGTTAACCTTAATTTTTAAGAGATTAGGGCCTGTGACAACTATTACAAGGTTTATGCTTTTAATTTTTACCGGAGCAATAATTCCTGTTAATGTCTTTCCTGGCATTTTTCAGAAAATATCTGCTTTTTTGCCAATGACCTCAGGACTACAGTTGATGAAAAATGCTATATTTAATGGGGGGTTGCAGGGTGATATTACCAGTTTCTTTTCTCTTATTGTAAATACCACTTCTTATCTTTTCTTAGGTGTTTTAGTCTTTCTCTTTTTTGAAAAAAGGGCAAGGAAGTTAGGCACCCTCGGGTCATATTAGTTTTTTCTAC
Source organism: Pseudomonadota bacterium (assembly GCA_026415985.1). Taxonomy (GTDB): domain Bacteria; phylum CALINM01; class CALINM01; order CALINM01; family CALINM01; genus JAOAGA01. The sequence continues at coordinate 6,848 of JAOAGA010000076.1, read as the reverse complement.
TTTTTAAATGTTTCAAAAAATAAGTTGCCATTTTCATATACAAGATAGCTTCTGTCTATCTGCCAGCTACCAAGCAGGTAAACTGTGAAAATTTTGTCATTATGGTTTCGCCTAATGACGGTTTTTTTATGAAAATGTCCTAATATTGCACCAGAATAATTGTCTTTTAGCGCTTTTTCTACAAAATTGTCCAGTTGGTTTTCATTAAAATCTTCCCTTATTCGTTCTCTGCTGAATCTTGAGACAAGATGGGCAAAATGATAGACAAGATGTGGAGGAAGTATATATGAAAAGAGGTTTGTAATCCTGTTTTTTATAAAAAAGGTCATTATTCTGTGTGAGTAGTTTCTTTTATAGATAAGATCTCCATGAGATAAATAAAACTTTCCGTTAATGTTCAGTGCAAGGTAATCAGAAATAAAATTTATCTTGCATCCGTATTTATTTAGTTTTTTTAGAAAAAAGTCGTGGTTACCTTCTAAATAAAATATTGAGATACCCTTCTTTTCTAACTCTTTTAAAAGTCCCATGACTTCTAAATGTTCATAAAATACGATATGGGGAAACCCTACAAAAAAATCAAAGAAGTCTCCTAATATAAAAAGGGCTGACAAATGATCATCTTTTATTAATATCTTGAGAAAATCAACCAAATCAACATATTCCTGTGAATAAGGAGACTTTAGATGAGCATCTGCAATAAATATTGCTTTTCTCATATTCTAAGGTATAATATATTATTCAAATAAAAATTGGAATGTTTTTTGCAAGATTAAATATATGGTTAACAGTTATGCAGGATTGAAGTTTTTCAGAGGTTTTAAACTGGAAGAGATTTCTTTCATAACAAAGCTGATGATACCTGTTGTTTATGCAGGTGGTGAGGCTGTTTTAAAAGAGGGAGAGGTCTCAAAGGTTCTTATGCTTATTACCTCCGGCCAGGCTAAAGTTGTAAAGACCATTGATGAAAAAAATGTTAAGATTCTTGCCCTTTTGGGTGAAGGCGATATTATCGGTGAGATGTCATTTTTTGACGATGCTCCCCATAATGCATCAGTTATAGCCCATAATAACCTTAATGTACTTGCCTTAAGCAAGAAGGATTTTGAATCTATCATAGAGAAAAATGAGAGACTCGCCATAAAGATACTTGTTAGGATTATTCAGATTTGCAGTCAGAGAATACGTAATCTCAACGAAGAGGTTAAGGAGTTAGGGCACTGGTGTGTATCTCTTAGAGATACCAGAAAATAAATTATCTTTCTACTAAACTCAAAGACTTTCATAATTTTATCCACAAACAATAATTAATTGAAAATAAAAGGTTTTTCTTTTATCTCTTGACCTATTCCTAAAAATAGAAAATAATATAATGCTTATCTCTGTTTGAGGGGGTTTAAATGAAAAGGACATATCAACCATCTAATACTAAAAGAAAAAGAACCCACGGATACTTAAAAAGGTCAAGCACCAAAGGTGGGCTTAAGGTTCTTAAAAGTAGAAGAAAAAAGGGCAGATGGAATCTTGTGCCACAAGTTGCCGGTAAGTAGGTGAAACAGGATAAAAGGGCTGAAAAAATTATAAAAGAAGGTAAGGTTTTTTCTAAGGGCAAGATAAAGCTTTTCTATTTGCCAGCTGAACATGAAAGGTCGAAGGTTTTTTTTTCTTTAAGCAAGAAGAACTATAACGCTGTTGAAAGAAATTATATTAAAAGGGTTGTCAGAGAAATTATTAGAAAAAATCCTGTACCTTATGATCTTTTGTTGAAAGTTACTCAGGAAAAAATTGATTTTAATGATTTTTTAGCCTTTTTCAGTTGTTTTAAAGAGAAGATACAAAATGAAGTACTTATTGATAACAATAATTAGGATATACAAAAGGATAATAAGCCCTCTGCTTGGTCCCCACTGCAGATTTTATCCATCCTGTTCTGAGTATGCAATATCGGCACTTGAAAGAAAGGGTTTTTTTAAGGCGATTTTTTTGATATTTTATAGATTATTAAGGTGCAACCCTCTTTTTAAAGGAGGATTTGACCCTCTAAAATAGAAGGAGCGGAGATGGAAAAAAGGACTATTCTGTTTGTTGTAATAAGTATTGCTTTTTTTATCTTTTGGGATTATTTCTTTGTAAGAAAGGATCTCCAAAACAATACATTTAAAAATAAAACTTCTGTAGTTTCAGCAAATGAACAAAAAAAGGCAGATCAACAAGAAAGCAAAAAGACATCCCTTTCAGCCCAACCTGTTCAGCAAAACTTAAAAACCATTGATACTGAAAAGTTTCATATAGTCCTGTCTCGGGAAAACGGCTTTTTCAAAAAGTTTCTGTTGAAAAACTATTATAAGAATATCCAAAAAAAGGATTATGTAGACCTTTTTTATACAGGACTTTATGATGTTTATGACACCCTATATATTAACGATGTGGGGACAAGAATTGTTTATAACGACCTGCAGGTTGCTGAAGATAATAAAAGTATAATATTTAATTTTTCCGGATCAGTAGGTTCTGTTGATATAAAAAAGAAGTTAACCGTTGACAAATCTGATTTTAAAGGTTCTGTTTATTATACAATTATACCAAAGGCACCAATTGGTCAGAAGATATCAGTTGGCTCTGCAATAGTTCAAAGCTCGAGCACTTTCGATTCCTACGAGGAAGGACATCCCTTACCACTGTTTTTTTATAACAAAAAGCTCGAACACCCATCAGAAAAACAGCTAAAAAAAGGCTTTAAAGCATTAAATGTAAGATTAGGCGGTGTTTCGGAAAAATATTTTGCCCTGTTGTTTATTGATGAAAAAGAAAAGATGTCTGCGGATTCTACAAACGTAGACGGAAGAATTGATACTATCCTTACCTTCTTTGAAGCGCCAGCTGTTAATGAACCGGTCTCTTTTGAGTTAGGGCTCTTTTTCGGTCCAAAGGATCCTGCAGTTTTGAAAAGAATAAATAAGGATCTGACTGTAATAGTTGATTATGGTTTTTTCCATTTTATTTCAAAACCACTGCTTCTGATACTTAACTTTTTTTACTCCTTTACAAAAAACTATGGTATAAGCATTATACTTCTTACTATATTAATAAAGCTTTTTTTCTTCCCCCTGAGCCAGAAAAGTTATAAATCAATGAAAGAGCTTCAGAAGCTTCAGCCAAAATTAGAAGAAATCAGAAAAAAATATGCCAATGACAGAGAGACCTTAAACAGGGAGATGATGCTTTTGTATAAAAGACATGGTGTAAACCCGATGAGTGGCTGTCTCCCCATGCTTGTTCAGATACCGTTTTTTATTGCCCTCTATCAGGCACTAATGTCAGCTATAGAATTACGTCAGGCACCTTTTATGCTCTGGATTAAAGACCTCTCTTCGGCAGATCCCTATTATGTAACTCCTATACTAATGGGTGCGACAATGCTACTTCAGCAGATGCTTACCCCCTCTTCGGGAGATGTAATGCAGAAGAGGATGATGTATATATTGCCGGTAGTTTTTACCTTTATGTTTATTAATTTCCCCTCCGGCCTTGTTCTTTACTGGCTGATAAATAATGTCTTTTCTATTATTCAGCAGTTAGTAACAATGAAAAAGCAAGATGTATGACATTTTTGATACAATAACCGCCATATCCACTTCTTTAGGAAATGCAGGCATATCAGTTATAAGGGTATCCGGAAAGGATGCCCTTAATATTGCAAAAAAGGTTTTTATCAAAAAGTCTTCCAATGACAATATTTTCGAACCATATCATTTCTATTATGGCCTTGTGAAAGATATTGAAAGCAACGAGATACTCGATGAGGCACTGCTTTTATATATGCGGTCACCAAAAAGCTATACCGGTGAGGATGTTATAGAAATACAATGTCATGGTGGTGTAATATCTTCCGTTTCAGTTCTTAAAAATATCATTAAAGCGGGCGCAAGGCTTGCAAAGGAAGGGGAGTTTACCTACAGGGCCTTTTTAAACGGCAAAAAGGACCTTACTCAGGCAGAGGCGATTGAAAGCCTGATCCATTCAAAAACAAAGACACAGCATGATAACGCCTTTAAACAGCTTTCCGGATATTATAAAAACGAGCTTGACAGTATCTTCAACTACCTTTCTGAAAGCAGGTTATACCTGGAGGCAGAAATAAATTTTCCAGAAGATGTGGAAGAGAGTTTTAATTTTGATAGAGAAATTATTTTCACCCTCGAAAATAAGCTGTCTAAATTAAAAAAATCCTATAATGATAGTATCCCGCTGTTTAAAGGAATTACCAGCCTTATACTTGGAAAGCCTAACGTCGGCAAATCAAGCTTTTTAAACAAGATACTTCAGTATGAAAGGGCAATCGTAACAGATATCCCCGGAACGACGAGAGATTTTATTGAAGAAAGTATTATTTTTGAAGGTGTTCCTTTAAAGATCATAGATACTGCGGGAATACGGTCAACGACTGATGAGGTCGAAAAAATCGGTGTTGAAAGGGCTATCGGTTTTATACCATCAGCGAAGATTATTTTTGCTATTTTTGACAGTTCCAGACCTTTTGATGAAAATGATTGTCTGATAATAGACAGACTGAAAGATAAAAAAGATGCATTAATTTTTGTGTTGGGTAACAAAAAAGATCAGGGTATCTTGGAAAGATTAGAAAAACTTCCCTTTGAAAACACCTTTTATCTCTCTTTAAAAACAGGAGAAGGGTTTGAGAGCTTTAAAGATGTCTTCAGACAAAAAATTATTGATATTTATAGTCTTTCGCAGAAAGAAAATTTTTATCTTACCAATGAGAGACACTATATTTTGATAAACGAGATGCTAAAAATCATCAATGATATTAAAGACAATTTTACAGACAAGTCCGCTCTGTTGTTTTCGATATCCTCTCTCCTGACGCTTTATAACAGGTTGCTTGGTAAAGAGTTCAACCCCGATGAACTAAATGATATATTCAAAAAATTTTGCATAGGCAAGTAATGTTTCACATGAAACAATTGACCAAAGAAGCATTGGCGTTATTTGATTCTTTTGTTGAAATTTTATTAAAATGGAATGAAAAAATAAACCTAACTTCCTACAACAGGGACGAGCTATATAAAATTGCCTTGCCCGACTGCTACTCTATGGTGTTGCTCTTAAATCATCTGAAAATCAATGAGGTTCTTGACTTGGGAACCGGGTATGGTATGCCGGGACTGGTTTTAAAAATGCTTAATAAAAATATTAAAATAACTCTTCTTGATGCTTCTCAAAAAAAGGTTGCATTTTTGGAATATGTGAGTAGAATTTTAGATATAGATGTTTCCATTTGTCAAAAGAGATTGCCCGATAAAAATTTTAATAAAAGCTTTAAATGTATTATCAGCAAAGCATCAATGGAAGAAGAGAAACTTCTTAAAATTACAAAAAATCTTCTTGATGAGAATGGCTGGCTTTTATACTATGCAGGCAATAAAGGTCCCGTAAAAGATAGTGTATTAAAGGTGGTTGGGGCGATACATTATAAAAGAGCAGACGGGTCTTTTAGCAATATTATAATAAGGAAAAAGATATGTTAATTGTTAACATTGCAAATCAAAAAGGTGGAGTAGGCAAAACAACAACCGCTATAAGCCTTGCCTCGGGACTTGCCATGAAGGGCAAGAAAACTCTTTTGGTAGATATGGATCCTCAGGCAAATGCAACAAGTGGTCTGGGTATTAATCTTAAAGAGCTAAACAAAACAATTTATAACGTCCTCGTTGGTGTGAGTGATATTAACAGCTGTATCATAACCACAGACATTGAGAATTTGTCCTTGCTCCCTTCAACACAGGATCTTGTTGGGGCAGAGATAGAGCTTGTCCCGATGGAGCATAGAGAAAAAAAGCTGTTATATACGTTGAAGAATCTGAGCGGACTTGATTATGTCATAATAGACTGTCCTCCCTCGCTGGGTTTGCTCACACTGAATGCAATGGTTGCCTGCAGATATATAATAGTTCCCCTTCAGTGTGAATATTATGCCCTCGAAGGTCTTGCCCATCTTATCAAAACAATAAAAATAGTCAAAAAGGAGCTTAACCCTCAGCTTGATATAATGGGCATACTTTTAACTATGTATGATGCGAGAAACAATCTGTCAAAGATTGTTTACGAAGATGTTATAACCCATTTTGGTAAAAAGGTATTTAAAACGGTAATACCAAGAAATGTAAGGCTATCGGAAACTCCGAGTTATGGTATGCCGATATATAGGTTTGACAACACATCCAAAGGAGCGTTAAGTTATCAGGGTTTTGTGGAAGAGTTTATCACAAGGAGTGGATACAATGAATAAAAAACCGCCAATGGGGAGAGGGCTTGCAGCACTTATGGGGGAGGAAAACATCCCTTCTGCTGAAGTTCAGGAAATTGATGTTAACTCAATAGTTCCCAATCCTTACCAACCAAGAAAGAGCTTTGATGATGAAAAATTAAAGGAGCTGGTCAGTTCTATAAAAAATCAGGGAATTTTACAGCCCATTTTGTTGTCAAAGGATGGAGATGGCAGATATACCCTCATTATAGGAGAAAGAAGATGGCGTGCTGCAAAGCTTGCAGGCCTTGAAAAGGTTCCTGCAATAGTAAAGAGCATGAGTAAAAAGGAGATAATGGAGTCTGCCCTTATTGAGAATATACAGAGAGAAGATCTGAACCCCCTTGATGTTGCAGAGGCTTATAAGAGTCTTATAGAAGAGTTTAAATATACTCAGGAAGAGTTATCAGCAATTGTAAGCAAAAGCAGAAGCGCTATCGCAAACACAATCAGGCTGTTAAAACTTCCCGATTATGCGAAAGATGCCCTGAGAAAGGGCATTATTACAGAAGGACATGGC
>JAOAGA010000075.1 GCA_026415985.1 Pseudomonadota bacterium | reverse complement strand
GGATATAATAGGGATACTGAATAGTGATGATTTATATGCAGAAAAAGATGTTATAAAATCTGTGGTAAACGTTTTTTCAGATAAAAACGTAGATTCTGTATATGGTAATTTAGTCTACGTAAATAGACATGATTTAAATAAAGTTGTAAGATTTTGGAAATCAAAGCACTTTAATAAAAAACTATTCTATTTTGGGTGGCACCCCCCGCATCCGACATTTTTTGTTAAAAGAGATATATATAAAAAGTTTGGTATTTTTCGGAAAGATTTAGAAATATCAGCAGATTATGAGCTTATGTTGAGGTTTTTACTAAAAAACAATATATCTACGTCTTATATAGATAAGATTTTAGTAAAGATGAGAATTGGTGGAAAAAGCAATAAAGAACTTAAAAAAATTATTCAATCAAATAAAGAATGTCTAAAATCATGGAGATTAAATGGCTTTACTATTCCCTATTATATTTTTTTCTTGAAACCGTTTTCTAAAATTTTTCAATACAGATTTTAAGTAATGTTTATTTTGAGTTTTATTAAAATCGTAAGAGCTAAAATATATATTGTTTAGTATTTTGTTAGCTTTTTGCAACATTATTTTTAAAATCTTGCTATAATTCATTATTATGAAAGAACAAGTCTTTGGGATTAAGGGGCTTCATTGTGCTTCCTGTGTGAACAGGTTGGAGACCAAGCTTAGGGAGACTAAGGGGGTTATCTCTGCCAGTGTTAATCTTGCAACTGCTAAGGCAAATATAAAATATGATCCCCATTTTATCTCTGTTGAAGGTATTAAATCGGCAGTTAAGTCAGCAGGGTATGAAGCTTACGATTTGGAGCCAGACGTAAAAATTGAAGAAGAGCTAAGCCGAAAAAGAAAAAATTTTATTTTCTCTCTTATCTTTGCCTTACCTCTGGCTTTTTTTACAATGACTGAACATTTTCATATTTATAAGTTTTTTCATTCTGAAGTTGCCAATTCTTTGTTTCAGTTGGTTCTCGCTACTCCGGTTTTGTATTTTGGCAGGGAGTTTTATGTGAATGGCATCAGGTCGGTTATAAGGTCTAAAACCGCAACAATGGATACTCTTGTCGCCTTAGGTACGGGAACTGCCTATCTATACAGCCTTTTTGTTACTGTTATGATTTTTCTTAAAAAGGAAGGGTATGATAGTATGCACCTATATTATGAAACAAGTGCGGTTTTGATAATGTTTATCCTTTTAGGGAGGAATCTTGAGGCAAAGGCAAGAGGAAAAACTTCTTTAGCGATTAAAAAACTTATTGAGCTTTCGCCAAAATATGCGACAGTTATAAGAGATGGGAAAGAGGTTGAAATTCCGATCTCTGAAGTAAAAGTAAATGATATAGTTATTGTTAAGTCAGGACAGAGGATACCTGTGGATGGAGTTGTTTTGGAAGGATATTCTTCTGTAGATGAGTCTATGATTACCGGAGAGAGTATTCCTGTTGAGAAGAAAAAAGGTGATAAGGTCCTTGCAGGGACAATTAACAAGATGGGGACTTTCACGATGGAAGCAAGCTCTGTAGGTGAAAATACGGTTTTATCTCAGATTATAAAGCTTGTTGAGTCTGCACAGAGCTCAAAGGCACCTATACAAAAGATGGCTGATAAGATAAGTAGTGTGTTTGTTCCGGTGGTGATTATTTGTGCTATCTTAAGTTTTATTTTCTGGAAGTCATATGGTTTTGATACCTATTTTGCTCTTAAAACGCTTATTTCTGTATTAATTATTGCCTGTCCCTGTTCTTTGGGGCTTGCCGCACCCACTGCTGTGATAGTAGGAACGGGTATGGGTGCAGAGAGAGGTATCCTTTTTAAAAATGCCGAGAGTATTGAGAAGCTTGCCAGTATTGATACTATTGTTCTCGATAAGACGGGAACTCTTACATTTGGTAAGCCTGAAGTTGTAAAAATCTTTTCTTACATTGAAGAGGGAATTTTTTTGAAAATTATCTCATCTCTTGAAAAGGCATCAAATCATCCATTAGCAGAGGCTATTCTTAAAAAATATGGAAAGGATGATTTTTATGAGGTAACTAAGTTTGAGACAGTTCCCGGGATGGGGGTTTTGGGATACATAAAGGGTGATAAGGTATATTTAGGTTCACTCGATTTTATTAAAGATAAGGGGTTTAACCTTCCAGAATTGGATATAGAAGAGGGCTTTAGCTATATCTATGTTGGTATTGAAAAAGAAAATGAAAAAAAATTATTAGGTTATATGGCACTATTTGATAATCTGAGAGATGATGCGGGTGATTTTATTAATAATATAAGAAATCTAAATATTGATGTAATTATGCTTACCGGGGATAATGAAAAAGTTGCAGAGAAGGTAGCTAAAAGACTTAATATTACCAATTATAGAGCAAAAGTTTTACCACAGGAGAAACAAAAAATTATATCAGATCTGAAGGCGAATGGCAGAAAAGTTGCTATGATTGGAGACGGAATTAATGATGCCCCTGCTCTGGCATCGGCAGATGTAGGAATTGCCATTGGCTCTGGCACGGATATCGCTATAGAGGCTGGTGAGATAGTAATTGTTAAACCAAACTTAATGACCATTTATAAAGGGGTAGTTCTGAGCAAAGAGATTCTCTCAAAGATTAAACAAAATTTTTTCTGGGCTTTTATCTACAATACCATTGGTATACCTATAGCGGGAGGCATATTATATCCTTTCTGGGGTTTACTTTTAAATCCTATGTTTGCGGGTTTGGCTATGGCTTTCAGCTCCGTTTCTGTGGTAACGAATTCTTTACTTTTAAAAAGAAATAAGATATAAAACTATTATGAAGTTAATCTCGCCTACCGTCACAGATATTTTTGACAAAGAAGAGCTTAATCAACTGGTCATTGATTTTTCCGGGAAGTTTGGTTTTTGTGCCTATATACTTGATACGAAAGGTAAAGTCATTGTAGATAAACCATACATCCCCTCATATTGTAAAAAGCATTTGGAAAATAAGATTGAGTTTAAAAAATGTATGAATGATACAAAGCTCAGGCTTGCCAATCTATCAGTAACTGCAAAGGAATGTTGGGCTGGCTATAGAAAGATTCTAATACCAGTTAAATTTTTTGATAAAGTTATAGCCTACTGGGTAACATGCGGTATAGAAAAGGATGTGGATGACAGAGTTATAGATACTATTATCAAGATTACCGATAGCTTTTTGAAAAACTTTTTAAAGACCTATGAAAAATGGTGGAATGAAAGAGAGCTGATCGTTAATATTTTTAACGAACTTGTATCAGAAAAGGATTACGAGCTTTTATTGGAAAAGATTGTGAAGGCAACCACCAATGTTCTTAAATCAGATAGAACAACACTGTTTATTTATGATGGTGAAAAGCTAATTAGCAGAATTGCTGAGGGTATAGATCAGGAAATAGCCCTGAAGTTAGGAGAAGGAATTGCGGGCAAGTGTGCCTTGAAGAGAGAAGTTATTGTAGTTGATAAGGTTAATAAAGATACAGGGGTTAAAGTTATTGTAAGGGATTATGAAATCAGAAATCTGATTTGTGCACCTATAATTTTCAAAAGAAAGCTTTTGGGAGTAGTGGAATCTTTTAATAAAGAAGGCAGTTTTACTAATAGAGACATGAAACTTATCTCCTATTTGGCAGACGCAGCTGCAATAGCTCTCAATAATGCACAAACCTTTATCGCTTTGGAAAGATTGTCAATTATAGACCCGCTAACTCAGTTATATAACAGATCCTATTTCTTTAAATCTCTGGAAAAGGAGATTACAAGATTAAACAGGTATGAAGGCTATCTGTCAATTATGTTTATTGATATTGACGATTTTAAACAACTGAATGATAAATATGGTCATACCGTTGGTGACATTGTTTTAAAGGAGATGGCCAACCTTATCAGGAGTTCCTTAAGAGATGTGGATATCGCAGCACGTTTTGGCGGAGAAGAGTTTGTTATTATGCTACCTAATACGAATAAAGAAGGGGCACTTAGCACAGCCAAAAGGCTTCAGGAGATGTTAAAAACCACACCCCTTGCAGGACATATCATAAGTGCCAGTATAGGTATCGCAAGCTACACAACAGGGCTCAATGCAAAGAGCCTCATTGACAGAGCCGATAAAGCTATGTATAGGGTTAAGAAGACGGAGAAGGGCAAAATTAGTTTCTGGTAGAAAACAGTTCTGTAAAAAAATCTATAAACAAATCTTTAGGGGTAATCTGAGTAGATTTCAGATTCCTGTCAATTTCAAAAAGCAAAAGATAGAATCTCTTTAAATCCCGGAGTTGGAAATCTTTAAAGTTTAAGTAACATTGAAAAAGATAATAGGGATGTTGTGATTTTAGCGTTTCCTTTGGCAAGATATCAAAGTATTTTTTATAAAATCTTTTCTCAAAACTGTAAAAATCATCATATTCTTCATTAGCGGAAAACTCCCTTATGGCAATTGAATTTCTGAGAAGACTTCTTAAATAACCCGTTAATTTAATAAAATCTGCCTTTGTGTTTCTTGGATTCAGGATTATTTTCAGCAGAGAGTTGAGATCTTTTTTTCTTATAAGCTCTGGTATCAGCTGGCTATCCGGGAAAGTATCGTCATCAAAGGTATTATCTATATCTTCTCTTGTAATGGACTCTTTTTTTTCAATTACAAGTGCAAGTTTTTCAAGTTTCTTTTTCAGGAAAGATGATTCGAAGGCCAGTTCTTTCAGGTATATCAGGTCTTCAGGAGATATGTGTTTTTTTGTGTCTTTAATAAAGCTATCTATTTCATTATCTATCCTGTTTCTTAACTCTTTTGAAGATATTTTTGACTCTTTTTTTTCAAGAAAGGTTCCTGCATTTTGAAACAGTTTGAAATTTTTTGTTCTTTTATCAAGTTCTTTGGTAGTCAAGATTACGAAGTGACCCTCGGGAATGTTTGATATTAATGATGCAAAATTAAATTCTTCATTTTTTCTGAGGCTTTCGATTTTAACGAGAGATTTTTTTATCAGGTCTGTGATGAAACTGATATTTATATCAGATTTTCCTAAGTACCCTTCTAAAACTGATGGCGAGCTTATAATACTGTCTAATTCTTCTTCAGAAAGCTCAAGTTGCTTCAGTGCCTTTAAAACTTCTTTGCCGGCCCTTTCATAATCTTTGGATTGATAAAGAGAAAATGCCTTATCAATTATATCTTCAATTTTTTCTTCAGATTTAAAGATATCAACATCTTTTATAATGAATAAACGAGGAGTGCCAAATAGAGAATATGTCCTGACCTCATCGGCTATGGTTTGCCATTCTTTATCTCCAGAGATAATGTTATCAATGTTTTCAGAGCTTACACCGATTTTTTTAATAATTTCTTCTATTTGCTCTTTTTGATACTCATCATCTCCGGAGATAAGATAAATTCTATTATTCATCTATAGATTTTCAACTATTAAATCGCCGACCTCTGAGGTTGTATAGCCCATCTTGCCTGCGGACATACTTTTGAGCTTCGTTGTTATTACCTTGACAACGGCATCTTCAACCCTTTTAGCGGCGCTTTCTTCATTTATATATCTGAGAAGCATCTCTCCCGCCAAAATACAGGCAACCGGATTAATGACCCCCAAGCCGGTATATTTGGGTGCTGAACCACCAATAGGTTCAAACATGGATATACCATAAGGATTAATATTACCCCCGGCAGCAATACCCATACCACCCTGAATCATTGCACCTAAGTCGGTGATGATATCGCCAAACATATTATCAGTAACAATTACATCAAACCATTCTGGATTTTTAACCATCCACATACAGCAGGCATCAACGTGGACATAGTCGGTTGTAATATCGGGATATTCCTTTGCGACTTCATAAAAGGTTCTTTCCCATAAATCGAAGGCATAGGTTAACACATTTGTTTTCCCGCAAAGGGTGAGCTTTTTCTTTTTATTTCTCTTTTTGGTGTATTCAAAGGCAAACCTGATACATCTTTCAACGCCTTTTCTCGTATTTATTGATTCCTGAATTGCCACTTCATCGGCAGTACCTTTTTTAAGAACTCCTCCCGCACCTGCATAAAGTCCTTCTGTATTTTCTCTAACTACGACAAAATCAATGTCCTCTGGTTTCTTATCCTTAAGGGGGCAATCAATATTAGGATAAAGCTTTACAGGTCTTAAATTGATATACTGATCAAGTTCAAAACGGAGTCTTAAAAGTATCCCCTTTTCCAGAATACCGGGCTTCACACCGGGATGGCCGATAGCACCTAAGTAAATGGCATCAAATCCTTTGAGCTGTTCTTTAAAATTATCTGGTAAGGTCACACCTGTTTGTAGGTAGTTATCCCCACCCCAATTAATATATGAAAAATCAAAATCAATACCTTCCTTTTCTCCTACTGCTTTTAATACCTTGACGCCTTCATTAATTACTTCAGGACCGGTTCCATCCCCGGGAATAACTGCAATTTTGTAAGATTTTTTTTGCATTTTCTACTCCTTTAAAGTTATTTTGATTTAACCATAGAAATTTTTTAAAAAAAATGCCGAGGGTCGGAATCGAACCAACGACACGAGGATTTTCAGTCCTCTGCTCTACCGACTGAGCTACCTCGGCACTGTGGAATTAACAAGTGAATAGAAATTATAATATCAATCAAACTTTCCTGTCAACCCTTTTTTCTGAGGGTGTGGTTACTATAATAAAATGTCACACATAGTATTATATACAAAATTTTATTATGACTGTTTATTTTTGTCTTAAACTTATATCCCCTGAAAAAACCCTAATCATCACTTGTGTTAAGTTAACAGAAGTATCTTCTTAATTATCCCACCTCCATTTAGAATTCTCATCTAAAGGAGGGAGACTAAATATGTTACATCTCTTTTTAGTAATTATGTGTAACATTTTATCACACTACCCGCAGTTTTTTTGAAAATCATTGATATAATAAGCAAAAATCATTATAATAATTAAATATTCATCCTATTGTCAGGAGTAATTTAATGCAAACAATATTGTTGTTGACGATATCTAATATATTTATGACCTTCGCCTGGTATGGTCATCTCAAGTTTAAGTCAGCACCCATGTGGAAAGTAATTATCATCAGTTGGTTTATAGCCTTTCTTGAGTACTGTTTTCAGGTCCCTGCAAACAGAATAGGACACGGTAACTTTTCTGCAGCACAGTTAAAAACTCTGCAGGAAGTAATAACTCTTGTTGTATTTGCTGTTTTTAGTATTTTTTATTTGAAAGAATCCCTTAAATGGAATCATATTGTTGGTTTTTTAATGATTATTGGAGCAGTTGCCTTTATCTTTAAAGATTAAAAATCAGAAACACAACCTGTCAAACTTTAAAAAAAATTTTTTAGTGATAAAATCTTATATGTGTATAGAAACATCCTTGTATATATAGATAGCGGGCTTCCTTCCTTAGCGGTCGGCAAAATTGCCATTAAGATTTCGGAACACTTCAGATCAAAAACTTATCTATTTTCCGTTATTTCAAAAGCAGAAAGAAAAGAAAATATATTAAAGATAGAACATTCTGTAAAAACCCTCTTTGAAGAGGCGCTTGAAAAAAACATCCCCGTAGAAGAGCAAATAG
>JAOAGA010000074.1 GCA_026415985.1 Pseudomonadota bacterium | reverse complement strand
ATCCATTCTAAACCCATCTTACCCTCCTAAAATTTTATATATAAAACTTAGTTTTACACTTAATTATACCCGCAATTCCAGAAAATGAAAAAAAATTATTTAAAAAATTGTTATATCGCTTCATTTATGAGCTTGCTTTATAGCAACGGTTATGCCAAACCATTAGATAATTTTTTTATCATTAATTCAGCATGTTATTCTTTATTTGAAAAAATATAAACACTGTTTAATTTTTGCATGATAAATTATGACCACAATTTATGGTAAAAAATGACCAAACTATTTATGCTAAATTAACCTTATTCCTATTGTTTTTTGGTATAAAGAGAATTATATTTTAAATATGAATAAGAAAGACTATTACAAGATATTGGGGGTCTCTAAAGAAGCAACTATTGATGAGATCAAGAAGGCATACAGAGATCTTGCAAGAAAATATCATCCCGATGTCAATCCCGGCAATAAAGAGGCAGAAGAAAAATTTAAAGATATAAACGAGGCATACGAAGTACTTTCCGATCCCGAAAAGAAAAAAAATTACGATTTGATGGGGGATTCTTTCTTCAATCCTACATCAGAGGGTGGGTTTGGATATACTTACTCCGGTAGAGACTTTTTCAGCGAGTTTTTTGGTAAAAGCTCTTTTGAAGATATCTTCTCAGACTTTTTCGGTTTTGGATCTAAAAAAAAGACCAATATTGAAAAGGGTGAAGATATTGAAGCAGAAATTACTCTAACCTTTCAGGAAGCCTATGAAGGTGTTGAAAAAATCTTTGAGCTAAAACTCGATAACCCCTGTAGTGAATGTAAAGGAACAGGCGTTGACAAGAAAGATTCTACAATCTGTCCTGTATGCAATGGAACGGGTTTGAAAGGTGAGAAAAAAGGCAACATCCTTATCCAAAAAACCTGCGATAACTGCAGAGGATTAAAATATACCAATCTTAAAGTTTGCAAACAATGTAAGGGACAAGGTTTAGTATACTCTTCAGAAAAATTAAAGATTAAAATACCTGCGGGCGTTGATACGGGATACAAAATGTTACTAAGAGGAAAGGGAAAGCCCTCTCCATCAGGAATAAGAGGAGATTTATATCTTAACGTAATTGTTTTCCCACATCCTTTCTTTAAGAGAGACGGCCTTGATCTATATCTCGAACTGCCTATATCGATTGTTGAGGCTACTTTAGGTGCAAAAATTCAAATACCAACGCCGGAAGGGAAAAAGATAAATCTTGCTGTTCCTCCTTTAATATCAAATAATCAAAAATTAAGGGTTGCAGGAAAAGGTATGCGTGATCCTTCAGGAAGAGCAGGGGATTTATATTGTATAGTTTCTGTTGAGACGCCAGAAAAATTATCAAATGAGGCAAAAGAACTCCTTGAAAAACTTAATAAATACATTAAACCTCCCAAGAGACCTTGGTAGATGTTTCTCTTTAAATATCTTTTCCTTACTGTTAATCTTCTATATTTCAGGCATTATTTACTGGTATCAGACTGAAAATCTCTACTTGCTTATCTCTGGAATTTTTATACTCCCTCTCTTTTTGTTTTTTAAAAGACCTTTCTTAATTTTTCTTATATGCCTCTTCTTTTTCTCTTTAGGGGCATTAAGGACTTCCTATAACAATTTTTCAGAAAATAAGGAGATTAAGGGATACGGAAAGATAATCACTTTCCCCAAAAAGACAGAATACTATAAAGAAGTACAGATCAGCATAAAATCTGCTTCCCGATCAATATACTCATATAACACAATCAGGTTTGATAAGGAAGCTCAGATTAAACCCCTTGATTTCATCTATTTCAGCGGTATAGAAAAAAAGAGATTATTTTATAGAAATGATAATGACTACCCCAAATTTTACTCAAATTATTTATTTAATAGATCTTTCATAAAATCCCGCTTTGTAAAAAAGGTATCCGAAAGTAAGCTTCTAGAAACCCTATTGGCTCTAAGAGAGAGAATAAAAGAAAAATTCTCAGTTTTAGATATGGAAGGAAGACCTTTTTTTATAGAAGTCCTCTTTGGAGAAAGGACCTTGCAAGACAGCACAAGAGATACTTTTAATAAAAGCGGAACTGCACATCTATTAAGTATATCGGGGCTTCATTTTAGCTTAACAATATTTTTTTCCTACATCTTTGTTTATTTTCTAACCTTTTTATTCCCCAATATTCTTTTAATCATTCCAAGACAGGTTTTAACAATAATATTTGCTCTTCCTCTGCTTGTCTTCTACGCCCTTCTCTCGGGATTATCAATACCATCAACAAGGGCTTTTTTAATTTTTCTATCCCTTTTTCTGTTTTTACTGCTGAAAAAAAATACCCGTTATCCATCCCTTTTAAGCCTTATTGCATTAACTTTTCTGATTTTTGACCCTAACCTCATATTTTCAATATCCTTCCAGCTTTCTTTTGCCAGCGTATTTGCCTTAGTAATATTTGGTGAAAAAATAAGCTCTCCTTTGAATAATAAAATAAAAAACAGGTTTCTCAAATATATTCTTGGAACATTTCTGGCGACTATTACTGTAAATATCTTTATTTTGCCGGTTATTACAAACTTTCAGGGCAAGCTGTTTATATCTGCCTTTATCTCAAACGTCTTTGCCATACCAATTTTCTCATTTTTTATTCTTCCTTTTCTCTTTTTGTCTATGGCTTTAATTTTTAATGACACCTTGTTTACTTACTTATTAATGATACCCGATAATGCCTATAAGATACTTGTTTTCCTGTTGAATAAGATTAATGTTATCAATGCTTATATAAACCTTGATTTTTACTTTAATTTTAAAACTGCTTTTATCTATTACCTCTTTTTATTTTTGCTTTTATTTCTGCCAAGATATTACAAGATTCTTTCTTTGGTGGCCTTTTTATTGTTCTTTATACCAGATAAGGATACCCATCCAAAAAATTTTTCTGCTGTTTTTCTTGATGTAGGACAGGGAGAATCAGCAATAATTAAATCTGATAATAATAATCTTATTATGATCGACTGCGGAGGAAATATCTACGATGAAAATATCTTTAAAAGGGCTTATGCGCCCTTTTTCAGGAAACACAAGGTTAAGGAGATTTATGCCATTATTATCTCCCATCACCACCCCGACCATACAAAGGCACTGAAAGATATTTTAGAAAATGTAAAAATAAAAGAGATATATCTGACAAAGGAAGCCCGTTCAAACCTAAAAGAACTACCCGAAAATATAATTATAAAAGAAGTAGCCACCCCGGAGAAATTTACCGTTGACAATTTAAATATAGAACTTATTCCTCCGATAACTTACGATAAAAAACCGAACAATAACTCATTATGGACAATTATAAAAACAAAGGATAAAAAATTTATCTTCACAGGTGATACAGAAAAGAGATTTATTGAAAAAATGATAAAAAAAATAAGCGTTGAAAAAGATGAGGTTATTTATCTTAAAGTCCCCCATCATGGTGCCAAATCATCTTTTTACCCTGATATGTATAAAAGCCTGAAACCCAGGAGCGTTATCATCTCAGCAGGTGCGGACAATATCTGGGATCTCCCCTCAAAGGAGGTGATAAACTTTTTAAGAGTAAACAAAATAAATATTCTTAGAACTGATGCTCAGGGGCAGATTACCATAAATTAAAGGATTAAGCTTCCAAATGTAATAACAGCGGTTACTATCATTATAAGGCCCGATATCTTTTTAAAAGGAACTTTCGGTAGCCATTTTTGAAGATAGCTACCTAAAAACACCGCCAATACCGTTGCTACAAAAAGGGCTATAAAGCAACCTGAAAAAACAACTCCGAAATCCTTAAACCTCGCTCCGAGTACAACGGAACAGATCTGAGTTTTATCTCCTAACTCGCCGATGAATATGGAGCTAAAAGCTATCAAAAAACCGTTTCTTTCGCTATGCTTTCTTATATCTTCTTTTTTATTTTCCTTTTCAAGCAAAAGATATAGTCCAAATATAAAAAATATCGCTCCTGATATTAACTTTATATAAAATGGTGAAAGAAGGTGGGCTATTTTTTCTCCTACAAATACTCCTGGGCCGTTCAAAAGACCAAAGGCAAGCAATGCCCCTGAAAGTATCGGCAAAGCACCAAACTCCATAGAGAGTGCAAAGACAAGAAGTTGTGTTTTGTCTCCCATCTCAGCGGAAAGTACCATTAAGAAAGAGGTGATAAAGCTTTCCAAATATTATTCCTTTGTGGTAACAAGATATCCTGAAAAAAGTATTAATATTCCACCTAATATAGTTCTTATTGTAATACTTTCCTGAAAAAAAATAAATCCCCACACTATTGTTCCTAATGGCTCAATGTAGCCTATTATTGATGCCCTTATTCCTTCCACATTTTTCAATGAGTTTACATAGAGTTTTGAAGCAACCACTGAGTATATGAAAGATAACCCTCCCAAATAGAAAATGTATTTAACCTCCAGGTTTATTTCAATAAATGGCAAAAAAGGGATAAAAAGGATAAAACTAAAAAGATTCTGATAAAACAGTAAAAACTCTTCTTTTATTTTTAAAAGTGCCTTCTTGGCGATTATTATTATGAGTGCGTAAAAAAAACCAGAAGCAAGACCCAGTAATGCTCCCTTTAGCGAATCTTCCGTTATCTTATCGGCAGTATAAAAGATTGTTATAAACCCTGTCAGAGATAACAATAATCCTGTAATTACTCTTTTTGTCAATCTTTCCTTCAGAAAAACAGGAGCTAATATTGCTACAAATACCGGAGCAGTATAATGGGTTAAGACCGCTATCGCACCGGTTGTATATTTTAACGCTCCTAAATAAGTAAGCATATTAAGAATAAAAAAACAGGCTAAAAGAAAAAGGCTTGCAAGATTTTTCTTTTTTAAAAAAATTCCGCTTTTAAATTTGTAAAGGCAGTAGAGCCCCCAAAAAACGGAGGCCCAGAGACATGTTAAAAAACTGATACTGTAGGCATTAATTGATAAATACCTAACAGGGATTAGCCAGGAGCTCCATATCAGAAAGGCACAGCTTAACTGTCCATAGTATAAAAACCGATCAGGCATTAAAGATTTTACCAGAAAAAATTATTTATCTTTTTTCATCAAACCACTCAAAACATCAATGGGTATAGGAAAAACAATGGTGGTATTTTTTTCTGAGGAAATCTCCGTCAGTGTTTGCAGGTATCTTAATTGTAAGGTCATAGGATTTCTTGCAAGAATATCTGAGGCCTCGGAAAGCATATTTGCTGCTTGTAGCTCTCCTTCAGCATTAATAATCTTAGCCCTTCTTTCTCTTTCTGCTTCAGCCTGACGGGCCATAGCCCTCTGCATCTCCTGAGGCAAATCAATCTGCTTTAATTCTACATTCATTACCTTCACTCCCCAGCTTTCGGTCTGAACATCAAGTATTTTCTGTAACTCCTCATTTATTCTTTCTCTTTCTGCCAGGAGTTTATCTAACTCAACCTGACCGCAGACGCTTCTTAAGGTTGTCTGGGCAAGTTGTGAAGTAGCATAATGGTAATTTTCTACATTTAAAATTGCCTTTACGGGATCTACTACCCTGAAATACACAACCGCATTTACCTTAACAGATATATTATCCTTTGTTATCACATCCTGTGAGGGGACATCTAATGTAACGGTTCTTAAGCTTATCTTTATTATTCTGTCAATACCCATAGGCAGTAAGATTATTATGCCCGGACCTTTTGCCCCAATACATCTACCTAATCTAAGGACCACCCCTCTCTCATACTCGGGAACTATTCTTAAGATGCTTGCAAAAAAGAACAATAGAAAGAATAACAATATTATATAGAAAATCATAAGCCCCCTCCTTTTTTCTAAATTATAACTTCAATTAAAAAAAGAGGCAAATGATATATTGAAAGACTTTATGGCTTTACATTCACAAGAAAAAAATATAGTTTAAATGTTATGAAAAAAAAAGAATTAATAACAATCCTAATAGCTACTTCACTAACTACATCTGCATTATACGCTCCACAGCCTATTTCTCCGGTCTTTATGAAGTATTTTAATATTAGCAAAACTCAATCAGCATTTATAATGTCTGCGGGAATTATTCCCCTAAGCGTTGCACCAATCTTATATGGATATCTTTTAGAAAAAATTCCTCCTATAAAACTTTTAACTGTTGCGATTTTTTTTCTATCAATATTTGTTTTTTTATTCCCTTTTTCTAAATCCCACAACCAGTTAGTTTTGTTCAGGCTTCTTCAAGGAGTTTTCATCCCCGCCTCTTTGGTATCAACCATGACATACCTGTCTCTTACCGCCAATTCAACAAATATACAAAAACTATTATCCACATATATTGCCTTTTCTGTTTTTGGTGGTTTTATGGGAAGAATTTTTTCTGGTTTTATATCCACATATTTCGGATGGAAATATGTCTTTATTTTACTCTCACTAAGCCTGTTTATATGCTTCTTTTTCTTAACCAAAATCCCTTCTCTGCCTTTTTTTAGAGGCACCCAAAGCATTCAGATAAAATTACTATTTAAAATAATTAAGACCAGAAAATATATTAATATTTATCCGATACCATTTATAATCTTTTTTGTCTTCCTATCAATACTAAATTATTTGCCCTTCAGGCTTCTTGAGATAAAAGAAGATGTTAGCGAATTTATTATTGGTATTATGTATTTTGGATACCTATTGGGAATTATTGTTTCTCTTACTTCAACAAGGATTATAGAATTTTTTAAAAACGAGAAAAAGGCGATAATTTCAGGTCTATCTTTTTTTATAATCTTTATTCTTATGCTTTTTACGAAAAATTTTTCTATTATCTTTCCCGCAATTTTTTTCCTCTGCGGAAGTCTTTTCTGGGTACATTCAATCTCATCTGGTTATGTAAACAAATTAGCTAAAGAAAACAAGGGTATGGTTAATGCTCTTTACGTATCCTTTTATTACGCAGGGGGCGCATTGGGCTCCTATTTTCCGGGATATTTATATGTTTATTTTGGTTGGAATATCTTTCTAATTTTTAATATATTTCTAATCTTAATTTTAATTCCAGTTGCTATGGGTATAAAACACCAACCTTGAGTGATGTTTTTATACCCACAGCTTCATAATTATTTTCCAAAAATTCTTTTAACATACTTCCACCAGCTAAAACTGAGCAGGTAGGAGAATAAAAATGTTCCTATCGTTATTAGAACAAAAGCAATAGCAATGTTTTGAGGGGTATCATTCAGAGAGAAAGCAGGAACATAGGCAAACAGGAAGGGAGCTAAGTACAAATATTTAGCAAATATAAAGGATGCAAAGGCAGTTTTCCACATATTTGCTCCAGCAATGGTTGCACCTGCAAATGCTGCAACACAAACTGGTGGGGTTATATTAGAATCCTGAGAGAGCCAGTAAACTATCATATGTGCAGCAACAGGGCTCACACCAAAATGTGTCAAAGCTGGGACCGCAACGACTGCAGTTATTAAATAAGCAGCTGTAACCGGAACTCCCATCCCCAATATCAGAGATGCCAATGCAATCAATATTATAGATAAGAAAAGGCTCCCACCTGCAAGCTTAATCACAATATCAGCAAATGTTAAAACAAGCCCGCTAAAGGTAAGAACTGAAATTATTATTCCTATAACACCAATTGTTGCACCTATAGTTAAACTACTTTCTGTACCAGATCTTGCTGCCTCTACAAACTGTTTTAGTCCTATTCTTGTATCCTTTTTAAACCAGCTAATTATAATACAGCTTACTATACCACATAC
>JAOAGA010000073.1 GCA_026415985.1 Pseudomonadota bacterium | reverse complement strand
GCGTTGGAGAAGGAGCTTAGATTTGCTATTCGTGAAGGTGGAAGAACCATAGGTGCCGGTGTTGTTACAGAAGTAATAGAGTAAAAAATTTAAGGCAGGTTATTTAATATGAACAGTCAGAAAATAAGGATAAAGCTTAGAGCCTTTGACCACAGACTTCTGGATCAGTCTGTAGCAGAGATAGTAGATACTGCAAAAAAGACCGGAGCAAAGGTTGTTGGTCCGATTCCGTTACCAACCAAGATAAGCAGATATACTGTTTTGAGGTCGCCTCATGTAGATAAAAAATCCAGAGAGCAGTTTGAGACAAGGGTTCATATGAGGCTAATGGATATCTTACATCCAACTCAGCAAACAATTGACGCCCTCATGAAATTAGAGTTAGCTGCTGGTGTGGATGTGGAAGTAAAACTAAGCTAAAAGGAATGGGCTATGAAAGGCATAATAGGTAAAAAGTTAGGAATGACACAGATATACAATGAAGCAGGGGAGCTGGTTCCTGTAACAGTTATAGAAGCGGGTCCTGCCTATGTTGTTCAGAAGAAGACAAAAGATAAAGACGGGTATAGTGCCTTGCAGTTAGGTTTTCAGATTAAAAAGATAGAAAAGGTTAACAAGGCATTGCAGGGGCATTTTAAAAAGTCTGGAGATAAAGCCTTTTACTTTTTAAAGGAAGTTAAGTTTGATGATATAAGTCAGTTTGAGGCAGGGCAGGAGATAAAGGTTTCAGACGTTTTTTCAGAAGGCGAGATAGTAGATGTGACAGGAGTATCTAAGGGTAAGGGTTTTCAGGGTGTTATGAAACGTCACAACTTCAAGGGCGGAAGAGCAACGCATGGCTCAATGTTTCATAGAGCACCGGGGTCAGCGGGTTCAAGTGCATATCCTTCAAGAGTCTGGAAAGGGAAAAGATATCCCGGACATATGGGAAACGAACAGGTTACAACACAAAACCTGAAGATAGAAAAAATTTTCCCTGAAAAGAACCTTATGCTGATAAAAGGTGCAATACCGGGGAGTACAAACTCTTTTGTTGTTATAAAAAATGCTATAAAGAAGTGATTTTAAGGAGATTAAAATGGCGAAGGTGCCTTTATACGATCAAAATAAGATGGTTATAGGAGAGGTAGAGCTTTCTGATGAGGTTTTTTGTTCACCAGTAAAGGATTACCTTATCTATGATGCGGTTAAGATGTATTTAGCAAATAAAAGACAGGGAACTGCTTCAACAAAGACGAGAGGAGAGGTATCCGGTGGTGGTAAAAAACCATGGAAACAGAAAGGAACAGGTAGAGCAAGGGCGGGGTCAAACAGATCTCCTCTTTGGAGAAAAGGTGCCATACTTTTTGGGCCTAAGCCAAGAGATTATAGCTATAAACTGCCTAAAAAGGCCTTAAAATCCGCTATGAAATCAGCCCTGAGCCTTAAATTGTCTGAAAGTAAGCTCTTTGTTGTTGATGCTATAAACATGCCCGAGATTAAAACAAAAAAGTTTAATGAGATAGTTAAAAAGTTTGAATTGAATAAAGTACTTTTTGTCCTTCCGGAAAGAGATAGAAATATTGAATTATCTTCAAGAAATATACCTAATGTAAAAGTTTTGAAATCAGATTACTTAAACGTTTATGAAATTATGAAATATGACGGTCTTGTGGTGTTGAAAGATGCAGTTAAGAATATTGAAGGAGCACTTAGCCTATGAAGAACATTTATGATGTAATAAAGGCTCCAGTTATAACTGAGAAGGCTACTATATTAAAAGAAGACAACAAGGTTGTTTTAAAGGTTGCCAAAGATGCCACCAAAAAAGAGATTAAAGATGCCGTTGAGAAACTCTTCAAGGTGAAAGTAGAGGCAGTCAGAACTATAATTCTCCCCGGCAAATGGAAAAGAGTAGGAAGAAGCATGGGCAGGACAAACTCCTGGAAAAAGGCAGTTGTTACCCTTAAGCAGGGTGAAAAGTTAGACTTTATTGAAAGCTGAGGTAAACAAAAATGGGCATTAAAACTTACAAACCAACGTCTCCGGGTATCAGATTTCGTTCTACCCATACCTTTGAGGAGATTACAAAGGAAAAGCCAGAGAAGTCTCTTACTGTCTATCTTAAAAGGGCAAACGGGAGAAACAATCAGGGTGTAGTTACTGCTTGGCAAAGAGGTGGGGGACATAAAAGGCTCTATAGAATTATTGATTTCAAGAGAGACAAAATAGGTATCCCCGGAATAGTTGAGGCAATTGAGTATGATCCCAACAGAACATCAAGAATAGCCCTTATTAAGTTTAAAGACGGTGAGAAAAGATATATTATAGCTCCCAACGGTTTAAATGTTGGCGACGAGATTATGAATGGTCCCGATGCTGAAATTAAACCGGGCAATGCCTTACCTTTGAAAAATATACCTGTAGGAACAATGGTTTACAACATAGAATTCAAATTGGGTAAAGGTGGCCAGATTGCCAGAAGTGCTGGTGCCTTTGCACAGATAATGGGTAAAGAAGGCAGTTATGCACTTATAAAGATGCCATCGGGAGAGCTTAGAAAGATAAACATTAACTGCATGGCTTCAGTTGGTCAGGTTGGCAATTTGGAGCATGAAAACATTACTATAGGAAAGGCAGGAAGGTCAAGATGGATGGGTAAAAGACCTCATGTCAGAGGTGTTGCCATGAACCCAATTGATCACCCACTTGGTGGAGGAGAAGGCAAGTCATCGGGTGGCAGACACCCCTGTTCTCCTTGGGGTCAGCTTTGTAAGGGGTTGAAAACAAGAAATAATAAACTGACTGATAAAATGATTGTTAAGAGAAGAAAATAAGTGAGGTTCTAAAATGGGAAGATCTAATAAAAAAGGTCCTTTTGTTGATGGACATTTAATGGAAAAGGTAAATAAGGCCTTAGATACAGGTGATAAAAAGGTTATTAAGACCTGGTCAAGAAGATCTACAATTTTACCAGAGTTTGTAGGACTCACCTTTGCAGTCCATAACGGGAGGAAGTTTATACCTGTTTATGTAACAGAGAATATGGTGGGACATAAATTAGGAGAGTTTGCACCAACAAGGACTTTCCATAGTCATGCTGGTGATAAAAAGACAAAGGGTAAGTAGGGGGTGCTATGGAGGTCAGGGCTAAAGGAAAATATTTAAAAATATCTCCTAAAAAAGCTAAGCTTATTGCGGATTTGATTAGAGGCAAGAAGGTAAATGATGCTATTGAGATATTAAGATATACTCCCAAAAATGGAGCAAGGCTCTTCTTAAAGGTGTTAAAATCTGCTGTTGCCAACGCAGAGCAAAAAAAGGTAATTGATATAGATAATCTTTTTGTTAAACAGGCGACTGCTGAAAAATCATTTATGTTAAAGAGGGTTATGCCTAAAGCGATGGGCAGAGCAGATATTTTTAAAAGAAAATATAGCCACTTGACAGTGGTGCTTGAAGAAAGATAAGGAGGTCTAAATTGGGGCAGAAAGTAAATCCCATAGGGTTAAGATTAGGTATTAATAAAACTTGGACATCAAGATGGTATAGTAAAAAAGATTATGCCAGGTTTCTACATGAAGACCTTAACATCAAGAAATATCTTAAAAAGAAGCTTTATGATGCGGGGGTTTCACAAATAGACATAGAAAGGTCTCCTGAAAAGATAAAGGTTATAATTCATACTGCTAAACCGGGTATAGTAATTGGTAAAAAAGGTGCAGACCTCGATAATCTTAAAAAAGAGATACAAAAGTTTACAAAAAGCGAAGTATATGTTCAGGTAGAAGAGGTCAGAAGTCCAGAATTAAATGCGGTTCTTGTTGCTGAGATTGTTGCAAAACATCTGGAAAGAAGGGTTGCCTTCAGAAGGGCTATGAAAAAGGCAGTAACAGCAGCAATGAGATTGGGTGCTAAAGGTATTAAAATCTCCTGTGGTGGCAGATTAGCTGGAGCAGAAATAGCAAGAACAGAGTGGTACAGGGAAGGAAGAGTGCCTTTACAGACATTAAGAGCAGACATAGACTACGGTACAGCCATTGCAAGTACAAAATATGGCGTTATTGGTATAAAAACATGGATATTTAAAGGTGAGGTCGGTCAGTACGCCGATTTTAAGAAAATATAATTCTCTGAAGGAGATTTAAGATATGTTGGCTCCTAAAAAAGTAAAACACAGAAAACAACAGAAAGGCAGGCTCAGAGGAAAAGCGACCAGAGGAACAGAGGTCTCTTTTGGCAACTACGGGCTTCAGGCTTTAGAGGCGGGATTTCTTACTACAAGACAGATTGAAGCAGCAAGAATTGTAATATCGAGGTTTATTAAAAAGACAGGAAAAATGTGGATCAGAATCTTTCCCGACAAGCCAATCACTGCTAAACCAGCTGAGACAAGAATGGGTAAAGGAAAAGGATCACCCGTTGACTGGGTCTGTCCGGTAAAACCCGGAAGGATATTATATGAGATAGAAGGGCTCTCTTTGGAAGATGCAACAGAAGCCTTCAGGTTAGCAGCAAACAAATTGCCCATCAAGGCAAGATTAGTAAAGAGAGAGGAATAGAAAATGAAATACGAAGAAATCAAAAGCCTTTCAGTAAATGAGCTAAAAACAAAGGTTGCGGAACTTAGAGAGGAAATATTCAGACTTCGCTGGCAAAGAGAAAGAGGTCAGTTAGAAAATACCTCCAAAATTTGTAATATAAGAAGAGATTTAGCACGCGTCTTGACCGCAATTAAAGAAAAAAATAAATAAGGAAGGGTAGTAATGGAGAAAAAGAGGCATATAAAATCTATGGTTGGCAGAGTAGTAAGTGACAAGATGGATAAAACCGTTGTTGTTCTTACTGAGAGAATGGCATTACATCCCGTTTATCACAAATATGTAAAGATAAGAAAAAGGTATAAAGCCCACGATGAAAAGAACGAATGTAAGATAGGTGATAAGGTTTTAATTGTAGAGACAAGGCCAATCAGCAAAGAAAAAAGATGGAGAGTTAAGCAGATAATAGAAAAGGCTCAAACTTTAGAAGGATAAAAGGGGTATTTTTATGATACAGATGCAAACAAAGTTAGAAGTGGCGGATAATTCAGGGGCTAAAAAGGTAATGTGTATTAAAGTAGTCGGAAGTACGAGAAGAAGATATGCCTCTGTAGGTGACCTGGTAATGGTCTCTGTAAAAGAGGCAATTCCCGAGGGAAAGGTTAAAAAGGGCGATGTTGTAAAAGCAGTTATTGTAAGAACAAGCAAGGCAGTGAAAAGACCCGACGGCTCATACATCAGATTTGATGATAATGCAGCAGTTCTTCTGAATAATCAGCTTGAGCCGATAGGAACCCGTATATTCGGGCCCGTTGCCCGCGAGTTGAGAGCAAAAAGATTTATGAAAATTATTTCTCTCGCACCAGAAGTATTATAGGAGATTTAAATATGAGCACATACCTAAAGAAAGATGATGTAGTTATTACTCTTGTCGGGAAGGACAAGGGCAAGACAGGAAAGATATTAAAAGTATTAAGAGACAAAAATAAGGTTGTTGTAGAGAAGATAAACATAGTAAAAAGACATGTGAAACCAACACAGATAAATCCTCAGGGTGGCATCATTGAGAAGGAAATGCCGATTGACGTTTCAAATGTGTTGTTGTATTGCAAAAAGTGTCAAAAAGGTGTAAGAATTGGAAAAAAATTGCTTGAAGATGGTTCCAAGGCTCGTGTTTGCAAAAAATGTGGAGAAATCTTATAAGAGGTGAAGTATGGCAAGACTCAAAGAGTTATATGAAAAAGAAATTAAGAAGAAACTACTTACAGAGCTTGGTTATAAGAATATAAATCAGGTTCCTAAACTTGAAAAAATAGTCATCAATGTGGGACTTGGAGAGGCGACTCAGAATATCAAGCTAATAGATAAGAGCGTAGAAGAGATAAAGGCAATAACCGGGCAGAAGCCCGTTGTAACAAAAGCAAAAAAAGCTATCTCTAATTTTAAACTGAGAAAGGGACTGCCAATAGGTGTAATGGTTACACTGAGAAGAGAAAGAATGTATGAGTTTTTAGAGAGGTTTTTAACGGTTGCTTTACCTCGTGTTAGGGATTTCAAGGGTATCTCGTCTAAATCCTTTGACGGAAGGGGTAATTATACGCTTGGCATTAAAGAACAACTTATATTTCCAGAGATTGACTATGACAAGGTTGAGAAAATTAAGGGAATGAATATAACTTTTACGACGAGTGCAAAAAATGATGAGGAAGCAAAGGCACTTTTAAAGGCCTTTGGTTTCCCTTTTAGAGATTAAGGAGGATTTTGTGGCAAAACTTAGTATGATGATTAAGGCACAAAGGAAACCTAAGTTTAAGGTAAGGGCATATAATAGATGTCCCCTCTGTGGCAGACCTCGTGCCTTTATTAGAGATTTTAATATGTGCAGACTTTGCTTCAGAAAATTAGCTTCCCAGGGAGAGATCCCCGGCGTTGTAAAAGCAAGTTGGTAAGGAGATAATTATGGATGTAATAGCAGATATGCTAACAATAATAAGAAACGGTTGCAAGGCGAGGAAGAATGAGGTTGTTGTTCCTCACTCAAAGCTTAAGGAAAATATTCTTGAAGTTATGAAAAGAGAGGGGTTTATCCCATCATATGAGGTTGTAAAGATTGGAAATCATAACTATCTTAAGATATTTCTTGGCTATGATAACAAAAGAAAACCGATAATTAATAATATTGTAAGAATAAGTAAGCCCGGCAGAAGAATTTATACTGAAAAAGATGAGATTGTTCCTGTAAGAAGAGGTCTGGGTGTATCCATTTTGAGCACATCAAAGGGGCTTATGACAGATAAAGAGGCCATTGAGAAAAATGTTGGCGGTGAAGTAATTTGTAAAATATGGTAAGGAGTAAATAAATGTCAAGAATTGGCAGAAAACCAATAGCTCTACCCAAAAATGTTAAAGTTACTGTAAAGGACAATATGTTATTAGTAGAAGGTCCAAAGGGCAAATTAGAACATCCCATTATGCCTAAGATAACAGTGGAAGTTACCGACAATACAGTGTTTCTAAAAAGAGAAAATGATGATAAGGCAACAAGAGCATTTCATGGACTTATGAGAGCAAAGCTTGCCAATATGGTAAAGGGTGTAAGCGATGGATTTACCTTAGAGCTTGAGCTTGTTGGAGTTGGCTATAGAGCAGAGTTGCAGGGGAAAGATCTTAACTTTACGCTCGGCTATTCTCATCCGATTAAGTTCATTTTACCGTCAGGAGTTTCCGCAGCGGTAGATAAACAAACAAAAATATCCCTCACTTCCATAGATAAGGAACTTTTAGGTCAAACTGCTGCAAATATTTTAGGTCTCAGAAAAGTTGATATTTATAAAGGAAAAGGTGTTAGAAGGGCTGGGCAGTTTATAAAGCTAAAACCCGGAAAAACCGCAGCCAAGAAATAATGTAAGGAGTATTGAAAATGGCAGGCACAAAAAAGCTTGAACCAAGAATTAAAAGGAAACAAAGAATCAGAAAAAAGATTAACGGCACTCAGGAAAGACCAAGACTATGTGTCTATAAAAGCTTAAATCATATATATGCTCAGCTTATAGACGATGAGAAAGGTCATACTATCTGTTCTGCTTCAACACTTGAAAAGAGTTTGTCATCGGGCTTAAAGAGTCTTAAGTCAAAGGAAGCCGCTGAAGTTATAGGTAAGACCATTGCAGAAAGGGCGCTTAAATTAGGTGTAGAAAAGGTTGTATTTGACAGAAATGGTTATCTTTATCACGGAAAGGTTAGAGTATTAGCAGACGCT
>JAOAGA010000072.1 GCA_026415985.1 Pseudomonadota bacterium | reverse complement strand
TAAACCAGAGTAGAAGCGATACCCTTTAACTCCTCAAGCCTTTTTATTAAATCAGATCTCTTTTTGGGGATAAAACCATCAAACATAAAGGGGATTATCTTAAATCCGGAAACGGAGAGGGCGGTAATTAAAGAAGAAGGACCGGGAATTGCCAGTATTTCAATACCATTTTTTCTTGCTTCGTCAATGAGTATCTGCCCGGGGTCTGATATGGCAGGAGTTCCCGCATCAGAAATTAGTGCCACATCTTTTCCAGATAAAAGTATATCAATGATCTTATTTGCCTTATCCCGTTCCTTAGGCTTGTAATAGGAAATTAATTGTTTAGATATGCCATAATGGGAAAGTAGTTTTCTTGATTGTTTGGTATCTTCGCAGACTATTAAGTCTACTTCCCTTAAGGTTTTTAGTGCTCTTAAAGTAATATCTTCAAGATTGCCGATTGGTGTAGCGACTACAAATAGTCTGCCAGTTTTTACGGTCATTTTGACTTTTTAAAGCCACAATCTTTATTGGGACATACAAGAGCCGGCTGTTTTTTTTCTCTTTTTTCTATTAGAAAGGGGTTATTGCAAAGGGGACATTTTTCATTAACAGGCTTCTGGTTTATTAAGTAATCACATTGCGGGTATCTGTTACAGCCATAAAATACCCTGCCTTTTTTTGTTTTTCTTTCAACCAATTGTCCATCACACTTAGGACATTTTATACCAGTTGTGATATTTTCCGTATATTTACAGTTTGGATAGTTGCTACAGGCAAGAAAATTACTGTAGGGTCCCCTTTTAACAACCATCTCTGCTCCACATTTGGGACATTTTTTGTCAGTCTTATTATTTAAAACCACAATCTGACCTGATTTGTCTTTAGTAAAATTCCTTATATTTTTACATTCGGGATAACCGCTACAGGCCAAAAACTCATTTCTCCCCTTCATCTTAATCACCATTTTCCTGCCACATATATCACAGACAATATCTGTTTCTATCCCTTTTCTTTTAAGGTTTTCCATAGAGACCTTTGCTTTGTTTAAGGTCTCGTTAAATTTTGCATAAAACTCTTTCATTACCTCTGTCCATCTTTCCCTGCCTTCTTCGATGAGATCTAACTTTTCTTCCATCTTTGCGGTAAACTCAACATCAATAATATCGGGAAAGTTTTTTTCAAGTAGTTCCACAACGGTACAACCAAGCTCAGTAGGATAAAACTTGCCTTCCATAAGCTTTACATAATCTTTCTCTAAAAGAGTAGATATAATAGTAGCATAGGTGCTTGGCCTGCCAATGCCATCTTCTTCGAGCTCTTTAACAAGTGTGGCTTCTGTAAATCTTGGCGGAGGAGAGGTAAAATTTTGCTCCGGTATTAACTCAAGCAGAGTAAGGACGGTCTTTTCCTCAAGCATAGGTAAGCCACCTTCTTTTTCCTCCTCTTCATCGTCTTCATCTTTTCCATAAACCATCAGAAATCCTGCATATTTTAAAGCAAGCCCCTTTGCCCTGAAAGTAAACCGGTTTTCTTCTCTGTCAACTATTTCATAGATTCTCTGACTATATAAGGCGGGTTTCATCTGTGAAGCTAAGAACCTGTTAAAAATCAATTTATATAACTGATACTGTTCATTAGTAAGGTATTCTTTAATTAAATCAGGTTCTAACTCAGGGTTAGTTGGTCTTATACATTCATGGGCTTCCTGCGCCTGTTTTTTGCCTTCAAACTGTCTTGGTTTATGGGAAAGATAGTCTTTTCCATACTTCTTTGCAATAAAATCTCTGGCACTATCAATTGCTTCTTTGGATATTCTCGGAGAGTCCGTTCTCATATAGGTTATAAGTCCCTGCCTGCCTAAATCTCCTAAATCAATGCCCTCATATAACATCTGTGCAATCATCATGGTTTTTTTTGTGCTAAACCTGAGTCTTTTTACAGCATCCTGTTGTAAAGTGCTGGTAATAAATGGTTCAGAAGGATTTTTAACTCTTTCTTTTTCAACAACAGACTTTAGAAAAAATTCTCTGTTTTTCAGAGACACCAGTATCTCATCTACTGATTCCTTGTTCTTTAACTCTATCTTTTTCCCATCTATTTCTTCTAACTTTGCTCTTACCTTCTTCTCTTTATCGGGGCTAAAAAAATCACCCTTTATATACCAATATTCTTCAGGAATAAAATTTTTTATTTCCTTCTCTCTTCTGCAAATCAGAAGTAGTGCCACCGATTGAACCCTTCCTGCAGACAGTCCTGATTTTACCTTATACCATAAAAGCGGACTTATCTTGTATCCCACAAGCCTGTCAAGAACTCTCCTTGATTTTTGAGCGTCATATTTTTTCTCATCGAGACTTGTAGGATTTTCAAAGGCCTTTATAATTGCATTTTTGGTAATCTCAAAAAAAAGAACCCTTTTTATCTCCTTCTTAAGATCTTCCAGCTCTTCTTTAATATGAAAAGCTATGGCTTCGCCTTCCCTGTCGGGGTCAGAGGCAATATAAATATTTTCCGCTTCTTTTGCGGTCTTTTTAATCTCTGAGACTATTTTTTTAGCCCTTGGAGTTAACTCATAAATAGGTTCAAACTCTTTTTCCACCTTAACACCAAGATACTTAACAGGCAAGTCTTTAATATGACCGTAGGTTGCAAGCACCTTGTAATCTTTGCCTAAATATTTTTCAATAGTCTTAGCCTTTGCAGGTGATTCGACAAGAACAAGACTTCTCGACATAACTAACAATCCTTATTATTCGAATAGGCTCTGAAATTTGCTCTTGCCTCTTTGGCTAAATCAAACTTGATTGATTTTAGTTCAATGTTAATGGATATAATTTTTTGTAAATCTATTTCTTTATAGTCTTTTAATAAACAGTAACTTAACAAATCATCAAAGTACTCATCGTCAATAAGCCCGTCCTCTAATGATTTAACGAGATAGTTATAGGCATCATCTTTAACATTAATGCTTTGGAAGTTCTTGCTGATTTCAAAAAAACTTTCCATCTCTCTCACCTGCTGATAGGTTTCTATCCAGGTTATAGCCTCTTCAATCTCATCCTGATTATATCCTTCAGTAATGAGTTCTTCCATAATATAGAAAGCAAGCTCCGGCGAATCTGCCATTCTTTCTTCAATAAATTCAATGATTTCTAAAATTCTGTTGTTCATCAAGTCTCCTTAATTTTTATATAAAACTTACCGGGTAACTCTTTTATAAGACCCTTTAACTCAAGATTAAGCAAAAAGTTTGCCAGTGTTGGCGGTCCCATGTCAAGAGAAAAACACAATTTTTCAATATTTACAGGATCTTCTTGTAATAAGTTTAGTATTTTTCTTTCTTCTTCAGAAACCATTATCTTTTTCTCGTTTTTATTTTCTTGCCTTATTTTTTGAGGAAATACCTCTTCAATCAGATCTTTTCCTGATGTTATCACCTTTGCTCCGATCTTTATTAAATAATTATTACCCGCACTGTTCTTATCGATTGGCGTCCTTGGAAATGTGTAGACATCCCTGTTCTGCTCGGCAGAATATCTTGCTGTGATTAAACTCCCGCTTTTTTCTCCCGCTTCTACTACAACTACCGCCCTTGATAAACCACTTATTACTCTGTTTCTCTTTGGGAAATTATAGGGCATTGGTTTGGTGCCTAAGGGTTGTTCAGAAAAGATTGCACCATTATTTTTAATACTATTAAATAGCGTTTTGTTAACGGCAGGATAAACTACATCAATTCCTGATCCTAACACCGCAATGGTTCTCAAACCATTATTTAGTGCCTCTCTGTGTGCTATTGTATCAACTCCGATGGCAAGTCCTGAAACTATCGTTATCCGGATATCTTTGAGATCCCTTACTAATAGCTCCGTTAAAATCTTGCCTTTCTCTGAGACATTTCTTGAGCCAACAACAGCTATTGCTTCTTCATCTTCCGGTAAATACTCTCCTATTGAGTATATTATAGGTGGCGCATTATAAATATTTTTTAAGGTTTTAGGATAGTTATCATCAAAAACAGATGTAACCTTTCCGTTAAGTTTTTTTAGTAATGCTAAGTTGTTTTTAGCCTTTTCTATATCACTTTTCTGAACTTTTTTATTTAGAAGGCTCTCTACTTCTTCAATACTCCCTGCCTTTAAAAAAGTTTTATAAAGCTCTGATTCTTTTAGCAATATTCCACATAAAATAAGTAAGATCTCTTTCTCTTTACACATATTGCCTTATTTGTTAGCATTATAAATATACCTAAGTCAAGAAAAATATAGGACTTAAAAGACATAGTAAAAACAAGTGACAGTGAGGTTTACATGAAAAATTTATTTTTTACTCTTATTTTTATGCTGGCTTTGACTATTAAGTTATCATATGAGCCAAAACGAGGATATTATTATACAATTCAGGGAGATAACCCCGATGAAATTATCGAAGCCGATCTAAAGATTAAGAATTATATCAGAAAAGGAATCATGCCAAATATAAAAAAAGATGAGAAGACTAAATAATCTTGACAACAAACTGACCAGTCAGTATATTATAAGTATGTCGAAAAAAATCTTTTATTTATTTCTGCTTTTCTTTTTCTTCTTGTCTGATGCCTTCTCCCTTACCTTGAATGATGCCATTAATACAGCATTAAATAATTACAACCCCTTAATAGAACAGGAATATAGAAAAAATGCTCAATTCTTTAGATATAAAGCCTCCCTTGACCCCTATTATCCTTCATTGGACCTTTCTCTCGGTTATAGCAATTATTTAGATTCACAGCTTAATCCTACAGCAGATAACAGATCCTATTACTCCGGCTCCCTCTCTCTTGGTTACAAAATATTTGATGCAAAGAGAAAACCTCAGAAAAATAGTCAATATATTATTTACCTTAACGAAACTTACAATATAGATTTAATCAAAAGCGACCTTATTAAGCTGATTAAAGACACTTATTTTAAGGTTGTCAATGACAAAGAAGTTTTAAAAATCAGGGAAGAAACCTTTTCTTTAGCTGAAAAAACTTATAATTTAGCTCAGGCAAAATATGAAGTCGGCATTGCTAAGATATCTGATGTATCACAGGCAAAGGTTAGTTTGGAAAATGCAAGATTTGAACTGATTAACGCAAAAAACTCGTTATTAAAATCCCTTGCTGATTTGTCAAGTATCACAGGACTTTCTGTCAAAGAACCTGATATTACCGATAATTTCGATAGTTTTACTATCCCTTTAAATGAAGAAGAGTTAAAAAATATTGCCTTTGAAAGAAGAGTAGAGTTGATAAAAGACTATCTGCAGGAAAAACGTCTTGAAGAAGAGAGAAAAATTATAAAGGCCGATCTGTTTCCTTCTATAAATGCTTCCATTAATTACAGGAGATATGAAGATAAATTTTTCCCTTCACCTGATGAGACTACCTTCGCATTAACACTTTCATACAATATCTTTTCAGGAATGGGCAAATATTACAGAGACACCGCTTACCTTGAAGAGATTTCTGCTCAGAAAAGACGTATAGATGAAACTAAAAGAAATATATCTTTAGAGATCAGAAAAAACATTATTGATCTGAACGGAGCCTATGAAAAACTTAAAGTTGCTGAAGAAATTTTTAACTCTGCAAAGAAAACCTATGAGCAGACCTATGAAGAATACAGGATAGGCAAAGGTGAACTAATAAATCTTCTGCAAGCAGAAAATAATTTAGCAAATGCAAAGATACAAAAAATAAACGCCCTTTTCAATCTTTATCTTTTAAAAAGTTCTTTAGAAAAATCAGCAGGACTTAGAAACATAGAGGAGATTAAATGAAAAAAATAATTATCATCGTAACAGTCATTCTTCTTGTACTCGGTGGTATAGGCGGATACTACAAATATGCTAAAAAAAAGAAGGAAGGACAAACCTATAAAAAAGAAAAGGTCAAAAGAGGTGATATTACAAGGACTATTCAGGAAACAGGGATAATCAAGCCACAGGTAGGTGCACTTGTCAAAGTTGGCACCCGTGCAACAGGAACATTGACAAAATTAAACTTTCAGGTCGGAGACAGGGTAAAGAAGGGTGACTTAATCGCTATAATAGATGACAGACAGATTCTGTCAGAAATAGATAATGCCAAGGCACAATTAGTGACAGCAGAGAGCAACCTAAAACTTGTTGAGGATACCTATCCCTTAAAGATAAAGGAGCAGGAGTCGCAGATAAACAGTATAAGAGCTCAATTAGAATATGCTAAAGTAAACTTTAAAAGGACAGAAGAGCTTTTCCGGAGAGGTTTTGCAACTCAGGATGAGGTTGACAGAAACCTGAAAGAGGTTAATGTCTTATCTGCCAATATGATACAGGCAGAAAAAACATTGGAAAGATTAAAAGAAGAGTTTAGAAGACAGGTCGATATCTCTAAAGCCAACATAGACCAATCAAAGGCAAGACTTAGAAACTTAGAAATTAATCTAACCTATACAAGAATTTACTCACCAATTTCCGGAATAGTGTCACAGGTTGCTACACAAGAAGGAGAAACCGTTGTGGCAGGACTTTCTGCGCCAAATCTAATAACAATTTTAAATCCTGAGAGGTTAGAGATCTGGACTTATATAGATGAAACAAATATTGGCAGAATCAAAAAAAACCAGGATGTTGAGTTCAGCGTTGACGCCTACAAAGATAAAAAATTTAAAGGAAAAATTGATGATATCTATCCTCAGCCTGAAGTAAAAGAAAATATTGTTTACTACCTTGCAATTGTAAAGATAAAGCCTGATGACGCGATTCTCCTGAAACCTGATATGACTGCCCACGTAAAGATTTTCACGGAGACAAAAAATAATGTTTTAATTATACCGAACGAGGCAATTAAGTTTGAAGGTGGCGATTACATCGTATATCTTGGTGATGAAAAAAAGCCGGTAACCAAGAAGATCAAGGTTGGAATTAGAGATGAGAATAATACAGAGGTGTTAGAGGGTCTTTCTGAAGGAGATGAAATCCTTATTGAAGAGGCGGGCAAACCTTCTGATAAAAAACCCAATAAAAAACAATGAAAGAGTTAATCAAACTAATTGATATAAAAAAGACCTTTTTTGTAGACTCGAAGGAAATTGAGATACTGAAAGGTATTAATCTTACAATCTATGAAGGTGACTTTGTAGCAATAATCGGCGCCTCTGGCTCTGGTAAATCCACTCTTATGAACATAATAGGTTGTATGGATAGACCCACAAGCGGACAGTATTATCTTGCAGGAAGAGATGTCCTGTCACTTAATGACGACGAACTCTCCTTTTTAAGAAATGAGTTTATTGGTTTTGTTTTTCAGCAGTTCCATTTAATAGGTTATGCAAAGGCAATAGAAAACGTGATTCTCCCTACTATATACTCAAGACAGGATCAAAAAAATGTAAAACATCGTGCTATAGAGCTTCTAAAAATGGTTAATATGGAGCACAGGATAAACAGCAAGCCTAATCAGCTTTCCGGTGGTGAACAACAAAGGGTTGCCATAGCCAGAGCACTAATAAATAATCCTCAAATAATTCTTGCCGATGAGCCAACCGGTGCATTGGATAGCAAAACTTCCAATGAAATAATGGATATTTTTACGAATCTTAATAATAACGGAAAAACAATCATAATCATCACCCATGAAAAAGATATCGCAGGAAGAGCAAAAAAAATTATAAAGATTAGTGATGGAATTATTGTTTAAGTTACACAAACTTAAAATTCTCAAACAGGTCTTCGAAGCAATTATATCATCTCCGTTACGAAGTTTTTTCTGTTTATCAGGAATAGCGGTTGGTATAGTATCAATTACCTTGATTATAGCCTCCATTGATGGTGCAAACAGAAGG
>JAOAGA010000071.1 GCA_026415985.1 Pseudomonadota bacterium | reverse complement strand
GCTGAAGTTGTAGAAATAAAATTTGTTTTTATTATTAATTTCCTTAAAAATTGACCTCTTTGCGAAAAAAACATCTACCGTATCTGAAGGACATATATCAGAGATACCATCACCAACATAAATTATCTCTTCATATTTTTTATTGAGATTCTTTATTATCTCGCTCTTGCAGGTCCCGCATTTTTCACAATCTTCCGTTTTATTTGGGAAAATTACATCGTATCCAGATTCAGTCTTAATAATCCTGTTTGCATAAAAGGGAATGTTAAGATTATATTTTTCTAAAAAGGCAGAGATATAAATATCAAAACCATCACTCAGAATAAGAAGGTCGTATTCTTTATTTTTTGTAAAATTGGCGAAATCAATGAATCCATCGGTTTGACAAAGGTACCTGTTAATGATCTCTGATAAATTATGACCATCTTTAGAGATAAGCGGTGCCAGGTATTTCTCATAGATTTCAAAATTATTTATTTTTCTTGACTTATAGGACTTCTCTATAAACTTAAACTCTTCTGATGTAAGTAGAGATCTTGTAATCTTGTTTCCGATGTCAAACCTGTTAACAGTTCCGTCAAAATCACTGACAATTATTTTTTTCATATTATTATTCTACATCAAAAAAAAGTTAAATAAAATCTTTCTCTTAAGACTTAAATAAGTCTATTTTTCTGTTGTAAAGTTTTTTTAAAAAAGTAAAATAATATATTAAATGTCAAATAAAGTATTAGTAGTTGATAACAACCATT
Source organism: Pseudomonadota bacterium (assembly GCA_026415985.1). GTDB lineage: Bacteria > CALINM01 > CALINM01 > CALINM01 > CALINM01 > JAOAGA01. Next base: position 7,171 of record JAOAGA010000071.1, on the reverse strand, counting down.
TCTTCCTCGAGACTATAAAAAAGTATTTAGAAGAAAAAGGTTACTCCGTTACCGCCATTGATGATCCTCTGCAGGCTCTTGAGATAGTCAAGAAAGAGACTTTCAACTATATCCTTGTTGACCATATAATGCCAAAAATTGATGGTACGAGGCTCTGTGACTATCTTAAAAAAAATCCGCAACTTACAGAGACGCCTGTAATCATACTAACAGGTGTTGCCATTGAAGCCTCAACCCGCGTTAAAGAGATAAAGGCAGATGCCTACATTGCAAAAAGCCCCATCCCTAACTTTATGGCAGACGTTCTTTCTGTAATTAAAGCCTTTGACGAAAAGACAGATACCGAAGAGCTTAAAGAAAAGGTCGTTGGCATTGAAAAGATATATCCGAGAGAAATGACCAAAGAACTGATCGAGATAGAGACTCATCTGAATCAGATACTAACAACAATGACCGAAGGCATAATAGAATGCGATAATAATTATAAAATATTTTTTGCCAATAACTCGGCCTTAAAGTTTTTAGATATGCAGGAAAATGAGGTCATTGGTAATGTGTTCTTTGATATTTTAAGAAAAAAGTTCAACATGGATGTAGAGAACATTTTCCCCCCGGGAAAGATTATTGGAGAAAGAGAAATTTTTTCCGATAACTTCTGCCTTACATTGAAGGATAAAACCTTTTGCGTAAATATTAACGCCTTAAAGAGTAAAACAGTCGAACAGGGTATTTTAATCGTTCTTGAAGATATTACGGATCTGACAAACAGAATTAATGAGCAGAATATAGTTAATAATTTTGCAAAAACACTCACTTCAGAGCTTGAGCTTGAAGATGTTATAAGGAATACCGTATCAAGTTTTAAGGAGTTTATAATCTGTGATACGGTTATCTTTATGCTTTTTAAAGATAATGAGGATCTTGTAGTTAAAGAGATTTCAGGGCTCAATAGTAAATTGGCTCCCAATAATATATTTAATATAGATTTTTTATACGACAGATGTATCGACTCACCTAATAAGCCGTATTTTAACAATAAACCAGAGGAAATTAAAAAGCTTATCAAACCAATTGTTGAAAAGCTTGGATATACGCCGACAAGAATGCTCTGTCAGTCAATAAAATTTCAGAATCAATGTTTAGGCGTTATAATGTTTTTAAACGAAAGTAATGATTTTAACGCCTTTTCTATGCAGTTATTTCAATCTCTTATTAATTTTTCGAGCATAGCCCTTGAAAATGCCTTAAGATACAGAAAACTCAAAGAGCTTAATCTGTGGCGCCAGAACTATATGGCAAATATCTCCCACGAGTTAAGAACTCCGCTAACTATAATCAAAGGTTTTAATGAAATCTTAGTGGGAAATATGATTAAAGACGAACAAAGTAAAAGCACCATACTATCTAATATGTTAAATGAAGTCAACAAGCTTGCGAGACTCATAGATAACTTACTTACCATCAGTAAATTCGAAAAAATTCCCACAATTCTTAAAATTAAACATTCCAATGTTTCTATCCACGAGATTATTAACGAAGCAATTTCTTTGCTTTCTCAGGAATGGGAGTCAAAAAACATCACTTTCAGAACCTTTTTCTGTGAAGAAGAGATTATTGTCGATGGAGACAGAGATTTGTTATTGCAGAGCTTCTATCACCTCATCTCAAATGCTATCAAATACTCCAAAAATGACAGCAAGATTGAGGTCATAACATCAGTTAACGCAAACTTAGGTTATATTAAGATAAGAGATTACGGCATAGGGATACCACCAGATCAGATAGATAATGTTTTTGAAAAATTTTATATGATCGATGCAGGACCAAGCAAAACCACACGCGGAACAGGATTAGGTTTATACCTTGTCAGAGAAATCATCAATCTTCATCATGGTAATATTCAGGTTGACAGCTCATTAAACAGAGGAACGGTTTTTACAATCAAACTCCCTCTGGAATCTGAAACAATCTTTTAACAGCTCATCTCATTATTATCAAAACAAAGGATCCTTTTAAAAAATACGGTTAAAGGATAAAATATTAATATGAGCCAAAATAGTAATTTACTTGCTATAGAAGATATTAAAAAAAATTATCCCAATAAGTTTCTGCCAGACATTCAGTTGTTTAAAATGATAAAATCGGGCAACACAGTATTTATAGGGACAGGATGTGGTGAACCTGTTCAACTTGTAAAGCTATTAATTAGTTACCTTAACAAAGAACCTAAGTCGTTTTTTGATGTAGAGGTAATTCAGTTGATTACCCTGGGAGCGGTTTCCTATGCCGACGACAAGTTCAGGGATAATTTCAGACCCAATGCCTTTTTTGTAGGGGGAGGATTAAGGGAAGCTGTAAACAAGGGGTTGGCAGACTACACTCCAATATTTTTGTCCAACCTGCCCTCTTTGTTTGAAAAAAAGATAGTTCCGATAGATGTTGCATTAATACAAACATCCTATCCTGACAGACATGGCTATGTAAGTTTAGGAATATCTGTAGACATAGTAAAAACAGTCGTTGAAAATGCAAAGATAGTGATAGCTCAGCTGAATTCCTACATGCCAAGAGTTCATGGAGAGTGTTTTTTTCATCTCGACGATATACACTATCTATATGATTATTCCGAACCTCTTTTAGAATATAGAGATACCGCTCCTCCTCAGGTCAGCGAGAGAATAGGAGAGTTGGTATCAAAAATAGTACGTGACGGCGATACCATACAGATTGGCTATGGCGGGATTCCCAACGCAATACTCAAACATCTAAAAGACAAAAAAAATCTCGGAGTTCACACGGAACTTTTAACAGACGGTATTGTTGAACTTATGAAGTCAGGAGTAATTGACAACTCAAAAAAGACATTAAACAGAGGCAAAACAGTTGCATCATTCTGCATGGGGACTAAAGATACATACGATTTTTTACATGACAATCCAGCCTTTGAGTTCAGGCCTATAAGTTATACCAATAACCCTTTAAATATTGCAAGAAATGCAAACATGACTGCCATCAACAGCGCCCTTGAGATTGATTTAACCGGACAGGCAACGGCAGAGTCTTTAGGTAAACTTTTTTACAGCGGTGTTGGCGGACAGGCTGATTTTATGAGAGGTGCAAACTTTTCTCAAGGCGGAAAAACCATACTTGTTATGAAATCAACTACAAAAAACGATGAAGTGTCGAAAATTGTTCCATTCCTTACAGAAGGTGCGGGAGTAACCCTTACAAGAGGAGACATTCATTATGTAGTTACTGAATATGGGATAGCCTACTTACATGGAAAAAACATAAGAGAAAGGGCAATGGATTTAATCTCTATCGCCCATCCAAAATTCAGGCCCTGGCTTATAGAAGAGGCAAAAAAACAAAATCTTATTTACAAAGACCAGATTTATGTTTCAAAGGGAGATTATCCCTATTTCTATGAAACTTATAGAACAACCAAAACAGACTTAAATCTTCTTTTAAGACCAGTAAGACTAAATGATGAGCCTATTCTGAAAGATTTTTTCTACTCACTTTCTGAAGATAGCCTTTTTAAGAGATTTATATGTGTTAAAAAGGAGATGCCTCATCAGGAACTTCAGTTTTATACTGCCATTGATTACACAAAAGAGATGGTTATTTTAGCGATAGTTCAGGACGGATGGAAAGAAACTGTTGTTGGAGTTGGGCAATACTCCCTGAACGAGAAAACATTAATGGCAGAGGTAGCTTTTCTTGTCAGGGACGATTATCAAAAACAGGGGGTAGGAGAAGTTTTGTTAAACTATTTAACTTATATTGCAAAAAGAGCTGGTCTATACGGTTTTACCGCAGAAGTATTGGTTGATAACAAACCAATGCTAAAGCTTTTCGAGAAAATGGGGTTTAAGATGGAGCGAAAAAGGGTGGAAGAAGTTTATCTTTTGAAGATGTTCTTCTGAAAATCATGTGATTCCTACTGTCAAGTCACACTTTATTTTTGAGGGAAAAATTCAGATAGATTTTGTAATTTTTTTCTTTTTTGGTGTTCCGGACAATTATAACCATTAATTTTTGAGTCTAATTTTTAATCTCCTTGCAAATTTCACCAAAGGGAAGCAGGGGTTCCACTTTTGCTTTTTTTATTCACTGAATATTCACCTTTATTAGATCTGACTAACTCTACCCTGTTATTAATATTTTCCATATTTTTGTAATCTATATATGCTTTCTTCCACTTATAGGGCAGTATGGAGGGTCGAAACCCTCCTACCCTATCTTTAAGAACTGATAACCTTAAAGTGCCTAAAGGCAACTCAACTGCCTGTCATAATAACCAACGTCTTTGTTATTCACTGACTCTCTTAAACTAATCTCTCTCTTTATTAATAAGCTCATATAAAAGTAAGGCTGTTAAAAAACTTTATAACCTCTTTTTAGTCAATTTTTGATATCTCTTATAATATATTCTCAAAACTTCTCTAAAACTAACCGTTTCATCTTTTCATACACCTCTGCCATAGCTACAATTTTATTATAACTGCAACCCCTTCTTATAAATTTCATAAAGTCAATAAAATTTTTAAATCTTTTCTAAGGCAGATTTTAAATCATTAATAATATCGTCTGTATTTTCAATACCTACAGAGAGTCTTATAAAGTCATCGGTAACTCCTGTTAAGATTCTCTCCTCCGGTTTTAACTGTTGATGAGTCGTTGATGCAGGATGAATAACAAGACTCTTTGCATCTCCAACATTAGCAAGGTTTGAAAAAAGTTTCAGATTGTCAATTAGTTTTATTCCTGCATCATAACCACCTTTTACTCCAAAACCAACAATTGCTCCGTAAAGCCCTCTTTTAAAATATTTCCTGGCAAGATTATTTGTTTTGTGGTTTTCAAGGCCGGGATATAAAACCCAGTTTACCTTTGGGTGTTCGTTCAAAAATCTTGCCACCTTAAGTGCGTTTTCGCTATGTCTCTCCATCCTGAGATGAAGGGTCTCCAATCCCTGCAAAAATAAAAAGGCATTAAAGGGGCTCATACAGGCACCAATATCTCTTAAAAGCTGAAGTCTCACCTTAAAGGCAAAGGCAACATTACCCATTCCCATGAAATCCTTGAAAGTGTCCCAATAAACAAGCCCGTGATAACTTGGATCAGGCTCAGTGAAACCGGGAAATTTTCCGTTACCCCAGTTAAAATTTCCCGAATCAATAATTATTCCACCTATAGATGTTCCGTGGCCACCAATGAACTTAGTAGTTGAATGAACAACAATATCAGCACCAAAATCAATGGGTCTCAGCAAATAGGGTGTGGGAAGAGTGTTATCTACAATAAAGGGAATACCATTCCTGTGAGCAATCTTAGCTACCTCTTCATAATCAATAATATCAAGTTTTGGATTACCCACTGCCTCAACATAAACCGCCTTGGTTTTATCTGTAATTACCTTCTCAAAATTTTTAACATCTTCGGGGTCAACAAATTTTGTAGTGATACCATACTTTGGCAGTGTATATTTAAACAGATTATAAGTTCCGCCGTATAAGCTTGTTGCAGATACAATTTCATCTCCCGCATTTGCTAAATTAAGAATTGTATAGGTGATTGCAGATTGACCTGATGAAGTAGCAACACCCGCTGTACCCCCTTCAAGTAAGGCAATCCTTTTTTCGAGGACATCAACAGTAGGATTCATTATCCTTGTATAAATATTTCCCAGCTCTTTTAGTGAGAAGAGGTTTGCTGCATGTTCAGCACTCTTGAACAGATATGACGTTGTCTGATATATCGGCACAGCCCTTGAAAGAGTAGCAGGATCCGGAACTTGTCCACCATGAAGACATATAGTTTCCTGTTTTAATTTAGTATCTGACATCTTTTTCCTCCTTAATTAATCTAATGTTATTAAGACTTAAACTTTAAAATTTTCATTTCTTAATACATGTATTCTGAAAATAACCATGTAGATAGATATCTCTCACCGGTATCAGGCAAAACTACAACAATCATCTTACCTTCATTTTCTTTCCTTTTGGCAACTTCCATTGTAGCCCATACTGCTGCGCCAGACGATATTCCTGCCAGTATCCCCTCTTCTTTGGCAAGTCTTCTTGCTGTTTCGCCTGCATCTTCATTTGAAACGGTAATTATCTCATCAATAATCTCTTTGTTTAAAATATCAGGGATAAAACCTGCACCTATCCCCTGAATCTTATGCAACCCCGCCTTTCCTCCCGATAAGACAGGAGAATCTTTAGGCTCAACTGCAATTGCTTTAAAAGATGGCTTTCTCTTCTTTATTACCTCTGAAACACCTGTGATGGTTCCCCCTGTCCCTACTCCTGATACCAATATATCAACTTTTCCATCAGTATCATTCCATATCTCTTCAGCGGTAGTTCTTCTATGAATCTCAGGATTTGCTAAATTTTTAAACTGCTGTGGTATAAGGCTATTTGGATATTCCTTAGCAAGCTCTTCAGCCTTTTCTACCGCTCCTCTCATACCTTTCTCACCGGGTGTTAATACAAGTTCAGCTCCAAATATTCTTAGTAATGCCCTTCTTTCCATGCTCATAGTTTCAGGCATGGTAAGTATTAATCTATACCCCCTTTGGGCACAGACAAAAGCAAGAGCAATACCTGTATTACCACTTGTTGGCTCAATAATAACTGTATCTTTACCTATAAGCCCCATTTTCTCAGCGGTCTCAATCATAGCAACGCCTATCCTATCCTTGACACTGCAAAGGGGGTTAAAGCTCTCAACTTTTGCCAATATTTCACAATCAAGCCCCTCCGTTATCTTATTTAACCTTACAAGTGGTGTGTTACCTATTGTTTTTGTAATATCATCAAAAATACGTGCCATATAGCCTCCTTTTAAAGGATAAATTTTACTTTTAATAAAATGTAGCAGATTATTCTTTACTTGTCAAGTAATATTTATAAAAAAATTCTTTATTAAACAAGTAATATTTATGGATAAAAAAATACCCCGCTTTGTGGCGGGGTATTTAAGTTTTTATATAAGTTAGGGTCTTGATGTCCCTAAGTAGGCCTTTGCAGCGGTCTTTTCTGCAGTGCTTAAACTTGCTAAACTATCTATAAGTGTAGTCATGTTAACGTTTCCAAGAACACCGTCTTCCATAAAGTCAATGGAATCCCAGAGCAGTCTCTTTACATAGAATCTGTTA
>JAOAGA010000070.1 GCA_026415985.1 Pseudomonadota bacterium | reverse complement strand
TTATAAGGGAACTTGACGGGTGTATCAGATGTCATAACTGTATGGTCAACTGCCCAATGGATTATTGTAAAGAATGTGTCTTCAGGTCACCTGTGTTTGATAATCCTTCAGATAGTTATAACATCTGGCTCGAGAGAAAAGGGGAGGTTAGATTGCCTTCAGATACCTTAATCTTTCATCTGACAAGACTAAATCATATGAGCACTTCTTGTGTCTCCTGCGGTATGTGTGAAAGCTCTTGTCCTTCAAAGATAAAACTCACAAGGATTTTTGCATTTATAGGCGAGGAAACACAGAAAATATTTGATTATGAAGCTGGAAGAAGCTTCGAGGAAGAATTGCCCGTTGCAACGTTCAGAGAGAAGGAACTGGATAAAATATAATTTATAATAGAAAATGCTAAACAGTAAAAAAGTAAGAGATGAAGGCAAGTTTAGTTTAATATACCACTTATTGGCTGGCAAACCAATCTCTTACTTATTTAATTTTTATAAAATATATGGAGGTTATCGGAAATGAAGGGAATTTTGCTTACGGGAGATAAGCCGGTTATACCGGAAAATACAAAGATGATACCCGTTTATATAATGGGTAAAAGGTATATGGTTCCAGAGACACTAACTATTCAGAAAGCCTTTGAGTATGCAGGCTATCAGTGGATTAGAGGCTGTGGATGCAGAGGCGGCATATGTGGTGCCTGTGCTACCGTTTACAGAATAATGGGCGACCATAAGTTGTATTTCGGTCTTGCCTGTCAGACAGTAGTAAAAGAAGATATGGTTCTTGCTCAGATACCATTTTATCCTTATAAAAGAAAATACCATGATGTAGAGAATTCTGAACCTACCGCAGAAACTATGATTGCAAACTATCCTGAGATTTTGAAATGTGTTGGCTGTAACACCTGCACAAGAGCATGTCCTATGGATATTAAGGTTATGGATTACATTAACTGTGCCATAAGAGGGGATATTGAAAGGTGTGCAAAACTTTCTCTTGATTGTATCATGTGTGGTCTTTGTACATCTCGCTGTCCTGCACAGATTACCCATTATAATGTGGCGATGTTTGCAAGGAGACTTACAGGAGCAAAAATATATAAAAGGGCTAATCATCTAAAAGCAAGGGTTCAGGAAATTAATTCAGGAAAATACGATAAGTTTATGAAAGAACTCACTGAGTTAAGTGACGAAGAGTTAAAGAGAAGATATGTTGAAGAGAGAGAATGGGAACCTTTAAACTCAAGAGATATTGGCTGGAAGCCTCAAGATGAAAGGTTTTTATAGATTATAGGTTACTCCAAAGAGATGCTGAAATAATGAAAAAACTGCACTAACCTAATAAATAAAAATAGAAGGAGTGATAAGATGTCTGGCTATCCTGAAAGTTTAAGAGAGTCTATAAAATTGGTTGAAAAGTCAAGGGCAGAAAGAGTAGAAAGGGTAAGAAGAGGAGAAACTTTTAAGCCCCTTACTATGGATCAGAGAAAGGAAGTTTTATCAAAATTTCATCCCGACTATATGGAAGGCACTAAAAGGGTTGTAAATGTTGGTCCCGACAAAGGTCAGTATTTTCCCAATGAATTAGCAGATTTGTTAGAGGCCCACAGCAGGATTAACCCAAAGGACTTTGATTTAAAAAATCCCGACATGGAAACCGATGTTCTTGTGATCGGCGGTGGTGGTGCAGGTTCATCGGCAGCTATTATGTCTGCCAAAGAAGGTTGTAAGGTAATACTTGCAACTAAATTAAGACATGGTGATGCCAATACGGTCATGGCAGAAGGTGGAATTCAGGCTGCCGACCAAGAAGTAGACTCTCCCTACTACCATTTTCTTGATACCATGGGTGGTGGTCATTTTCTAAATGACCGAAAGATTGTATCGGCCCTTACCAAAGATGCTCCAATTATCGCCCATTGGCTTGAGAGCTTAGGCATGATGTTTGATAAATATCCCGATGGCAGGATGAAGGTTAGACACGGTGGCGGAACCTGCAGAAAAAGAATGCACTCCTGTGGAGATATGACCGGTTCAGAGATAATGAGAGTTTTAAGAGATGAGGTAAGAAACCTCTCAGATAATATTGATGTTATTGAGTTTTCTCCCGCGGTTGAGCTTGTTCTTGACTCAAACGGCAGATGTGCAGGTGCCATTTTGTATAATCTTGAGACAGAAGAGTATTATATTGTTAAAGCCAAGGCAGTAATTATGGCGACAGGTGGCTTTGGCAGATTACATTTTAACGGCTTTCCATGCACAAACCATTACGGTGCTACCGCAGACGGAATAGTTATGGCTTATAGGGCAGGCGTTAAATTAAGATATATGGATTCTGTTCAGTATCATCCAACAGGCGTCGTCTATCCTGAACAAAATGTCGGTCTTCTAATAACTGAAAAGGTCAGAGGGCTTGGGGCAACGCTTTTGAATGTTAAGGGAGAAGAGTTTGTATTTCCCCTAGAGCCAAGAGATGTAGAATCTGCCTGTATTATCAGAGAGTGCACAGAGAGAGGTAACGGCATTATCACTCCAACAGGCAGAGTAGGAGTTTGGTTAGACTCACCGATGATTGATATGTTGGAAGGGGAAGGAACAGTAAAAAGAGAGCTACCTGCAAAATACATTCAGTTTATAAGACATGGCATTGATATATCTAAAGAGCCTATGCTAATATTCCCAACTGTTCATTACCAAAACGGAGGTCTCTGGATGGATGAAAATGCCATGACTGAGATACCGGGACTATACAGTGCAGGAGAGGTTTCAGGTGGTGTTCATGGAAGAAACAGACTTATGGGTAACTCACTTCTTGATATACTTGTCTTTGGAAGAAGGGCGGGACTTTCGGCATCTCAATATATAAGAGACATAAAACTTGCAGATTTAACCTTAAGTCACGTTGAAAAATACGAAAAGGAAATCTCCGATGCAGGCATTGTTACTGACAGGATATCGCCGATGATCCTTCCTGATTATATAAGAGATGAGGTAAAGGCTAAAGAAAAAACCTCAAAATATTTCGGAACACTGAGATAGTATCTTAAAAATTAGCTAAATGCTTATCATATTAAGTATTAAAAAAGAGGGGTATCTCCCTCTTTTTTTGTAACCAAAATAATAAACAAAACACTATTTTATTTATAATAATTTTTTCTAATGTAACTATAGAACAATCAGGTTTTATAATTTATTAAAGTTCATTTTTTCAGATAGTTATTATCCTAAAAAAAAATAATTAAATAAAAAACAATGTTTTATATTTAACTTGACTTTTTGTTTTTTTTGTGATTTATTCAAAATAATACTTTAAAAAAGGGGAGGGATTATGGAGGAAAAAATCAAAAAAGAGTTAAAGTCCCTGCTGAAAAAATGCGATGCCCGCCTTGAAGAACTTGAAGCAGAATATCCTGAGAGAAAGGGCTTTATGGAATGGTTAAGTTTTTCTGGTATAAGCAGAAGAGGTTTTCTTAAATGGTCTGCTATTATGAGCGCTACTATGATGCTACCACCTGTTTTTGAACAAAGAGTGGCAAGGGCAGCAGAAATTGCCAGCCGAATTCCCGTTATCTGGCTTCATTTTGCAGAATGTACAGGTTGCACAGAATCTTTGCTTCGTTCCAATAATCCCGGTGTTGCGGAGATAATTTTACAGTATCTGTCTCTTGATTACCACGATACTGTTATGGCACCTTCCGGTGAGTCAGCGGAAAAGAGCTTAAAAGATACAATGGCAAAATACAAAGGAAAATATATCTGTATTTGTGAAGGTTCCATTCCCACTAAAATGGATGGTAAGTTTTTAAGAGTAGGAAGCAAAGCGGTAACAGGCTTAGAAAAGGCAAAGGAAGTTACAAAAGATGCCGCAGCGGTAATATCAATTGGCCATTGTGCATCCTATGGTGGCCCCCAAGCCTCTTATCCAAACCCTACAGGGTCAAAATCTATAAACGATGCGTTGGGCATAAACTCGGTTATAATTCCAGGATGCCCCTATAACAGCGCAAGCCTTGTTGGAACAATACTTTATTTTATACTTTTCGGAAAGATCCCGACAACGAAGGGCGGAAGACCTCTGTTTGCTTACGGTAAAAGAATTCACGATACCTGTCCAAGGAGGGCACATTTTGATGCAGGTGAGTTTGTCAGAGAGTGGGGAGATGAGGGAGCAAAAAAGGGATTTTGTTTATATAAAGTTGGATGCAAAGGCCCTCTTACCTATAACAACTGCAATATTCAGGGCTGGAACGATGATATAGCATCACCAATTAAGGCTGGCCATGGTTGTATCGGCTGTAGCGAACCCGCCTTCTGGGACAGAATGGCTCCCCTGGAAAAGCCAATAGAAGCAAGAATACTACCGGGTGTTGAGTCAACAGCAGACCATGTTGGTTGGACTCTCATTGGTATAAGCGCTGTTGGTATGGGCGTTCATGCCTTTTATAGTTACTTTAAAGGCAAGAAAAAGGGCTACAACAAAGAGTGTTGTAGCGAGCATGAAAAAGAAGAGTAGGAGGTCATAAATGGCTAAGAGAACAATAATAGATCCAATTACAAGAATAGAAGGACATTTAAGAGTTGAGGTAGAGGTGGAAGGCGGTAAGGTTAAAGAAGCTTTATCATCGGGGACTTTGTTCAGAGGATTTGAAATAATTTTAAAGGGAAGAGATCCGAGGGATGCAGGAATGTTCACCCAAAGGATTTGTGGTGTCTGCACTCATGTTCACTATGATGCTTCTATTCATGCTGTTGAGAATGCCATTAAAATTGTTCCGCCAAAAAACGCAAGAATTGTCAGGAACCTAATAAAATCAGCTCAGTATATTATGGATCACATTGTTCATTTTTATATATTGCATGGTCTTGACTGGGTTGATATAACAAAGGTTTTACAGGCAGATCCGAAAAAGGCAGAAGATTTAGCCTTTTCTGTTGGCTCAACTTATAATGCGGGTAGAGCAAGATTTGCCGAAGTTAAAAAGAAGGTTGAAAATCTTGTTAAAAGCGGTCAGTTAGGACCTTTTGCAAATGGTTACTGGGGACATGGTGCCTATAAAGTTCCGCCAGAAGCGGTGCTTTTAATTGTTTCCCACTATCTGGATGCCCTTGAGGTTCAGAGATACGGCGGACAGATAATGGCAATCTTAGGCGGAAAGGAACCACATACACAGGGTCTTGTGGTAGGTGGTGTCACCTGTGTTAAAGATTTATTGGATCCTAAGAGGATAGGTGATATCTTGTTTAGATTCAGAAAGCTGAAAGAGTTTGTGGATACCGCATATCTGCCCGATCTGTTACTTGCAGGACAGGTTTACAAAGAGTATGGTCTTCAAAATGTAGGAGCAGGACACAAAAATTATTTATCATATGGTGATTTCAGACTTTCCGATGATACCGACAGAAGTAATTTATTCTTCCCTGCAGGCGTAATCTTGAATGGTGATTTATCAAAGGTTCATAAGTTTGATCCTGAAAAGATTACCGAACATGTTAAACATTCTTGGTATAAATACTCAGATGAAACCAAAGGAATCCATCCAAAAGATGGTGTTACCGAGCCCAACTATACAGGACTAAATGATGACGGATCTTGCAAAGAAAACGATAAGTATAGCTGGGTAAAGGCACCAAGATATGACAATAAACCTATGGAAGTAGGCCCCCTCTCAAGAGTTTTAATAGCCTATGCAAGCGGTAATAAAGAAGTAAAGGCTCTGGTAGATTACGCATTAAAGACACTAAACGCACCTGCATCAGCACTTTTCGGAACATTGGGCAGAACTGCTGCAAGATGCATAGAGACAAAATGGCTTGCCGATACAGCGGAAAAATGGGTTGGTGAGTTAGTTGCCAATCTGAAGGTTAATGAGGAAACCTTTACCAAATATTCAATGCCAAAAGAGGCCATGGGTTATGGCTTGATAGAAGCACCAAGGGGTGGTTTAGGTCATTGGGTAAGTATTGAAAATTATAAGATTAAAAATTATCAATGTATTGTTCCCTCTACATGGAATTTTTCTCCCAAGGATGCTTTGGGTCAGAGAGGCCCCTGCGAACAGAGTTTGATTGGAAATCCCTGTGTGAACAAAGATCAGCCCCTTGAGGTTCTAAGAACTGTCCACTCCTTTGATCCATGTCTTGCCTGTGCTATCCATATTGTAAGGAGATGATGTTATTTATCATGGGTATTGAAATTGATTCGTTCATAAGAGGGAAATGACGGCGTAATTAAGCAATTTAATAGTCATTTATCACTTGCATGGTACAACCTAACCTGAATAATTTTTTACAACAGGAGGTATTAAATGTCAGAGTTCAAACGTGTATATAGAATGAACGGGCTTTTAAGATTCAACCATTGGGCAATGTTTGTTGCCTTTATCGCCTGTGCTGTTACCGGTTTTTATATAGCTCACCCCTTTCTTGTATTTGAAACAGGTGAGGTTATTGACTCCTATGTTATGGGCTATGTAAGGCTCATTCATTATTTGGGAGCAATAGTTCTTGATGTGATTTTAATAATCTGGATATATCTTTTCTTTTTCGGTAGGCATCCATATTTTAAGTTCATCTTCCCCCTAAGAGAAAGAGGAAAAGAGGCATTACAGATGCTTAAACACTATTTTACTCTTGATATGAAGGACAGACCCGAAAGTGATGAAGACAGAATGGATGCCTTGAATGCATGGGGTATCTTTTTGTTTATCATAGTTTTTAAGGCATTGATGCTGATTACAGGATTTGCCATGTTGTCTCCCCAAATCAATGCGGAAAATACAGCCATTCCGGGCGGGCAGTATGTTTTTTATTATACAGGTCAGATAGCCTACATAATCTTTGGTAATCTCGTCAATATAAGAATTGCCCATCACCTTATTGCTTGGTTAATGATATTCTTTGTAATAATTCACATCTACATCGAGATCTGGCGGGAGGTTTTCTGGAAAGAAGGAGATATTTCAATAGTATTTAGCGGGCACAAGTTTCTAAAGAAAAAATGATGAACTATAAAGTTGTTGGACTTGGCAACCCCCTGATGGGCGATGATGCCTTTGGGTTATTTGTTTTAGAAGAGCTCAAAAAAATAGATTTTAAAAAGAAGGTAACGCTATACTATCTTCCAACCCCTTCTCCATGGCAGATATATGAAGTGCTTCTTGGGGGAGGGGATTTTATTATTGTTGATGTATTTGAGAAGGGAACTGATGGTATTATCGAAGTTTTCCCCCTTTCTGAACTTTCAAAGGGAAGCGGTAAATTCAAAACAGTTCATGATATAAATATCAATCAGGTAATAGATTTATTAAGACTTAATGAAAAGGAGGTCAAAGGTTTTGTGGTCGGAACAAAGGGTTATAACTTCAATATCTCCCTGAATTTGTCGGAAAGATTAGAAAAGTTGGTTTTACCCTGCGTGAAAAAGATCATAGAAATTATTGAGAGGTAATTTTATTAATCAGTTCAACGAGCTTTGTCATAGACAAGGGCTTTTGTATAAAAGGAACATCAAAATCAATATCTTCAATCTCTTTGATAACTGAGATATTGTATCCGCTGATAAAGATTATCTTTATGTCTTCCTTTATCTCCCTTATCTTTTTGTAAAGAATAAGCCCGTTTATATCAGGCAAAATTATATCTAATATTAATAAATCTGTGTTATTATAATTTTTTTCAAAAAAGTCTAAGGCTTCCTTTCCGCTTCTTGCGGTAAATACCTGAGCACCTAATGTTTCAAGATAATTTTTAAGGCTATGTAGTACCATCTCGTCGTCATCTACAACGAGGATATTAATATTTAGTTTAGAAACAAAGCTTGAATCCTTTTCACTATTAAAATTGTTAACCTCTTCTTCTTGGGATATAGGCAGGTAAATATTAAAGGTTGTTCCGATGCCTTCTTCGCTATAAACATTAATATATCCGTTGTGTTGCTTTATAATATTATATACTATTGAAAGCCCGAGCCCCGTTCCTTTACCTTGTTCTTTAGTAGTAAAAAAGGGGTCAAAAATTTTATCCTGTATATCTTTAGGTATTCCATACCCTGTATCGGAGATACTTATTCTTACGTATTCACCGACATGACCATATTTGTGTATTTTAATAAAACTTCTATCAAGATAATAATTAGAAGTCTCGATGGTTATTACACCACCTTCTGGCA
>JAOAGA010000006.1 GCA_026415985.1 Pseudomonadota bacterium | reverse complement strand
TATGTACAGGAGAAAAGATAAGCAGATTAAGAATTCCCTTTTCCTTTATTTCTGGTTTAATTGTGTTGTTGATGTGTTTATCTACGATCTCGTTAGCGTTTTGCGGTAGCAGACCGTGTTCGATCAGGGCTTTATACAGTGCTTTTCTGTTGACCGATTCGGGCAGGTAGTACCGATACCGCAGTATAGTAAACTCGAGTGTTAGGCTGGATTTTCTGGTATTTAAGATAGCATTCAAGATATCATTAAAGATAACGAACAGAGTCTTAATTACAGGAGTGCTGTTGATACTGTTCATAATCTTAATTTTTCTCATCAATTTTTTCTTCTGTTTTTCGTCCATAATACATTCCCCTATAATAGTTGTAGTTGTACTGCATTTTTTATTTTTTCTGTTAGTGGGACCACAAATGTGTTTTTCTGGAATATTTTAACTAAATTATTATGAAAAAAACCGAATTCTTTATCAATTTCTTCGAGAACCATATCTAAAATTCCCTACTCTTTTGCATCCCAAACAAGATCATTGATTTTATCGATAGAATTATCGCGATCAGGACGCAGAAGATAGAATACAATTCTTGTCATTTTCTTAAAATTTTTGATATCGTCCTTTTCTTTAAATATTCGTGTAGTAACTTGAACAATATTAGATTATGTATTTTATAGCAACTTATTTTATAAGTCAAACTGACCTTACTATATAAATTTTTAAGATTTAAGATCTTTTGATTAACTTTACGATATCGCCGAAATACTCATTTTGGATTGGCATGCCTCTAAGCAAATCCGGAAATGCCTTAATTTTTTTACCGTCAATGTTATTGACAATGATATCTTTAAAAACTTTGCTATTAAGTATGTCCTTACTTACGCCATATTAAACGACGAGTTTACTTTTAAAATTAAACATGCTAAGTGTCCGTCATATAACAGGTCAGCATAATTATAGAGAACAACCAGTTTCAGGCTCGATCTGGCGTAGGAATTTAAACCCCATCTTGAATGGTTTAGTTTTAATCTTGTTTTCTATCAAGTTCTCTAAACTGCCTTGCGATAGTATCCAAGACCCCGATGACAACAGCGGTCATTACGGCGATGGCGAAGGTTTTCCCGGCTACTTTATAAGCGTGAAGAAGGCTAATAGATAGGTCTTTTGTGTTTGATAAGCTAAATAGTTGTTTAGTATATTTAATTGGTTCGTCAGGATTGAATATTTTAGTAGCGATGATTTTGACTATATTTGTAATTAGTTCAAGTATAATAGCAATTAGGAGAACCGCAATAGGGAAAAGTATAACGAACATAATTATGGTGAAGTTTTGGGAGTTATAGAAGAATTTAACTACTTTAGGGTTATAGGCTAAAGGCTCAATGTGGTAAATATAGATTTGCATGAAGAAACATATCAGTAGAAGCCAGCAGAGCCATCTAAATATTTTTGCTATTATACCTGGTTCTGTAGGATCGTAGTGTTTCATCTTGTCCCCCTTATATTTTTTATTTATACTAAAACAACAACTTGATATCACATTGCTACCCGTTAATACCGATTACGAAAAAACACTTAAATTTACAACCGATGCCCCAGAACGTAACTTAAGATTGGAGATGGTGTCTGTTTCAGAGAGTTTTCAGAAAAAAAACTCTGCATCTCGTAGATATACCTTTTTAAAAAATATTCTGTGCTCTGGCTTAGTTTCAATTCTTCGTATTAACTGTGAGAACAGAATGATAGATAAGTCAAGCTCATCCAAAGCATCTTAATACCTTCTCAGATATGGTTGCAATAGATTGGCATATACGTAAAAGACAGGAACAATTTTCTGATAAAATGACACGATCAGCGATTATTCTGTGAAATTCTACCTTCATTGGCACCTTTTAGCCCTATCGGTTTAATCCTGACTATCCCTTCTGTATCATAATCTTTAAGTTCTTCTATGTTAAACTGCCTTACCGTTGTAGTAGCAATATTTCGGTTTCTGTCATAGATAATAATTACTTTCTTGTTATTTTTTCTATAATAGTATTCCTTAATAATTAGCGACCCGAACCTTTTAAACAAATAAATGCCTTGAGCATTATTGAAATTATCAAAAATCTGTTTCTTTAACACTTCGGCATTCATTAAACCCCCCTTTCTAAATTTATTTTATTCCGTCTCAAATACAAGAAAAGACGGATAATAACGCCAGCTAACATCGTCTATATATAAATATTTTTTATCGCCTTCCACCTCATAATCTATCATATAATAAGCATTTTTATCTTTAAGCAGATACGCACCCGGCTTACTTCTGTCAATATAATAAAAGACCTTGTCGGTTGTTATAAACTCTTTAAGAACATAGTAAAGCCCTGGTTCTATCATATCTAATACCTCTGAACGTATTACAATCTCAAAATCAGGTCTGACTGAACCAAACTTCTCCGGTAAAACACAGTCATTTTCCTTGTGGTAGTAATTCTCTTTCATCACCGCCGTTACTAACTTAACCAAAATTTTGTTATCCTCCACACCACCTTCTGTCTGCACCCCAAAAACGAAGTTTATATTAGTTGATTTGCTCTTGCCAATTAAATCTAATTTCAAAAAATCTTTGTTACTGCCACTTGCCATAGCATATTCATATTTGATTGACGCCTTCTCTGGATCCTCTCTGAAGGCATCATAAATCTCAACGATATAAGGTATTGCCTCATCAAGCTTCCTATAAAAAAAATCCGGCGGGATAACCCGATCTTTATTCAAATTAGATACAACCCGCCCGGTTATATGTAAATCAACATTATAATCCTTACTGTTATAACTGACATTATAGTGCCTCGATTCCCCTGACTGATATTGATAGTTGGTATTCATGTTTTTGCCCCTTTAATATCTTTAAATTTTTTTTTAGCTAAAATTTAGTTTCTCGACAAAATTTCATTGCCAAAAACATCCAACTCAACCGGCGCCAGATCCACCGTTATATCATAGCCAGATAAAATATTTCTTAAGGTATATACCCCTATCTGCTCACTGTTCGTATGACCTAACTCTATAACATTCATCTGAAAAATCTTATACGACAACTGGCCTGTTACATATAAGTCCGGCTTTAAATCAATAACCTCATCTGATATTAGCCCACCAAGCCCGCTACAAACAACACCAGTTTTAACATTCCTGTTGCCATCAAGGATAATGTTGCCCTTTATTGGGATACTATGCCTTTCCAATCTTGCAATTATCTCGTCTATCACAACCCCATCAGGTTCATCTAAATGTCCGTACCAGCCTAAATTGTCCACAATATGCCTTTCCTTTTTTAGACCTACAATATCCGCTAATATGTCATTCAGCCCGCCCTCACAACAATCCAACGGCGTATGGGCTATAAACATAGGCACACCAGGTATGACAAAAGGATGATGGGCAAATAATAAATCATAACCGTGCTCTAAACTATACCTGCCAAGCTCTTCAGACGCAGTAACACAATATAACACACGCTTTAAGGGCTTATCTGAAATGTCTTCAGTAATATTAAACCCACCATAGGTCTCACTTTTAAAATAACGCCAGCCCTCAGTCTGCGGGATATGCTCTTCAAATAACCTTACTACCTCTTTTAAAGTAATTGGCTTTAGCATATTAACCCCTTTTTTATTAAATTTTGATCTTTAAAAAAATTTTTGAAAGAATAGAAAGAATAAGAATCTTTTACAAAATGTCCCCGTCTGTAAACCAAAGATAATGTTTTTTTGAATATGGAAAAATCTTATATCTTATTTTTTCAGCCTGAAATAATTAGTCTACGCAGACGATAAGACATGAATCAAGAGAAGATATGAGCTCTCGAGATGAAAAAATCACTAAGTAAAAATATAATCACTTTTTTTTCTATGTCAAGTGCCATTATAAAAAAAAATCCTGAACTGAAATATTTCAAAAATTTAATTGTCACCGGTAAAAGTTTTTTTACGTTTCATTATCTCTTTTATATATTTGTCATAGATGTTTGTCTCATATTTTAATCTTCTTTTCACAGGTAATTTTTTATATTTGTTGAATACTGCCTGAGCAATAGGAGAGTCTTTTATTAAGTCTTTATAGTATTCTTCACCTAAAAGTTTTACCATAAAGGCTATAGTGTAAAAACTAAACTCCTCATCAAGCATGAATTTATCGAACTCATCTAACATTTTTTGTTTTGTTTTTTTCATATAGAAATTCTATTTTAAATAGTTTCGCCTGTCTATTATCTCTTTTGCGATTTCTCTTATTACAGGATGCAGGGTATTGTCAGAATGTATTGTCCTAAGCTCCCTTTGTTGCATAAAAAAAAGCATTAACAGAGACAGTCTGAAGGGAGAATAGGGGTTTTTAACTATTGCTTCTTTAACGGAGTAGAGATTTATCCATTTATCAAATGTATATATTACTTTTATAACTTCTTCTTTAGTCGGTCGTCCTGATGCTATCTTTAATACATCTTTTTCTGTGATTATAGGATTTGAGAGAAGATATTTAACCACATAGGGATCCTTTTCGAGTAACATTCTCCTTATTAATATCCTGTCGAGCTTTTTTGCGAAACTTCTTTTTATGCCCAAAGGCAGATAATCCATCATTATATCTGTAGTATGAACCTCTCCTCTTTTCAGAAATTTGTGTGGCAGAGGTGGGTCAATCAACAAGTTCAGTATCTTATTTTCAGTGCTGATCTTTTCTAATTTTTCATAAAAACTTTTTTTTATCTCAATCTCATATACCCTTTCAAGTATATCAACAAATGTAAAAACTATCTGTAATGCAGATGTTTTGTTTTCAAATACATCAATAACGGTTTTCTCAAGAAAATCCTTTATCTCATCAATATTAAGTGTCTGGAATTTCTCAGATAAAATAAATGCTCTCAGTTTCCTGTCGGTTACTGAGATTATCCTTTGAGTTATCTCGGTTATTTGATATTCTTCCACATGAACCTAACTATTCTATCAATTTTATCAGACTTTGTTGGCTCAGTATTTTGGTAATATGCCTTACCCCGCTCAACTATTTTAGCTGTTATCTCTTCTGAAGAAAGAACCATAATATATGAGAGCATGCATTGTCTTTTGCACTCCCTACCCCAGTATCTACCGTTAAAGGTATGGGGGCAGTTTATCGTATAACTGGTAAGTAGGTTATCTTCATAAAGACTTATTTTTATATCAATATCATCCGGAATGTTTATACCATAAGGAACTGCATCAATTTCTACCCTTTCAACGCCTAAACTTTTTAAAAAAATTATTGTTTTGGGATCAAGTATCGGAATATCCATCAAATCTTCTGCTTTAACTGCATCATAGAGTTTCTGAACACCCCTTTTTTGGTAGGAGTAAAACCTGCCCAACCCGATTTTAAACCTGTCTCTTATACTCAAAGAGCTCAAGACCTTTAAGGCACCGAGATCGTTACAGATAATCTCGTCTTCTTCATTAGCCAGATCTGTAAATTTTTCTAAATATTTATGAAAAAGTTTAATCTCGCTTTCCAATAGCGGTGGTATAAGCAGGCTCACAGGGGCTGTCTTTTTCAGTAATTTCAAAAAAGAGGAAAAGTATTTTGGAAAAGCTTTTATACAATAATCAGAACCCGTATATATTCTGTCTGCAGTTTTTGGTAGTAAGGAAAAAGCTTGCTTGTCTTCTATGAAATATGCTCTTTCTGTCAACTTTCAAACAGCTCAATGAGAGCCTTCTCACCTCTCTTTATTCTTGTGTTACCCTCTTCAAGTATAACATAACAGTTTGAGTTAATCATAGAACTTATTGCAGAAGAAGACTGATTTGGAAAAACATCAACATACAATTGTCCATCTTTTGTATAAAACTTGCCTCTTAAAAAATGTGTTCTGTCTGCCTTTTTTTTAATATCATCGGTAACTATAGCATAGAGAGTTTTTCTCTGATAATTTTCCACCCCAAGCATCTTCTTTATAGCAGGCAAAACAAACTGATCATAAGTTACCATTGCAGACACCGGGTTACCCGGCAGGGCAAAAAAAAGCTTTTTTTGGTAAGTTCCAAAGGCTACCGGATGTCCGGGGCGCATTCTAACCTTCCAGAAATGCCAGTTAACACCGAGTTCACCAAAGACATCTTTAACAAGGTCATAGTCGCCTACAGAGACACCTCCGGTGGTAATAACTACATCTGCCATATCAATCTTCTTAAAACACTCCTTCAGAGACTGCCTGCTGTCTTTTACTATTCCGCCGTTTACAGGCTCTGCACCATATTCTGAGGTCATAGAGATAAGAGCGTAGCTGTTACTATTAACAATTTTTCCGTAAGAAAATGACTCCTCAATATCTATGAGTTCCGAACCTGTGGCAATTATTAAAACTTTTGGTTTTCTGAAAACTCTTATCTTTTTTATCATCAATGAGGCAAGTAGTCCTATTGCAGAAGAAGTTATTTTATAACCTTTATTAATGACTATCTCTCCCTTTTTTATCTCTTCTCCTTCCTTTCGTATATCGTAACCTTTTTCCACAGGACTTTTAAATAAAGCCATATCTCCGTCAACGGATACATCTTCTTTTCTGACAATGGCATCGGCACCTTCCGGCACAATGGCACCGGTATAAATTTTCACACAGTTTTCTGAACTGATACTTACCTTAGGTATTTTACCTGCCCATATTTCATCGACAATCTTAAGTTTAACAGGATTTTCCGGTGATGCCGATGAGAGTATTGATGATTTAACAGCAAAACCATCCATTGCTGAGTTGTCAAAATTGGGGATATTAAAGGGTGATTTTATTTCTCTGCTTGTATATCTTCCTAAGGATTGTGAAAATATAATTTCTTCTTCCTCAGTTTCATAAGTTTGGCTAAGAATAATACTTTTAGCTTCTTTAACTGAGATTTGCTCTTTTAGCATCTGCTATCTTTTTGGCTGGTCTTTTTGATTTTTTTGTATAACTTCTTCCTCTTGGTTCCTTCTTAAGGAAGGCCTTCCTGATTGATTTTTCATCTGCTCTTTTTAGTTCATCTATCTTTGATAAAAGCAGATCTGTCTTGTCTTTTGGTATTCTTACAAGATAAGGTCCGTCAGGTGGAAGAAAACCATTTTTTATAGCTGGGTTTAAATCCTTTATGGTCTGCTCATCTACCTCTATTGCTTCAGCAATTGATTTTAATGTTGTTTTTGCAGGCAACATAATCTTTTCGGTGTCTTCTAAAACCGGGTCTTTCTGAATATTTTCAAAGCCGAACTCTTCGGGATTTTTTGCAATTAAGGTTGCTGCAACAAATCTCGGGACATACTCCCTTGTTTCCCTTTTAACCTTTCTGTGTGAGATTACATCCCAAAAGCTCTTATATCCTGTTGAGCTCTGAATCCTGCTAATCTTTCCTTCTCCCGCATTGTATGCTGCAAGGGCAAAATCCCAGGAACCAAACCTTTCATAAAGATCTTTCAGATAACTGGCTGCTGCTATGGTAGACTTCTCCGGATCTCTTCTCTCGTCTATAAACTTATCAACCCTTAAACCATAGTTTTTTGCTGTTCCCTTCATAAACTGCCAGATGCCAACTGCCTGAGCCCGTGAGGTAGCATAGGGCGAGAACCCACTTTCTATGAGAGGTAAAAATACAAGCTCTTCTGCAAGCCCGTTTTCTTCAAATATTTTGCTTATTATGGGGAGATACTTCCCCGCACGGGAAAGCCATATACCAAAACGCTCTCTTGCCTTTTCCCTGTAATAATTTACAAAGTGATTGACCTTTGGATTACTGTTTACACCCCAAAAAATAGATTCTACGATGATATCGAGGTTATCTCTTTTTCTTTCTTCCTTTTCTGAGTATGACTTGGCAGAAATACCGTTATCAAAGTTTATCATTTTGTCGTAAGTAAAGACCTCTTCTGATTTATCTGAATGGTCTTCCTTAATCACCTTAGTTAAATCTTCATTATTAACCGCAAAGGCAGGTGAAAAACAAACTAATATAAAAAACTGCATCAATATTATTATCTTCTTCATAGGGACTGATTGTAACTTAACAGAAACTCAAAAGTCAACCTTTTAAGACTTTTTTCTAACAATATCAATATCTTATTTAAGATAGGGCAACATAAACTTAAAATCCTCTGTCCCTGCCTTCTCAAGAAGTTTAAAAATTAAAATTTCTGTTGATAATATATTGGCTGACATGTTTTCCATAGCCCTGAGTCCAAACTGCCAGTCAACCTTAAACCGACTTCCTACCGCATCGGCAGGGACATAGACATTTTTCCCTTTCAGGATTAAGTCGTAACACGTCTGAAGAACACAGATATGTGCCTCTATACCAATGAGAACAATGTCTCTTTTGTTCACCGAGCTTAGCTTATCCTCAAAACCTTCAGCGCAGACACCGGAAAAGCAGTTTTTAACAATTGGTTGATAGCTATCGCCTAAGGCTTCTTTTATTGTTTCGTTAGTTGGACCAATGCCTTTAGGATATTGCTCAAAAACAATGATTGGATAGTTTTTGTGTTTAAAATACCTTATGATTAGTGAAGCCTTTTGAATAATTTTATCTTTTATCTCATCCTTAAAGGCTTTCAGAAGGTTATCCTGAATATCAACAACGATTAAGGCAAGATTTTCCTTTTCCGGAAAAAAGTTTTTTAATTCCATAAACCCTCCCTTTTCAATCAGGTTAAGGCTAAGCTTATCTAAACCTTAACCTCATTTTATAAAAACCTTAATGCTATGTTTATCGTAATCTATAAATCCCTTGTCTTTAAGATGCTTAAGCTCTCTGTTAAGATTTTCCCTCGTGCAACCTATAAAACCTGCCAGATCACCCTGTGTAAAATCTGCTTTTAGTTCAAAGAAACTCCCCCTGTCAACCCCCTTAATTCTCGATAACTTTATAAGTTTATTCAAAACCCTTGAGGTTAGATTTGAAAAGATAGTGTCTTCCAGAAAATCGTTTAACTCCCTGATTCTATTTGAAAAAATTTTTATTATATGTAGGAGCATATCGGGTTTCTGTCTCAAAAAATCTATGAAAATACTGCCGTCTAACTCATAAACCCTGGAAGTCTTCATTGGTATTGCACAGGCAGACCTGCTTTTTTTATCAAAAACAGACATCTCTCCAAAGATATCTCCTTCCTGAAATATAGCAAATATGAGTTCTTTGCCGTCTTCTGAGTAGTTAACTATCTTAATTGTGCCACTATCAATAAGATATACCTTGTTGCCTTCATCGTCTTTGTAAAATATCGGCATATCCTTCTCATAGGTTTTTAAAGTGCCTTTTTTAACGAAAAGTTCTTTCATATCATAGGAAAAATTAGTTACACAGTTCACGATCACTCTCCATTAATTTTTTTCTTTGATTATAACCTTAATCTTTCCTTCAAGAGCCTTTTTAAATTTTAAGGCGTCATCGAGAGAACCAACTATTTCACCATAATGCATTGGTATTGCAATATCTGGCTTTATATCAATAGCAGACTGAACAGCTTCATCAGCAGACATTACATAGGTCCCTGATACGGGTAATAAAGCAATATTTACCTTAATATTTTTCATTTCCGGGATTCTGTCCGTATCTCCTGTGTGATATATCTTAACACCACCTAAGTTTAATATAAAGCCGAGCCATCCGTTTGATTTAGGATGAAATTTCTTATCTACATTATAGGCGGGAACAGAAAATATCTCTATATTATCAATATTAATCTTATCACCAACCTTTAACGCTTTTTTATTGCCTCTAAACTTTGCAAGGCTTTCTTCAACACCAACAAGAACGGTATCATCTTTTAATATCTTTTTTACATCTTCCTCTGAAGTGTGGTCAAAATGAGGGTGAGTCATTAAAATAATATCAGCCTTCTCTTCCCCTTCCTTCAGTTTGAAAGGATCGATATAGATAACCTTACTCAGATATTTGATTTTAAAAGAAGAATGGCCAAGCCAGTATATATTGTCTACCATAGTCATTACCTCCTTTGAATAAGCATGATTAAAAAAAAGAAAAACAACAAAGATGGTAATAAAAAACCTTTTCATAAAATTTCGGTTTTAAAACACAGTTTTGTTTAAATTTTAACACATAAAAAATCAGTTAAAAATGAAAAAAAATTTTAGACAGGATTAAAGAGTAGAAAACGGCGAGAACATATAATTCTAAAATACTCTTCTTTTGGCAAAAATCTTTTTAACAGTTTCTATATTTACAGGATCCATATCATCTTCCTTCGGTGTCTCCAATATTAAAGGTAGTTTAGAAAAAAAGTTATGGGTCAGTAAGTTAGAAAAGCCTTTTATCCCGATCTCTCCTTTACCAATATGCCAATGCCTGTCTTTATTTGACCCGGCAGGGTATTTTGAATCGTTCAGATGAATTAAGCAAACATTATCAATAAGCGAATAACTTGTTAAACTTTGATAATATCTGTCTAATTCGTCTTTCATTCTAATATCAATGCCACTGGCAAAGAGATGACAACTATCAATGCAAATACCGATATTCTCCTCAAAGCCTATGGTGATCTTCTTAATCTCGTCAAGATTTTTTCCTATATCATTCTTCCTGCCCGCAGAGTTTTCAAGAATTATTCTTGCCATGGGAAAACAAGAAAATATATCTTTCAGAGAGTTTCTTACATTCTCCGTCCCTTCTTTTAAATTTTCGTTGCTACCTATGTGTATCACATAATTAAAGACAGATAGCTTCTCAAGCTCTTTCAGGTCAGAAAGAACCCTGTTTATTGACTTCTTTCTCAGGTTTGTGTCAGAGGAAGCAAGATTTACCAGATAGGGTGAATGGGCAGTTATAAACTTAAACCTGTCGGAAAAACTATTAAATAATTTTGCATCTTCATCAGTTATTTCTATATTCTTCCAAACTACCGGAGAGCTGAGAAAAAACTGAAAGACATTAATTTTTAGCCTTTTTGCCGTTGAAAAGAGTTTTTTAAAGCCACCGCCTATTGAAAGATGAACTCCTATCAAAGGTTTATTACCTTCCATATAGACCTTTATAGATATAATAGGATCTCATAACCTTTTTTACATAACCTCTTGTCTCGAGAAAGGGGATGTTTTCAATAAACTCATCGATATCTTTATAGCCATTATTAAGCCATTTCTCTACATTGTGCTCTCCCGCATTGTAGGCACAAATGGCGGTTTCTTTGTTTTTAAACTTCTTAAGAAGAAAAGCCAGATATCTAACGCCGATATCAATATTTTTTTCCTCAGCAAAGAGCCCGTCTTCTGTAATATTTTTATTAAACTTCTTTGCCGTCGGATAGATAATCTGCATAAGACCATAAGCCTTTGCGGATGAAACCGCATTTTTTCTGAAATGACTCTCTTCTCTCATAACCGCAAGGGCAATAAGAGGATCAATATTATGTCTTTCTGAAATATCAAAAATCAGTTCATAATAGGCAAGAGGATACTTAAGGTAAATATCGTTTTGTTTCGTGCCTATTTTAAGCAAATAGTTGTAAAGCTCAAGTCTTTTTAAATAATCAACAAAGAGTAACTCATCATTACTATTTTTACTTAAATAATAAGTTAGCTCTTCCCTTGCCTCTTCTTTCATATCCAACAAGAGAAGGGCTGATATTCTCTCATCCTTTTTTGACGGATAAGATTTCTTTTCTTTATTGTTTAATTTTTTCTTTTTCAGATAATAGTAGTCCTCCTCATCTTTCATCATATTGTAGTAAGGACTTCCATCTTTGCCCTGATAATCCATTACTTTGCCAAGCCAAAAAAGATACCTGTTACTTTGATATTTATCTGATAAATCAGATAAAATCTCTTCTGCCCTCCTGAAATCACCCGTTCTTATTAAGATTAGTGCTTCTTCCCAGGAAATAAGCTCCTTCTTGTCAGGAAAAAACTCCTTCAGTTGATTTAAAAATTTCAGAGCCTCATCAAACTCTTCGTCTCGTTTTTTAATATCAGCATAAAGAAGATATAAATTAAAGAATGCCTTTTCGCCTTTTCTGAAAAGTTCCTCCACTTCTTTGATAAAATCTTCCTTTTGACCCATTCTCAAAATACTCAGAAGATACATCTCCTTCAAAGACCATTCGGTTTCATTCCTTGTAAGTTCTGCTACATTTTTATATCTTTTTGTCCTGAACAGGCTCTTTATCAAAGCCATCCTTTCTTCCTTGCTAAAAAAACCGCTTATCTTATTTAACTCTATTATCTCATCAAAGAGCTGTTTTTCATAAAGCCTCATAACCACATTTTGCCTTTCTCTGTCACTAACATCTGTATTCAGCTCTTTAAGTCTCTTTAAAGCCCTGACCGAGTAAAGATCCGATGAATTAAAGATATATCTAAAAAGTTCTATGGCCCTTTCCTTTTTACCAACGGCTAAAAAATAGCCTGCTAATTTATACATCAAATCATGGTCAGAAAATTTGGAGATATATTTTTCAGAGTAGTAAAGCAAGTCTTCGTCATTTCTTTTAAGTTTTATCTCAATAAGCCTTCTTAAGGCCTTTTTATAGTTTGGGGTATTTGCATAATTGTTTATAATTGTCTCGTATATCCTTATTGCCTCATCCTCGTTTTTCTCTTCCAAAAGTTTTGCTTCTTTCATCAAAAAGTAATCTGATACCCTCTCTTTTGCCTTTTTAAACTCTATGGAAGTAATGTTTTCAAAGTTAATCTTATTTCCTAAAGATAAAGAATAAAGATTTTGACAGGTTAAAATAAAAAATAAAGTGAGAACAATTTTTTTAAGCATCTTCTGACAAACTCATTATAAATTCTGCCATTTTCTCATAGGTTACAATTTCAATCTCTTCGGGCCTTTGGTTTTTGGGTATCCTAAAGTTTTCCATCAGGCAATCAGCCAAGTCGCTATAATGCCTTTTCATATTATTATAAAAGGTTTTTCTTCTCATTGAGAAGGAATGTTTTACTATGTCTCTTAATACCACCCCTTTTTTTCTATCAACGTCCTTCTTGATGAAAGTAATAAATGAAGAATCAACCTTAGGAGGAGGAGTAAAGACAGTTCTTTTCACAGTAAAATTAATTTTGCACTGACAATAAAAATTACACATAACCGTTAAAATACCGTAATCTTTACTCCCTGCAGGAGAGACAATCCTTTCCGCCACTTCCTTTTGAATAAGAAGCCCAAACTTTACTATATTTTCAGAATCAATTAGTTTAAATATTATCGGAGTGGTAATATAATAGGGAATATTTCCTATCGCTAAACTTACGGGAACTGTCTCCAAATCAATATTAAGTATATCGCTTTGTATAATATGAACATTCCTGAAATACTTAAATTTTTCCTTAAGAAAATCGTAAAGATAATTATCATACTCGATAGCAAAAACTTCTTTATAATTCAGGGCAAGCAACTCAGTAAGAGGACCTCGTCCCGCACCTATCTCAAGAATATTTTTTGATTTATCTAGTTCAAAGGAGTTTATAATTTTTTGTAAAATATTTTTATCAAAGAGAAAATGTTGCCCAAGTCTTCTTTTTCCCATAAAATTAATGTAATATATTTGGGTAGATAAATAGAAGTAAATAATTTAAAAGGGAAACTATATGGAAAGGCCAAAAGAGATAGCAGAGGTTAACGGAGAGCATATATACGAATGGCAGTTATTTGACACAATGGCTGGCTACGCAAGAGAGGTGCTAAAAAAGGATTTGGCTAACCTTACACCCGTTGAATACAATGAAAGCAAAGAAGAGGCCCTTGATAAACTTATTGCCAGTGAGTTACTTTTTGCAGAGGCATTAAGTGCGGGATATACTATTGAAGAAACTGAAGTTGATAAGGCTGTTAACGATTTTATAAACAGTTTTTCTGGCGACTATACCTTCGGCGAATACCTGTTAGAAAGAAATATCTCTCTGGAAGATTTTAAAAATGTTATGAAAAAGCAGTTAATAAAGGAGAGATTTGTTGCACAGATAATCTCAAGAATTCCTATACCTTCAAAAAGTGAGATTGATTCTTATTATGATAAGGTTAAAGACAAGCTTTGCTACCCGCCAAAGTTTAATTTTTATGTCTGTTATATATCTAATCCTACAGAAGCGGAGAAGGAAAAATTTAAGAGCGCCTTTATAAATGTGGCTAACAAAAAGATAGAAAAAGATTTGGCAGAATCGATAATGAAATCTTCACCTCAGCTCATTGAAAAGATAGTTTTTACTCATTATGAAAGGACTTCTGAAAACCTTCCTGGAGAGCTTAAAGATATTCTTACAAAACTTGACGAATTGACTTTCTCACCAATTTACGAAGCCGACGATGAATTATCAGTTTTTTATCTCATCAAAAAAGAGTTAACTAACCCTTTACCGGAAGAAGCAGGTAAAGAAGAAGCTAAGAGGTATCTGTCTATTATAAGAGTTAAGAAAATTTTAGATGCCTACATAGATAGCCTTAGAGAGAAATACACAATTAAGGTCTTTTTGAATGAGTAGTGACGAACTCCTTGAAACATTCGATCTGAAAGGAAATTTCCTGGGCCTGAGAAAAAGAAGTGAATGCCACAGAAACCCTAACATTGCCCATAAAGCAGTTCATATACTGGTTTTTAAAAATGAAGATGAGATTTTTTTACAGAAAAGGTCTCACCGAAAAGACCTCTACCCTCTCTGCTGGGATACATCAGTTGGCGGACATTTATCCATCGGAGAAGATTATATATCTGCTGGTATCAGAGAATGTAAAGAGGAGTTGGGCTTTGAACCTGCAGAAATTAAATTTTTATACCGATATACCGCCTTGCTCCCATCAGAGGTAGAGTTTGTGGAAACATACTCAACCTTTTATGACGGCATATTTAATCCAGATATAGGTGAAGTTATTGAAATAAAAGCATTCCGTAAAGATTTTCTTTTTAACTTAAAGGCCAATGAAGACTTCAGTCCCTTTTTTCTTTTGGAACTTCAGCATTTAAAGAACTTTTTAGAAAAGGGAGGTTCTCTCAGATGAAGATAATGATACTGGGCAGTGGTGGAACCTTAGGAAAGGATTTTATAAACATACTAAAACAAAAAAGAGAGAACTTCTATGCCTATACAAAAGAACAACTGAATATTTTAAACCTCGAAAGGCTTAACAAGGCAATTGATGAAGTTAAACCAGACACAATAATTAACTGTGCAGGCTATACAAAAGTAGATATGGCTGAGATAGAGAAAGACAAAGCCTTTTCCGTTAACGCTCTGGCAGTCTTTAACTTAGCTAAAATATGCAGAGAAAAGGGGATTTTTTTAACTTACATAAGCACCGATTATGTATTTTCCGGCGAAAAAACCAGCCCCTATCACCCCTTTGACACCGCCTCTCCCTTAAACTATTACGGACTAAGCAAACTCTACGGTGAGAATTATATAAGAGATTCCGGATGCGATTATCTGATAGTAAGGACAAGCTGGCTTTACGGCACCGAAGGAAACAACTTTTTTCTAAAATTATTGGAAAAAAGCGAGAGCAAAGATGAGATTACCGTTGAGACCGATCAGATAAGCTCTCCAACATCAACAATCACTCTGTCAAAAACCATTATAGCATTACTAAATAAAGGAGGACGAGGTATTTATAATATTACAGACAGGACAAAAAACGGTATTAGCTTATATACATTTGCTAAAAAAATAATGGAAGTCTTTGAAAGAAAAACAGTTATCAAAGGGGTTAAGTCATCGGAGCTTTTAAGACCGGCAAAAAGACCTTCATACTCGGTCCTTGATATAGAGGCAACAGAGTTTATTATCGGTGAGCGACTGCCTTACTGGGAAGTAAGTTTAGGTGAGATGAAAAGAAGAATGTAGACTTTTATTTTTTGGGGGGACTGTGTCAAAGAAAGACAATATTTTTCTGGCTTCTTTTCTGTTATTGTGGACAATCTATGTTCTCTACCCGCTCCCTTTGGTGAGACCTTCCGGCATATCTTCAGATGGTCTTTACTACTTCCACATGGCAAGAAATATCGTAAAAAATTTTGAGTTAGGATGGGAAGGTTCCTTTACCTGTCCGCTATATTCAATTTTTATGGCATTATTATACCCGATAACAGGAGATATAGCCTTAAGCGGGGTATGGGTTACCAAAATTTTTGCTGTTATTTTTCCTCTGTCTGTTTTTGTTCTTGCAAGGGAGCTTTTTGATTTTAAAATAGCCTTTTTTTCAACAGTACTCTCCTGCTTCCATCCTCATATTATCTACATTGCGAAAAACAACGGATATGTTGAGCCGGAAATGCTTTATATTGTTTTACAGATATTCTCTTTTTATCTAATCTGGTTATCCTTTAAAAACAGTAAAATCTGGGTATCCGTTTTTGCAGGACTTTTTTCTGCACTGGCATATTTAACCCGTTCAGAGGGTTTGCTGGTCTTTTTTTTAGCAATGACCTCACTACTTTTCTTTGTTAAATCAGACTTGAAACTGAAACTGAAAATCAGCGGAATCACATTAATAGTTTTTTTTATTACCGCCCTGCCCTATCTAATTTTTCTAAAAGACATCTACGGAGGATGGGTCACATCACCCAAATTCAGTAATGTAGTGATCGGGGGAGACCAATATTTTTATGATGTAAAAAAAAGGAGGCCTGTTCCGGAGTTTTGGGAACTCACCGATAAGGGGAAGTTTGCCTGGCAGGAAAAAAAGGGGGTCAGAGACTTGATTCTTTATTTGTTAAAGGACCCGAAAACTCAATGGGAGAACTATAAAACCGGTTTGAAATATATTGTAACAATGAAGATACCTAACGCATCGGGCATGGATTTTTACCCTTCTGTTTATCCTTGGTATTTCTTTATACCAGCCCTGATATTTCTGCTGTTATCCTTAAAAAATTATGAAGAAAGGCTTAAGTCTGTCTTTTTATTTTCATTTTTCCCTATGCTTTTTGTTTTAAATATTCTTTCCGGAATTTGGTGGAAGTATTTAGTGGCATACTCACCTTTTATTATTATCCTTTCTGTAAAGTTTTTTGATAAGTTATCGGAGAAGATTAACTTTAAATATTTAACGTCTATTATTACAGCAGGCATATTTATCTTCTCCTTTTACTCATACCATAAAACCCAAAACAAACCTTCAAGTTACATATCAATGAAAGGAAACTATGTATCCGCTCAGAAAAATGCCGGAGAATGGGCTAAAAAATTTCTTAAACCTGAAGCAAACTACATGATGTCGTGGTCAAAACTGATGTATTTTCTCGAAGGCAAATGGATACTATTGCCAATGACCGATTATAATCGCCTTTACTGGTACTCAAAGAAAAATAAGGTAGATTATCTCGTTTTAGAAGGCGAGAATAAAGAAGAAGAAAATCTAATAGTAAGTGAAATATCAACAATACCATTCTTCGAGATAGCAGGTATATACAGAGAAAAAATTCAGGATAAAACAGGCAAATTTGAGCCCATAGACTACTCAGCGATATTTATCAAGATAAAATGAGAAGATATTTTTACACCTTACTTTACAAATACATATCCATCTTTCTGCCTTCCTCAGGAAGTTTTTTTGAATATATCCCTCCCGATTGTATTTCCGGAGAAGATATTAAGAAGAAATTCAGAAAAAAAATCAATATGGAAGCAATCGATGATATAGAAAATCTGCCCGACAATTTCAGTCACCTTCTTTTAAACGGAATTATACACTATGAAAGGGATTTAAACAGGTTTTTTGAAAAAATATATAAGAAATCTTCTTCAGAAAGCAGGATAATAATTACCTATTACAGCAGTCTATGGAAACCATTGATAAACTTTGCAACCTTTATAGGTATCAGAAAAAAGACACCTGAAAAAAACTGGATTTCACCTAACGATATAAAAAATATCCTTTTTTTGGAAAATTTTGAGACCGTATTTGACGATTCCAAGGTTTTGTTTCCCCTATATATCCCTTTTTTATCAAACTTTTTTAACAGATATATAGCACCACTTCCTTTGATCAGGCACTTAAACCTTATGCATATATTAATTGCAAGACCTCTGAAGGAACGATTTAATAAAAAGCCATCGGTCTCAATAGTAATCCCCGCAAGAAACGAAGAGAAAAATATAGAAGAAGCGGTATTAAGAATCCCAAAGATGGGCGATGACGACGAAATTATATTCGTAGAAGGTCATTCCAAAGATAATACATGGGAAGAGATTAAAAGAGTTAAGGAAAAATATAAGGAGCTTAATATAATCATTGCTCAGCAAGACGGAAAGGGAAAAGGTGATGCGGTAAGAAAGGGGTTTAGCTTAGCAACAAAAGATATCTTTATGATTTTAGATGCAGATCTGACTGTGCCACCGGAAGATCTTCCATTGTTTTACAGAGCCATCACAGAAAACAAAGGCGAGCTTGTCATGGGAAGCAGACTGGTATATCCAATGGAAGAAAGGGCAATGAGATTTTGTAATATGATTGGCAATAAATTTTTTGCAGGCGCCTTTTCTTTCATTCTTAATCAGCGATTTAAAGATACCCTATGCGGGACGAAGGTCTTAACTAAGGAGCAATATAATCTGATTATGCGTGAAAGAGGTTATTTCGGTGACTTTGACCCCTTTGGAGATTTTGATATAATTTTTGGTGCGGTAAGGATGGGGTTAAAGGTCAGAGAGATACCGATAAGGTACAGAGAAAGAAAATACGGCGATACAAATATTAACAGATGGAGAGATGGAGCTATATTATTAAAAATGTCTTTATATGCCGCAAGAAAGATGAAGTTTGTGTAATCAATTATCAGGAGGTTAAATATTGAAAAACTTGATTGCTTTTTTCGGTAGCCCCAGAAGAATGGGTAACACAGAGATACTTATGGAGCATTTTTTAAAAGGTGTCGCTGAAACAAGGAGATATAACATCGAGAAGATTTTTTTAAGGGATTTAAAGATTAGTCCCTGTCTTGAAATATATAAATGCAAAGAAAACGGAAGATGTATCATAGATGATGATTTTCAGAAGATATACGATATGATTGAGAATGCCGATATAATCTCATTATCCACACCGGTTATGTTCTATACCGTTTCGGCCCATACAAAAATACTTATGGACCGATGCCAGTCTTTCTGGGTAAAAAAATATATTCTTGAAAAAAATACAAAACCAAAAGAAGGCTATCTTTTTAGCGTCGGTGCAACAAAAGGGGCAAAACTTTTTGACGGTATAACAATGACAGTAAAATATTTTTTTGATACCTTTGACTGCACTCTCAAGGAATCGGTGCTTGTAAGAGGTGTCGATGAAAAGGGAGAGATTGAAAAATACCCCGAAATACTTAATCAGGCCTATCTTTTAGGAAAATCACTGTAATGGTTGAGAAATATCGTCATTACTTCATATTTTTTATAGTAACCATATCCTATTTTTTATTAAGATTCTCAACATATCCTTATGTTTATGAGAATAATTTTCTGAATCTCATTGACCCCGACAGTTATTATCACTTAAGAAGGGTTTTATATACCCTAAACAACTTTCCCAAAATGCTTGATTTTGATCCCTTCCTGTCGTATCCGAGAGGTGATTATTGTCCCTGGCCGCCTTTCTATGATTTTTTATCGGCAGGAATAACAAAGATTATTTCTGACACAAGAATAATACCTTTTCTTAACCCTTTTTATTTTTTTCTTGCTCTTACTATTATCTATTTCTCTGTCTATAAAAAGGAAGGGATAACAACATCACTGACCACATCAGTTTTTCTTTCAATAACAGGCATCCTATATCTTTTTACATCCTTCGGCAGATTCGACCATCATTCCATGGAGTTACTCATAATAACGCTCCTTTATCTGACCTTTTTCAGATACTTTACAAAAAAAGATATCCCATCTCTTCTTCTCTTCTCATTTTTTTGTGTCTTATCATTCTTTAACTGGCCCGGTGCCTTAATTTACTTTGTTCCTGTCTTTATGTTTGTAATTTATGAGTTCCTTAAGGAAAACCTTGATGACAGAATACTGAAAGGGCTTTTTGTAGCCTTTCATATAACAGCAATTGTTATGGCTGTATATTTAAAAATAACAAAAACCAATGATTTTCCACCATACTCATATAAGTTTCTATCGGCCTTTCAGAGAGATTTCTGTTTTTTTATATCGGTTGTCTTTATTACCCTTTACTTTCACAAAACAAAAAGGATAAACAGGCTATTACTCTGGCTCGGTAATGCAATAATCATTGGGCTTATGTTCCATAGACTCTTTTATGAGATTTTCAAAGGACTTATGTTCGTTACAAAGGGCGATAAGTTAATGATACTTATAGAGGAAAGTTCCCCACTTTTTTTTAGCAGATTTTATAGTCTTTACGATGAACTAAAAAGGGCAATCTCCTTGTTTACCCCTTTTATCTTTCTTTCTCCCTATTTTATTTATAAATACTATAAAAAACGTGGCGCCGATTTAGTTTTCTTCTACTGTCTCTTTTTTTTACTGTTAACACTTATTCAGCTCAGATTCGGATATTTTTTTACTTTGGGCTATTCTTTTATGATAGCAGTGGTTTTAAAAGATCTTTTGGAGAAACATCTTAAAATTTTAATCGTAGTTTTTTTAGTTATAACTTCAATAATATTTTACAGAGATTTAAAAACAAGTTCCGAAAGGTTTTTAAGTGAAGAGATAAAAAACTCCCTTATCTTTTTAAGAGAAACAACACCGTATAAGGAAAAATTCGAAAAGGGTGAAACTCCCTATGGTGTGCTTGCAAGCTGGCATTTAGGTCATTACATTATAGAGATAGCAAAAAGACCAGCAGTGGCCCATAACTTTATCAATGTTGCCATAAATAGTGGTGAGAAAGAGTTTATCAATGCCCTTTTCTCAAAGAGAGAAGATGAGGTATTAAAAATTATTGACAGGAATAAAAGCAGATACCTTATCCTTGAAAATCCCGATGAGAATATAATAACTGACTGGTATGCCATAAGCAGTGAGAAAAATCCCTATATTGATAAAAACAAAAACATCAACTCAAAGGCATCAGAACTTTTTCTTTTTAATCTGTACCATTTTTATGGCATTACTCCACCCTTTCAGAATACCCCCAAAAATTTGAGACTCATATACGAATCTTCCAAGAAGAAAAATATAAAAATATTTGAAAGAGTAAAATCTGCCAAAATAATATACAGAGGAAACAAAAACCCCCTACTGAAAATGCTGATAAAAACTCCATACAACACCTTTTTTTACATAAGTTTGGGAGAACCCGCTGAAAACGGGAGGATCTTTAATGTCCCCTACAGTTTAGACAGCCCCTACCCTGTAAAGGCAGAGTTAGTCAACCTTGAACTAAACGGCAGTAAAATACCCCTAAACATAAAAGAAGAAGATGTAACAGAAGGTAAAACTATAGAGATTAAATATTGACCGCATATAACAAAAATTCTTTGTTGCCTTTCTGCCCTGAAACAGGGGAGGGGATAATCCCAATGATAGTTAAGCCTAATGATTGGGAAAAATTTTTTATCTTATCTACCGCTTTCTCCCTTAACTTTTCATCTCTTACAACACCACCTTTCCCCACCTCTTTAGGCGTAAGTTCAAACTGAGGTTTGATCAGGGCAACAATCTCGCCATTTTTTTTTAAAAATTCCAATGCCTTGGGAATAATCAGGGTAAGGGAGATAAAGGATACATCAATGCTTATAAAATCAACTATTTCCGGGATAAGACTCTTATCAATATATCTGAAATTTGTTTTTTCTATGTTTATAACCCTTTTGTCCTCTCGAAGTCTGTTATCAAGTATCCCATATCCGACATCAACTGCATAAACCTTTTTCGCACCATACTTTAATAAACAATCGGTAAAACCACCTGTTGATGCTCCTATATCGAGGGCAATCTTATTTTTAATATCAATATTAAAGTGCTTTATGGCAGATTCCAGTTTTAACCCACCTCTACTGACATAGGGCAAATCTTCTTTTATCTCAATCTCACTATCGGTATTCAGATTGTCTCCTGCCTTTTCTACTTTAACACCATTTGCATAGACCTTTCCCATCATAATGAGGGTTTTTGCCCTGCTTCTTGATTCTACCAAACCTTTCTGAAAAAGCAGTTCATCAGCCCTGATTTTTTTCATCTAATCCGGCTTATTCAGCTGATTTTTAATATATTCACAGATTTTTTCAGAGGTGAGACAATATTTTTCTTTAAGGATATTAAGAGGTCCTTGCTCAACAAACTTGTCCGGTAAGCCCAATGACTTAATCTCTTTTTTTATCTCTCTCCGACTTGCAAATTCAAGGATTGCACTGCCAAAACCACCAACTATCGTATTTTCTTCCACTGTTACTATTAATCTGTGTTTATCCAATATTTTTGAGATATTCTCTTCATCAAGGGGTTTGATGAACCGGGCGTTAAAAACAGTTATGTCAATACCTTCCTTCTCAAGTATTTCTGACGCCTTTAACACTTCATAAAGAACCGGTCCGATGGCGATTACCGCTATATCTTTTCCTTCCTTTAAAAATTTTCCCTTTCCTATTTCTATATCCTCAACTGGTTCTTCTGATACTATCACAGAACCACGGGGATACCTTATACAAGATGGTTTACTCCATCTAAGGCTCGATTTCATTAAAGATATTAGTTCTTTATCGTCCTTTGGGGCAGAAACAACTATATTGGGTATGCATCTTAGATAAGAGAGATCAAACTGACCATGATGGGTCGGTCCATCTTCTCCCACAAGACCTGCTCTATCTATGGCAAAGCAGATGGGCAGATCCTGAAGACATACATCATGGACTATCATATCAAAACTTCTCTGCAAGAAGGTGGAATAGATGGCGACAAAGGGTCTGAAGCCTTCAAGGGCAAGTCCGGCAGAGAAGGTAACTGCATGTTGTTCTGCAATGCCTACATCAAAAAATCTGTTTTTATGCTTATCTGCAAAGGTTTTAAGTCCCGTCCCGGACCTCATTGCTGCAGTTATGGCAACAATCCTTTCATCTTCATCGGCAAGTTTTGTTAAAGTCTCACCAAAAACATCGGTAAAGCTCAACTCCTTAGGCTTCAAAACCCTTCCTGACTCCTTATCAAAAGGTGGAACTCCATGAAAAAACTCCGCTTCATCTTCAGCTGGTTTATAGCCTTTACCCTTTTTTGTATAGGTATGAACAAGTATGGGTCCCTCTAAATTTTTTAAATTTTTGAAAGTTTCTATAAGATTATGAAGGTCATGCCCGTTAATCGGTCCAACATACTTAAGCCCTAACTCCTCAAAAATTATCCCCGGCGTAATTATACTTTTCATCATCTCTTCAGCCCTTTTGGCTATCTTAAGAAGAGAAGAACCAATTCTTGGAATTGAAAGAAGGAGTTTTTCCAAATCCTTTCTAAACCTTGTATAGAACTGACCGGTAAGAATTCTCGAAAGATAGGAGGAAAGGGCACCAACATTTTCTGAGATTGACATATCATTATCATTGAGAATTATTATCAGATTTTTATCCAGATGACCTGCGTTATTAATGCCTTCAAGGGCTAACCCCGCTGTAAGAGAGCCATCGCCTATAACTGCCACTACTTTGTTATCTTTATTCTTCAAATCCCTGCCACAGGCAAGCCCTAAAGCAAGAGATATAGAAGTAGAGCTATGACCACAGGTTGCAACATCATAAATACTTTCTTCTCTTTTCGGAAAGCCGGATATACCACCATAGGTTCTTAACGTATGAAAAACCTCTTTTCTGCCGGTAAGTATTTTATGGGCATAGGCCTGATGTCCCACATCCCAGATTATCTTGTCTTCGGGTGCATTAAAAACGCTATGAATTGCAATGGCAAGCTCGACAGCCCCTAAGCTTGAAGCTAAATGACCGCCGTTTTTAGAGACCGTATCTACTATTATCTCCCTTATCTCATCGGCAAGGGTTTTTAACTCATCCAAACTCAAAGATTTTAAATCTGAAGGGTAATTAACCTTACTTATTACGGACATTAGTTTTGTCTATCCCTCAAATATATTGCAAAATCTTTCAAAATTTTTGCCCTTTCACCATAAAAACTTATCGCATCTATGGCATCTTCGGTTAAATCGTTTAGCAGTTCCTTAGATTCTCTTAGACCTATTACTGAAGGATAGGTATTTTTTTTCTTT
Organism: Pseudomonadota bacterium; assembly: GCA_026415985.1. Classification (GTDB taxonomy): domain Bacteria; phylum CALINM01; class CALINM01; order CALINM01; family CALINM01; genus JAOAGA01. The sequence goes on along the minus strand of JAOAGA010000006.1, from coordinate 14,760 downwards.
TCAATATCTGCCCCTGTCTTTTTCCCTAATTTCTCAAAGGAGCTTTCGATATCTAATATATCATCCATTATCTGAAAGGCTAAACCAATTTTTTTACCGTAATTTGTTAATCTATCTATATCTTTGCTGGTGGTCCTCGACAAGATTGCACCTACTCTTATGGATGCAAGAATTAAGGCACCTGTCTTGTGTGTATGGATATACTCAATCGTTGCCATATCGATATCTCTATTTTCAGAAATTATATCCATCACCTGACCACCGACAACACCACTGATTCCGCACCTGAAGGCAATCTCATAAATTGCCTTGAGCGCCTTCTTGGGTTCTATCCCCTTTGCAAGACTTTCTTCTGACATTATCCTGAAGGCCTCTGTAAGCAGGGCATCTCCTGCAAGTATTGCTATGGCGTCACCATAGACCTTATGATTGGTAAGTTTTCCCCTCCTGTAGTCATCATTATCCATAGCGGGCAAGTCATCGTGAATTAAGGTATAGGTATGGATCATCTCTATGGCACAGGCAAAGGGCAGAACCTTTTCATAGGGCGTATTAAATAAATCTGCCACCGCAAGGACAAGAACAGGTCTTACTCTTTTACCGCCATCAAGAAGGCTGTATCGTATTGAGTTTGCCAATACTTCCGGATATAATTCCTCAGGAAAATATTTTTTTAGCTCCTCTTCCACTATCTCTTTTCTTGATTTCAGATAACGATTAAGATTCATAACCCTAAACTTCCTCTATATCTTCTTCAATGTCTTCTTTATAATCTTCCAATTTGAACTTTTCCTCTGTTTCTTTAATAAGTATCTCAACCTTTCTCTCTACCTCGTTAAGCTTTGTCTGAAGAAACCTGACAAGTTTAACCCCCTCCTCGAATAGTTCAATGGACTCATCAAGGGAGATATCCTCGTTCTCTAATTTCCTTGTTATGTTCTCCAATTTTTTTAGCGCATTTTCAAAATTTTTGGTCTCTTTCATAACAATTAAGTTAACAAAAAATTTATTTATAAAAAAGAAAAATTATTTAAAGGGCAACCAAACCTTAAAGGTCGTCCCCTCTCCAAACCTGCTTGATACGTTAATGTAACCATTGTGGCCTTCTATAATCCATTTACATATACTAAGTCCTAAGCCCGCTCCTCCTATCTCACGCTTTCTTGACTTATCGGCCCTGAAAAACCTATCAAATATATGGGGGATATCTTCTTCCTTAATGCCTATCCCTGTATCTTCCACATATATCGATAATCCTTCATTCTCCCTTTTTGTATAAACAAAAACCTTGCCCTGATCTTTATTGTATTTTATTGCATTCTCTATGAGGTTAGTGAATACCTGTCTTAATCTTAAGGCATCTGCCATTATAATTATATCCTCAATGTCAGTGTAGATTAACTCAATATTTTTGTCTTCCGCAAAAAAAGAAAGTTGCTCACAAAGCTCTGTCAGAAGAGTTTTAATATTTACCTCTCTCTTCTCTATTAAAACCTCTCCCGCCTCGCTTTTTGATATGAGGAGTAGGTCTTCCACTATTCTAACCATTCTTTCAATCTCCTCCAATATGCTTACAAGCGTATCCTGATATTCCTCAACTGTTCTCTCGCTTCTTAAAGATACCTCAATCAAACCTTTTATTATTGTAAGGGGTGTCCTGAGTTCATGAGATGCATCGGCGCTAAACTGGGCGGTCTGAATACAGGTCTTATTAAATCTGTCAAGCATATCGTTGATGGATTCAAAAAGCTCCCTGAACTCATCATCTTTGTCCCATCTGGGTAACTTCGTGGGGTTCTTTGCCGATATATTTTTTAACTCCTTATTAAGAATAGACAGTGGTTTCAACCCTCTATTAAAAATAAACAGCCCGCCGATATTTGATATGGCTAATGCAACGGGTATTATTATCAAAAATAACTGAATTATAGAGCTTTGTATATTTTCAAGCCTTTGCAAAGAAGATGCAACTTCAATATAAGCGATTAACTTACCATTTAATACAATGGGATAAAAAAGAACTCTGATCTTCTTTTCCTTGAAGCCTTTGGGGGCGGGAAAATCTCTCAGTATTTCACGATTACTGCTTAAGATTTTTATGGACTCATAATCTAATTTTAAATTTTGAAAAAATACGTTTTGTGTTGCAGAGATAACCTTACCGTCATCCCTTACAATTCTTACATATCCTTCGGCACCACTGAATCCCAGAAAGGCCCGGAGGATATTTTCGAAATCTTTTGTGGTTATGGCAAAGTTACCGGTGCTTAAAGGCTTTTCAATGATATAGTATGTGGCTTCTGCAGTAGAGTAAAGCCTGTTGTTAATGCCTTCTTCGACACTATGAGTTATGCCGAGATACATACCTCCTGCGAAAAAAAACAAGACAAGAACATTGAAGGCATTAAACCAGATGGCTATTTTTGTTCGGAGATTCATTATGTTTATAAAAAACTAATCTTTTAACATATATCCCACACCGCGGACTGTGTGGATAAGTTTTCTTGAGCTATCCTTATCTATCTTTCTTCTGAGGTAGTTTATATAGACATCGATTATATTGGTAAGACTATCAAACTGATACTCCCATACATTTTCAGCTATCATTGTTCTTGTAAGTATTCTGTTCTTGTTTCTTGCCATATACTCAAGCAAACCATATTCTTTCGAGGTAAGTTCTATCTCTTTACCCGCCCTTGTTACCTTTCTCGTAACGGGATCTATTACGAGGTCATGAATCTGGATTGGCAAAGCCTTCTCTATGGCATGTCCTCTTCTTAAGAGAGCTCTCACCCTTGCAAGGAGCTCTTCAAAGGCAAAAGGTTTTGTCATGTAGTCATCCGCTCCGGCGTCAAGCCCCATAACCTTATCCTGAGTTGTATCCTTTGCGGTAAGCATCATAATGGGTTTAACAATACCTCTGTTTTTTATCTCCTTTAGAACCTGATACCCGTCCTTACCGGGAAGCATTATATCGAGTATTATAAGATCATAATCATTGGAGTTTACAAAATCTACTGCCTTGTTGCCATCTTCTGCAACATCTACGGAAAGGCCTTCTTCTTCAAAGCCCTTTTTTATAAGATTGGCAACCTTTTTTTCATCTTCAACCAACAATATTTTCATCTTTCTCCTCCACTGTTTTAATCTGATTGTGATATTGTATCACAATTAAATTAAAAAAATAAGTCCTTTACCTTTCCAAAAGAGCCCTTTTGGAGCTATCAAGAAATTTAAATATATCACTTTCACTGGAATTTTCAATCATTTTTTTAAGCTCTTCAAGACTTTTCTGAAAATCATCTATGGCTTTTAAAACGTTGCCTTTGTTAGAAAGAAAAATATCGGTCCACATTCTGGCATCGCTTTTTGCAATTCTGGTAAAATCTCTGAAGCCTCCTCCTGCATATTTGATAAGTTTTTTACCGTTATATAACTTGTCTTTAACAGAAAAGGCCAAACTGAAAGATATCGTATGGGGCATATGACTGACATAAGCCATTATCTCATCATGGGTTTCGGGAGAAGTAATTTCTACTGTCATTCCCACACTTTCCCAGATTTGAACTACACGTTTCAGATATTTCTTTGATGTATTTTTAGTCTCTACAACTATACAAAGACTTCCATCAAAAAGACTTGAAAAACCTGCTTCTGGTCCCGATTTCTCAGTGCCTGCTATAGGATGGGCACCAACATAGTTTTTATACTTAAAAAATTTTTCTGCATTGATGACAAAATTTTTTACACTACCTCCGTCAGTTACAATCGTATCTTTGGAAACATAAAGAGATAACTCTCTTAGTATATCAGGGATAGTTAAAACGGGGGTGGATACAACTATAATATCACACCCCTCCCCTATTTCTTTTATAGTGTCAATTTTTCTATCTATAATACCAAGCTCTGATGCCTTTATTGCAGAGTTACCGGATAAGGAGTATCCCCATATCTCTTTACATAGCTTTCTCTCCCTGAAAGCTAAGGCAAAGGAGGCACCGATGAGTCCTACTCCAATTACTCCTAACCTGTTAAATCGGGGCTCATTCACAGCTTCTGTCCACCAGTTTAGCAATTTCTCTTATTTTTTTCATCAGATCTGCAAATTTTTTTGGTTTAAGTGACTGGGAGCCGTCACTTAATGCCTTATCAGGCTGGGGATGAACCTCTATCATAAGACCATCGGCACCGCAGGCTATAGCTGAAAGAGACATAGGAGCTACTAAATCCCAGTGACCTGTTCCGTGACTTGGATCAACAAAAACCGGCAGATGACTCAATTTTTTTATTAATGGAATAGCGGAGAGGTCTAAGGTGTTTCGCGTAGCGGTCTCAAAGGTTCTGATACCTCTTTCACAAAGGATAATCTTTTTGTTGCCTTCCGAGGCAATGTATTCCGCTGCCATGAGAAGCTCATTAATCGTAGAGCTTAGTCCTCTTTTCAGTATTACGGGCTTATCTATCTTTCCAACCTCTAATAATAATCTGAAGTTCTGCATATTTCTTGCGCCAATCTGGATGATATCTGCATATTTGCATAAAAGGTCTGTATCCCGGGGATCCATAAGCTCGGTAATTACAGGGAGTCCAAACTCCATTTTTGCTTCATATAATAATTTCAGACCCTCCTCACCAAGTCCCTGAAAGGTGTAAGGAGAAGTTCTTGGTTTATAGGCACCGCCTCTTAAAAATCTGGCTCCCCCCTCTTTAACTTCCCGGGCAGTTTCAAAAAGTATCTCCCTGTTCTCAACAGCACAGGGACCCGCGACGACAACAATGTTTTTACCTCCGATACTAATGCCTTCTACGTCTATTATTGTATCTTCTTTTTGAAAATCTCTGCTGACAAGTTTGTATGGTTTTAAAATCGGAACAGCATTTTCAATTCCCGGAAAAGACTCAAAGGGCAGATTTCGGATTTTTGACTCATCTCCGATAGCACCGATTATTGTTCTTTCTTCACCCTTTGAGAGATGTGGTTTTAAACCATATTTCTGAATTAACTCTATTACATCCTGTATTTCCTTATCTGTTGCATCTTTTTTCATTACAAATATCATAAAGGATTCCTCCTGTTTATCAGTTTTTCAATATTTTCTTTAAAGCCTTAATAAATTTTTTGTTTTCTTCCATCAAACCTACAGAAACTCTCAGATATTCCGGCAATCCGTAACCACCTACAGGTCTTACAATGACACCTTCTTTAAGAAGTTTATTGTAAAGCTCCATTGAGTTTACCGGCGATTTCATAAGAACGAAATTTCCGTAGGATTTTTCATAGTCTATTTTTAGCTTTTTAAACTCTTTATAAAGATATTCCAGTCCTTCTTTTGTAAGATCCTTCGTCCTTTTTATATGGTCCTCATCATCGAGGGCACCTAATGCTGCAAACTGAGCAAGGGTATTTACATTAAAGGGTTCCCTGACCCTGTTCATATAATCAATAATTCCCTTTTCAGCAACGGCATAGCCAACCCGCAGTCCTGCAAGACCGTAAATTTTTGAAAAGGTCCTTACTACAATAAGATTTTTATATCTTTTAAGATAACTTAAACCATCGGGATAATTTTTATCTTCCACATACTCACTATATGCCTCATCAAGCACAACTAATATATTTTCCGGAACCTTTTTCATAAAACCTTCAAACTCTTTTCTGCCAAACATCGTTCCCGTAGGGTTGTTTGGGTTAGCCAGATATATTATCTTTGTCTTTTTTGTAATATGTTCCCCAATCTTATCCAAATCATGAGCAAGCCCCTTTGCGGGAACTTCATAATATTTAGCACCCAATGCCTGTGCAACCAATTTATAAACAATAAAGGCATATTGAGAAAAAATTATCTCATCACCTGATTCATAGAAGGTCCTGCCGATAATCTCAAGAACTTCATTGGAACCATTACCAAACATTATGTTTTCCATAGGAACCTTTATTTTTTCTGATAATTTCTTAGCTAAATAATAGCAACCCCCTTCGGGGTATCGATGAAGGCTGTTGATATATTTTTTCATCATAGCAATACCCTTTTTTGATGGTCCCAGCGGATTTTCATTGCTTGCAAGCTTCACCGCAGACTTAATTCCCAACTCTCTTTCCAGCTCCTCCACCGGCTTTCCCGGAATGTAGGGTATTAACTTTTCAATGTGGCTTCCAACCTTCATCTGTTATTCCTCCCTTTTAAATTTTGGATAAGAACCTATAACCTTTAAGAAAACACTTTTTTCTCTCAACTCTTCAACTGCTTCAAAGACAATTTTTTCATCTATGTGCCCGTCAAGATCAACAAAAAAGACATACTCCCAGGCTTTGGTCTTAACCGGCCTTGATTCTATCTTGGTGAGATTGATATTCCTTTTTGCAAATGGTGACAGCATATTGTAAAGGGCACCGGGCTCATCTTTTATAGAGAAAAGAATGCTTGTCTTGTCATTACCGGTCTTTTTGTGTTTAATCTTACCTATAATAAGAAACCTTGTTGAGTTTTCATTAATGTCCTGAATATTTCTCTCAACAATATTCAAATCATAAATTTTTGAAGCAGACTCCCCCGCTATAGCCGATGAGGCATCCTCATCCTTTTTTGCCATCTCAGCAGCCTCTGCGGTGCTGTTAACCTCAATTAACACACAATTAGGCAGGTTTTTTTCTATCCACTGTCTGCATTGAGCAAAGGCCTGAGGGTGAGAATAAATTTTTCTGATCTCCTCTTTTTTTGTGAGCCTTGAGATAAGACAATGAGTTATAGGTAATATTATCTCTCCACTTATAAGAAGATCATATTTCAGAAACATATCAAGGGTATAGGAAACAACTCCTTCGGTGGAATTTTCTACAGGGACAACTCCCAAGTCAGATCTTCCCTTTGCAACATCGTCGAATATATCAGATATAGCCCTTAAGGGAACGTATTGAGCGTTCTGACCAAAATATCTGAGTGCTGCATCGTGGGTAAATGTAGCAGACGGGCCTAAAAAGGCCACTTTAAGAGGCTTTTCCAAAGACAAACAGGCAGAGATAATTTCTCTGAAGACTGGTTTGATTGCATTTTTTGGAAAATAACCTTTGCTCTTTTCTGTAAGTCGTTTTATTATCTCTTCCTCTCTATGGGGGACATAAAACCCTGACTTAATCTTTTTCTTAATCTTTGCAACCTCTTTAACAAGCCTTGCCCTCTTTTCGAGCAAATCAAGAATACTATCATCAATCTTATCTATCTCATCTCTGACTTTTTTAAGCTCTTTACTCTGATTATCGCCCATTTAAAAATACCTCTTCTTTTGTAAACGTAGCATAACCGTTTTTAAAACAGGTCCTGAAATTTTCGTAAAAACTTGGTGATGGCTCTATCCAGTACTCCTCTGGTATTAATATATCTGCCTCTTTATTATCCTCAATAGGTACCGATATGGTAACAGGAACATTGTTTGAGCCTTTATAGGTTTTCAAGAAGGTTTTCAGCTCCCTGAGAATATTTTCGTCTAAACTTTCTTTGTTTAGATTTACTCTGACTCCTTTAATCTCCTTAGCCCACGCCTCTTCTATTGACATAATAACATTTGCGATGATCTTAGTCTTGTTGTCTTCCTTACTGACAAAACCTTTAATATATATAGGTTTATCACTAAAAAGAATTTTTTTATATTTTTCATAAGGCTCTGAGTATACCGCCACCTCAATGTTGCCTGTAAGATCTTCAAAGTTCAGAATGGCAAACTTTCTGTTATTCTTTTTTATCTTTTTTTCCGAAAGTGTCAGTACCGACCCAACTATCGAAACACTTCTGTTGTTCTCATAGTTATGTATCTTAGATACTGTTACATCTGAAAGGCTTTCTATCTGTTCCTGATAGTCAAGAAGCGGATGGCCAGAAAAATAAAAACCCAATACATCCTTTTCAAAGGAGAGTATCTGAGATCTCGATAACTCAGGAGAATCGGGCAGAAAAATATTTTCCTCTACAACTTCGTCTTCAAAAAAGATATTCATCATACCCGGCTGACTTTTACCTTTTCGCTGAGATAATTTATCAAGAATTGCCTCATAATGCTCTAAAAGCTGACCTCTGTGCCCGCCCAAACAATCCATAGCTCCGCTTTTTATAAGGCTTTCAATAACGCTCTTGTTAATCTTTCTGCCGGAAATCCTTTTTAGAAAATCCACAAAATCCTTAAAGATACCGTTTTTTCTCTCTTCCAGTATATCTAATACAGCTGATTTACCTACATTTTTTATGGCAGTTAATCCAAACCTGATCTTACCATCTTTTGTAACGGTAAAACTTTCCAGACTTTCATTTATATCCGGAGGAAGGACCTCTATGCCTTTCTTCTTACACTCGTTTATATAAACAACAATTCTCTCGCTCTTATCAATTTCTATGTTCATAAGGGAAGAAATGAACTCCGCAGGATAATAGGCTTTTAAATAGGCAGTCTGATAGGCCACAAGTGCATAAGCAGCAGAGTGAGATTTGTTGAAGCCATACTCACCGAACTTTTCAATTTTTTCAAATAATTTTTCAGCCTTTCCTCTCTCAAACCCTTTCTCAACAGCCCTTTTTAAAAACTCTTCCTTAATTTTCGGAAGCTCAGAAACCTTCTTTTTACTGATAACCTTTCTTAAATTATCTGCTTCTCCCTTTGAAAAACCACCTATCCTCGATGCTATCTGCATAGCCTGTTCCTGATATACAATAACGCCATATGTATCAGAAAGAATATCTTTTAGTTCAGGAAAATCGTAATCAACCTTCTCTTTTCCATGCTTTCTTAGGATAAAGCTTTCCACCATTCCGCTTCCCAACGGGCCGGGCCTGTAAAGGGCATTCATGGCTATTATCTCTTCAAAGACAGTAGGTTTAAGTTTCCTTAAATATTCTTTCATCCCGCTACTTTCAAGCTGGAATACACCGGTAGTATCACCCTGAGAAAGGAGTTCATATACTTTAGGATCTTTTAAATCAAGGGCATCTATATCAATCTTTATCCCTCTGTTCTTATAGACCATATCAACAGTATTTTTTATGGCGGTAAGAGTCTTGATACCAAGTATGTCAAACTTAATAAGACCTAATTTTTCAATATATTTCATGGGAAACTGTGTTAATCTTTCATCTTCATTTTTACCCCTGTGAAGAGGCATATACTCAACCAGGGGCTTATCCGCTATGACTATCCCCGCCGCATGAACTGATGTATGTCTTGGTAACTTCTCTAACGCCATTGAAAAATCAATAAGTTCTTTGTTTTCAGGGCTTGCTTCATAGACCTTTTTGAAATTTTCTTCTTTCTCCAGGGCATCCTGAATGGTAGGGGCATTGCCCATCATCTTGGTTATAAGATTTGTCTCCTGAAAGGACCTGTTCATTGCCCTTGCCACATCCTTTATAACCTGCTTAGCCTTCATAGCTCCGAAGGTTATTATCTGGGCAACCATGTCCTGTCCATACTTGTTTTTGATATAGTTTATTACCTCATCTCTTCTGTCATGACAGAAATCAACATCCACATCAGGCATAGACGCCCTGTCTACATTTAGAAACCTCTCGAAAAGCAGATTATATTTCAGGGGATCGAGATTTGTAATACCTAAAAAATAGGCAACAAGACTGCCCGCCGCAGAGCCTCTCCCCGGCCCAACAGGGATATCGTTTTCTTTAGCAAAATTGATAAAGTCATAGACAATAATAAAATAACTGGCAAAACCCATCTTTTTTATGATACTAATCTCATAGTCAAGTCTGTCTTCATAATCCTTTCGGGTATATTTTCCACCGTTATCTTTAAGTAATTTATCTATCTTATCGTTAAAACCCTTTCTGACAAGCTCTGTAAATTTTTTATCAATCTCTTCCTCAGGGATACCTATATTAGGGAAATGATACCCTGTATCTTCAAACTGAAAGTAACATTTGTCTGCTATCTTGACGGTATTTTCTATAGCAGATGGTATATGGGCAAAGCTTTTTTTCATCTCATCGGGAGATTTAAAATAAAACTCATCACTCTCCATTTTCAGCCTTTTGGGATCATCAATTGTTTTTTGAGTCTGAATACACAAAAGTACATCGTGAAACTTTGCATCTTCCTTCCGTAAATAATGACAATCATTGGTAGCAACAAGCGGTATATTAAGCTCCTTTGATATCCTTATAATACCCTCGTTAGCAATGGTCTGTTCTTTGAGCCCGTTTTCCTGTATTTCTAAATAATAGTCCTCTCCGAAAATATTTTTATATTCTAATGCACGTTTTTTTGCCTCATCATATTTACCTTTTACAATATGAAAACCAACCTCTCCCTTAAGACAGGCAGAAAGTGCTATCAACCCTTCTGAGTATTTAGCAAGAATTTCTTTGTCAACTCTCGGCTTATAAAAAAATCCTTCAAAATTTGCTAAGGTAAGAAGTTTGCAGAGGTTAGAATAACCCTGATTATTTTTTACGAGTAATACTAAATGATAGGAACTTCCTTCGCCCTCTGTCCCTTGCTGTTTTTTGAACCTGCTTTCAGGAGCAACATATACTTCACAACCAAGTATAGCCTTTATGCCCGCATTTTGGGCTGTTTCAAAAAACTCGTAGGAGCCAAAAATATTTGAATGGTCTGTTATGGCAAGGGCAGGCATATTAAACTCAACAGCCCTTTTTATGGCATCTTCTACTCTTATAGCACCATCCAGCAGGCTATACTCGGTATGTAAATGCAAGTGAACAAAATCCGAAAAAGCCATCTTCTACTACTCCCACTCAATTGTGCTTGGCGGTTTTGAACTTATATCGTAGGCAACCCTGTTAACGCCTTTGACTTCATTGATAATTCTTCGGGAAATCTCACCCAGCAAATCATAGGGTAGTCTTGCCCAGTCTGCGGTCATACCGTCCATGCTTTCTACAACCCTCAAAGCAATAACATTATCATAGGTTCTCTCGTCGCCCATAACACCTACAGTTTTTATGGGTAGTAAAACAGGAAAAGATTGCCATACCTTCCAGTAATAACCGCTTTTTTTCATCTCTTCTTCAACTATCTCATCCACATCCTGTAATATCCTTACCTTATCTTCTGTCACTTCACCTAAAATCCTAACCGCAAGTCCCGGTCCGGGGAATGGTTGTCTTAGTATGATATCATCTCCGATACCGAGTTCTCTGCCAACTTCTCTAACCTCATCCTTGAAAAGCTCCCTCAATGGTTCAATGAGTTTAAGATTCATTTTCTCCGGAAGACCTCCGACATTATGATGACTCTTAATTACTGCAGAAGGTCCCTTAAATGATACACTTTCAATAACATCGGGGTACAAAGTTCCCTGCGCCAGATAATCAACCTTGCCAATTTTTTTTGCCTCTTTTTCGAATACCTCAATAAAGGTATGTCCGATAATCTTCCTTTTTTGCTCGGGATCTATTATATTTTTCAGCCTTTTTAAAAAGAGGTTCTTTGCATCGACCAGTTTCAGATTAATATCAAAGTTATCCCTGAACATACGCAAAACATTGTGAGCTTCGTTTTTTCTGAGAAGCCCATTATCAACAAAGATACAATATAGATTCTTACCAATGGCCTCATTAATAAGAACTGCTGTAACAGATGAGTCAACACCGCCACTAAGGGCACAAAGGACCTTTTTATTGCCAACAGTTTTCTTAATTTCTTCTATACTTTTCTCCACAAAAGAGTGCATATTCCAGAGACCCCTAAGTCCGCAAACCTTATAGAGAAATGCCCTGATTATATCCTTGCCAAGAGGTGTATGGTAAACCTCAGGATGAAACTGCACTCCAAAAACATTACCTTTTTTGTTTTTAATGCCCGCATAGGGGGAGTTGGATGTTTTAGCAATACTAATAAACCCTTTTGGAAGCTTTTCTATTCTATCACCGTGACTCATCCAAACGGGTATTTCATCTTCTATAATATAGGAAAAAATATCTTCCTTTTCCTTGATTTTTAAGGTTGCAAAGCCATACTCCCTCTCTTTTGCTCTTGCTACCTTGCCACCTAAAAGATGAGTAATAAGTTGCATTCCGTAGCAGATGCCAAGGATAGGTATATTAAGATTAAATATATCCTTTGAGACAAGAGGTGCATCATTGTCATAAACGCTTTTAGGCCCACCGGAAAGGATTATACCTTTCGGACTGAAATTTTTTATTTCTTCCAGTGATACGGAGTATGGAAATATCTCACAGTATACCTTAGACTCTCTAACCCGCCTTGCTATTAGCTGTGTATATTGAGAACCAAAATCAAGTATAATAACTCTTTCCTGATGAAGTTTATCCTTTTTCATAGCTTAATCCAACCTGTAGTTTGGTGCTTCTTTAGTAATTATTACATCATGGACGTGACTTTCTCTAAGTCCGGAAGCGGTTATCTTGATAAATTTTGTCTTTGTCTTCAGCTCTTCAATATTTTTGCATCCTAAATAACCCATCCCTGACCTGAGCCCTCCTATCAGCTGGAAAATTGTATCTGAAAGAGGTCCTCTATAGGGAACTCTTCCTTCAATTCCTTCGGGAACAAGCTTGATATCCTCTCTTTCTTCCTGAAAATATCTGTCTTTGCTACCGGACTTCATTGCCTCAAGAGAACCCATTCCTCTGTAAACCTTATATGTTCTTCCCTGATAGAGAATACTCTCACCGGGGCTTTCCAAAGTTCCAGCGAAAAGTCCGCCAACCATAACAGAACTGGCACCAGCTGCTAAGGCCTTTGTTATATCTCCGGAAAACTTAATACCACCATCGGCAATAAGTGGTATGCCATATTTTTTTGCTACTTCATAGCTTTCTATAATAGCAGTTATCTGAGGAACACCTACCCCTGCGATTATCCTTGTAGTGCAAATAGAACCCGGTCCAACACCAATCTTCACCGCATCAACACCTGCCTTAATAAGGCATTCGGTGGCTTCTGCGGTAGCGACATTACCTGCCACAAGCTGAACATCTTTAAAATTTTTTCTGATCTCCCTAACCGATTCAATAACCGCCTTTGAGTGTCCATGGGCAGTATCAATAAAAATAACATCACATCCTGCCTTTATAAGGGCTTCCACTCTTTCATCTCTGTCTGAACCAACACCAACGGCAGCACCAACTCTTAACCTTCCTAAACTGTCCTTACAGGAATTTGGATACTTCCTTGCCTTTTCAATATCCTTGATAGTAATCAGCCCTTTTAGCTTAAAGTTTTTGTCAACAACAGGGAGCTTTTCTATTCTATATTTTTGCAGAAGTTCCTTAGCATCCTCAAGAGTTGTTCCTTCCGGAGCAGTTACAAGCCCTTCCTTTGTCATAACCTCAGAAACAGATTTATTAAGATTTTTCTCAAACCTTAAATCTCTGTTAGTTAATATTCCGACAAGCTTTCCGTTTTTGGTGATTGGAATACCAGAGATCTTATAGCTTTTCATTACTTCCAAGGCCTGATAAATTTTATGCTCCGGTGATAATGTAATCGGGTCAACGATCATACCGCTTTCTGATTTTTTTACCTTATCTACCTCTATGGCTTGTGCAGAAACGGACATATTTTTGTGAATTACACCAAGTCCACCCTCTCTTGCCATAGTAATTGCTGTGGCAGCTTCTGTTACAGTATCCATTGCTGCGCTAAGGAGAGGAATATTTAATTTTATTGTCTTAGTTAAATAAGTTGATACATCAACATCCTTAGGCAAAACCTCTGAATATTGAGGCAATAATAAGACATCATCAAAAGTTAAAGCCTCTCCTATAATTTTATTCTTCATAAAAAACTCCTTAATTGAATTTTTAACGATATGATGGAAAATCTAACTTAAAATCTCTAAAAAAATCGTCCTTTTTAATTATCAGTCGCGCCTCTTTGCTAATATCTATGTCTTTGTATGCAAAGTTTGCCAATATCTTAAAATAATATGCAGGTGAGTTGGGCCAGAGATTAGTTCTTTCTCCAACATCGGGCACCTTAAAATTGAAGGGCTCTATAATCCTTCCGTTCTGTTCAATATAAACCTTGGCACCCTTCAAGAAATCCACTGTATCAGAAGTAACGGCAAGAAAAATTAATAAATAGGGATCCTGTAAGATATTATGAATATCTGTGGTTACCAGATTTCTTTTCTTTAAAACCTTTTCTGTACCGTAAAGAATTAATCTGAGTCTTTTTGTATAAACAACAGATGGTAAATAATCATAAAAAAAGGTATACGGTTTTAAGATATCATCAACTCTATCTGCATATTTTTCGCCAAGGTTTATAAGTTTGGATATCTCATCTTCAGGGAACTGCAACTGCATGCCCCGTTTCTCAAAAACAAAATCCTCAAGCTCAGAAATATCTTTCTTTGGTTTTTCTTTCTCTTCTAACTGACGTTTTTTCTCTAAAAACTCCTGTTCCTTCTTTTTTCTCTCTTCATAATCGGAAATAGCCCTGTTTGTTTTTTCAAAATCTATATCATTCAGTGGTATCCCGACTTCGTAGCCCAAACGGAGTTTAATAATGAAAAGTCCTCTTTCCTGCCTGTGCTCTACAGCATCAAAAACCTTTCCGTTTTTTAAATAAATATTATAAGCAAACCCATCCCTGTTGAAGATAAGGAAAGCAGAAAAAATTAAAATAAAAATTATACCTTTTCGAGCCATTCTCTGTATTTCTTGACCTTGCCCTTAACGATATCAAAAAAAAGCTTTTGAATCTTTTTGGTAACTGGTCCCGGTTTACCCTCTCCTATCTTTCTGTCATCGACTTCTCTGACTGGTGTAACCT